>JAYTTN010000040.1:0-10164 GCA_043745295.1 Fimbriiglobus sp. | reverse complement strand
CCCCCGGCGCAAGGCCCGCAGCCCGACCGCCTCGCCGACCGCCGCGGCTTCCGCCCGCGGATCGCCGCCGGGATGACGAACGGCAGGCGTCGCGCCTGCAACCGCCGCATCACCGCCAGCGCGAAGAACGCCTTGTCCGGCAACACCTCGCGGACGGTTACGCCGGACGCCGCCACCCGGTCGGGCAGGCGGGTGACCACCTCGGCCATCGGCTCACGCTCGCCGACGGCGGTCGGCCCGAGGGTGTATCGGTTCGGGCCGCCGACGGCGCACGCGGTGGCGCAGGTGTGGAACGTGTGCGTGCCGCCGGCCGACTTGCTCCGGGTGGTGTCCGGGTTCGGGCGGCCGAAGTACCCGATGCGGTGGTAATCGATGGCCAGTCGCACCGCCCGCCGGGGCTTGCCGACCGGGGCATGGAGGGCCGGGAGCAGCCATCGCTCCAACGTCCGCCGCCGCTTCGGGAGGGAGGCGCGGAGGGCGTTCCGGACGGCCTGACCGGACGGCCCGCCGGCCGGAGCCGCACACGCGGCCGCCAGCGAGCGGGCGAAGGCGGCGGCGAACAGCAGCAGCGACCAGACGGTGGCGGGGGTGCAGGTGCGGCGATTCGTCGGCAGGCGAACGGCACGGGAGAGCCAGTCGGTCAAGACGGGCCGCAGGTGACGAGTGGCGGAGACCGGGGTGGGTCGGATACAGTGGGCCGTGGGACGCATGGGAGGCTCCGGTCCTGGAGGCGCGGCAACCACCATTGACCGGGAATCCCATGCGTTCCGCCACTCGAAACCGCGCAACTTGAAAGTACTGGAATCCGATTGATCCGTGACTGTTCGCGTCCCCCGGTTATTTTCGGAGTGGAGGCAGACTCCAGAGGACTACTTCCGTCTTATCCGTGACCATGTGGGTAGCGCCGGTCAGCAACGTCTTCCCGTCTGGAGAGATGCTGACACCGCGCACTTCATACAGACGCGGGTGTTCGCACAGACCGATCGACTTATTTGTCGCCAGATCCCACACCACCACGGACCGTCCCACGGCCACAGCCGCCAAACGTGAGTCGGCGGCAACGGCCATCAAACCACGCCCCGGTCCGGCTGGCTGATTCGGGAGGGTCGGCGTGACCGTCCCGGTCTGCTTGCGTTTCGGCAGATCCCACACCTGAATCTCGTCGCCCCCGTCGGCCACCAGCAGTTCGTCTCCTTTTGTCGAGATGGAGAGTGCCCGGATCGCCTGGTCCCCTTTCTTCTTCAGGTGGCCCAACACCTTGATGGACTCGGTGTCCCATAAGAGGATTTTACCGTCGCCGCCCGCGGTGACGAATTCGCGTCCGCCTGGTGTGAAGGCGATAAAAACATCTCCAACGTGCTCATCAAGCGTCGCCAGCGGCTGCTTCCCATTGGGACGCCAGAGGCGGACCTTGCCATCCTGTTGACCGGACGCAAGCCTCTTCCCGTCCGGGGAAAAGGCCACGGACACGATCTTGGCGTCATGACCGCCGAGGTCGAATTGCTTCACGCCGGTGGCGACGAGCCAACCCCGCACGGCGAAGAATATCGCACCTCCACGATCCTTGTCTGCAATCGCGGACGCGAACAGGCGGTCCGCTGGGCCATAGGCCACGGCAGATGTGTGCCCTAGGGCGGGGTCGAACTGCTTGACGATGCGCCCGGTCTTGGTGTCGTACAGCACGGAGTCATTGGTTACCACGGAGGCGGCGTACCCCCCCCGTCGCAGAGAAACCGAGGCTTTCTAAGCCGCCGGAGAACTCGTGGACGCGGATCCGCTCTTGGGCTGAGGCCGAGACGGCCAAGGCAGCTATGGCCACGACCAGGAAGCCGGCTCGGGTCGCGGCGAGAAGCGGTCGTCGGTTCGGAACGGTCATAGCTGACTTCATGCGGGGGCAGTGTGGGCTGTCGTACCAAACCGGGCTGAACAACAACTGTGATTTCTGCCCTCACCTCTGGCAGGAGAGGGCGAAGACCACATCGTACCATCGTACCACGGTTACCCTTCAACACGATTCGGTATCACCCCACCCCGACGGCCTCGCGCTTGCCGGTTTTCGCCAGCGGCACCGCGATCGCGCCCCGCGCCGTGCGGACGGTGTCGGCGAGGCCGGCGGCGTCCAGGCCCATGCCGGCGAGCAGCTCGTTGCGGTCGCCGTGTTCGATGAACTTGTCCGGATACCCGCGGCGGATCACGCGCCGGGTGTCGAGGCCGGCGGCGTTGGCGGCTTCCAGCACCGCGCTGCCGAACCCGCCTTCGAGCGTCCCCTCTTCGACCGTCACCACGAGAGGCAGGCTTTCGACCGCCGCCAGGATCGTGTTGGTGTCCAGCGGCTTCACGAACCGCGCGCTGATGACGCCGACGTTGATACCGTCCTCGCGGAGGTCCTTCGCCGCTTGCAGGCAGGCGTGGGCCGTGGTGCCGAAGGCCAGGAAGCAGCCGTCCGGCCCCCACGTCAGCACTTCCGACTTGCCCAGTTCGATCGGCAGGTGCGGCTTGGCGCGGGGCAGCGTCTCGGCGTTCGCGCGGGGCAGGCGGATGCTGACCGGGCCGGTGTGCTTCAGCGCCCACTGGAGCATCGGCTCCACGTCGGCCTCGTCCGCCGGGGCGAGCGACACCATGTTCGGGAACAGCCGCATGTACGGGATGTCGAAGCAGCCGTGGTGCGTCGGGCCGTCCGGTCCGACGATGCCGGCGCGGTCCATCGCGAACACGACCGGCAAGTTTTGCAGGCAGACTTCCTGGAAAATCTGGTCGAAGCCGCGCTGGAGGAACGTGCTGTAAATGTCCACGATGGGCCGCGCCCCGGCCTTGGCCATGCCGGCAGCGAACGCCACGCCGTGGCTCTCGCAGATGCCCACGTCGAAGAACTGCTCGGGAAAATCGGTGCGGACCTTCTCCAGCTTGTTCCCCTGGCACATGGCGGCCGTCAGCACGCACGCCTTCGGGTCGGCCTTCAAGGCCGCGTGGATGGCCCCGGACATGACATCGGTGTACACCCGGCTGCCGCCCTTCTTCACGCTGATGTTCCGGCGGCCCGGCCCGACCGCCTCGAACACGCCGGGGCTGTGGAACGTCACCGGGTCGTCGGCCGCCTGCTGGACGCCGTGCCCCTTGTTGGTGAACACGTGCAGCAGCAGCGGCCCCTTCTGGCCCTTCAGATCGCGGAGGATGCGGCGGAGGGACTTCAGGTCGTGGCCGTCCACCGGGCCGAAGTAGCGGAAGCCGAACTCCTCGAACAGCATGCCGTTCTTGAGGGTCGCCTTCAGGCCGTCGCGGATGCTCTCCAGCGACGACCGGGCCGCCTCGCCGATGAACGGGATCTGGCCGAGCAGCGCGTTCAGCGTCCGCTTGCCGCCCTGATACAGGCCGGTCATCCGGCACTGGTCGAGGTACTGGGCGATGCCGCCGGTGCGCGGGCAGATGCCCATCTTGTTGTCGTTCAGCACGACGAGGACGTTCTGGTCCGCGCCGCCGATGTTGTTGAACGCCTCGAACACCATGCCGCTGGGCAGCGCGCCGTCGCCGATGACGGCGACCGCGTGCCGGTCGGTGTGGCCGAGCAGGTCGTCGCCCGCCTTCAGGCCGGCGATGGTGGACACGCTCGCGCCGGCGTGCCCGGTCATGAACAGGTCGTAGAGCGATTCGGCCGGGTTCGGGAAGCCCATCAGCCCGCCCTTCGTGCGGATCGACGGGAACGCCTTGTACCGGCCGGTGATGAGCTTGTGCGGGTACACCTGGTGGCCGGTGTCCCAGATCAGCCGGTCCTTGGCGAAGTCGTAAGTGAGGTGCAGGGCGAGACACAGTTCGACCACGCCGAGGTTGCTGGCGAAGTGCGCCGAGCGGATGGTGAGGACCGACACCAGCGCTCCGCGGATCTCCTCCGTCAGCTGCCCCAACTGGTCGTCGGTGAGCGCGTGGAGGTCGGCGGGCGACTGGATGCCGGGAAGAATGTCGGCCATGAGAAACACTCCGTCTGTGGGCGAACCGGCTACCGGTCCCGACTGACGACAAATCGTGCCAAATCCGCCAGCGGCCGGCCCGCCGGCCCGAACGACTCGGCCGCAGCGACCGCGGCGGCTCCCAGCTCCGCCGCCTTCCGACGGCTGGCGTCGAGGCCGAGCAGCCCGGGGTACGTCAGCTTGCCGCGGTCGGCGTCCTTGTTCACCCGCTTGCCGGTCGTCGCGGCGTCCCCGCTCACATCCAGCAAGTCGTCCGTCACCTGGAAGGCCAGCCCGAACGCGGCCGCGTAGTCGTCGATGCACGCCAGGACGGCGCGATCCGCCGCTCCCGCCGCGTGAACGCCGAGCCGCAGGGCCGAGCGGAACAGCGCCCCGGTCTTCCGCCGGTGGATCGCTTCCAGGTCGGCGACGGTCCACATGTCGCGGGCGGTGGCCGGTCGAATCTTCCCGTCGGCGGTGAGGTCCAACACCTGCCCGCCGACCATCCCGGCCGCGCCCGCTCCGCGTGCCAATTCCAAGGTGCAAACCGCCGCCGTCGCCGGGGCGTAACCGTCGGCCAGCACCTCGAACGCCAGCGTCAGCAGCCCGTCGCCGGCCAGAATCGCCATCGCCTCGCCGTACACGACGTGGCAGGTCGGGCGGCCCCGGCGGAGGTCGTCGTCGTCCATCGCCGGCAGGTCGTCGTGAATGAGCGAGTACGTGTGGATCATCTCCACCGCGACCGCCGCCGGCAGCGCGGCCGACCACTCCCCCCCGACGGCCTCGCAGGCCAAGAGGCAGAGGAGCGGGCGGAGCCGCTTGCCGGGCGCGAGCAGGCTGTGCGCCATGCCCTCGACGACGGCCGGCGGGGCGTCGGCGGTGAGCCGGGCGAGGGTGTGGCGGAGGGCCGCATCGACCGTCGCCTGCCGGGGTGCCAACTCGACCCACACGTCGCCGGACACCGGTACCGCCTCGCGTTCACGCGGGAGAACTGAAAGTTCCCAACATAGTAGCGAGGCGGGTCGGCGTCCGGCGAAGGGAGTTTACTTTCTCCGGCAAAGTGTGCAAGGGGAGTTTCGCCGTCGCGGCTCGTGTTGCAGTCCGGCGGATCACTTCCCGGCGAGCGACGGTAGTCCTGGCAACCGTGCGTCGGGCTTATTGTCGCGGGTGTGCTGGTGGCACTTCAGGCAGGTCAGGGTCATGTCCTGGAAGCCGAGAACGACGCCGTCGATGTTCTTGTCCTTCGCCTTCTGGGTCACGGTCTGGGCGGCCCGACGGAACAGGTTGATCTGGAGTTCGTACTCCTTCGACTTGCCGGCGTTCAGGAACTCGGCCGCCTGACTGATGCGGGCCAGCGCGACGGACGCCTTCTCGACCTTCGGGAAGTCGCCGAGGGCGATGCCCTCCAGGACGGCCTGGCTTTCCTTGAGCTTGGCGGCCATCAGTTCGTGCCCTTTCGGAAGCGGGACGCGCGGCGGGCGGTCCTCGGCCTTCGGCTTGGGGATGTCCTTCTCGGCCGGGTGTCGGGCCGGCGAATGACCGCCGACGGCCAGCACGCCGAGGACCGCGACGGCGACCCCCACGGCGATGCGCAAGTGGGTCATGATCGGACTCTCCAGCGTGTTCGACTGTCCGAAACCGGACGGTCTACATGGAATTGTATCCCGTCTGGACGGGCGAACGCCGTCACCCCTCGGCCCGCCACTCGTAAGTGGCCGACTGGCCGAAGGTCTCCTCGATCTCCACCCGCAGCACGCCCGGCGTCAGGCCGTAGTGCGTCTTCAGGTCTTCCAACAGGCGGTGCGCGACCCACCGGGCGAGCAGCTCGGCGGTGGTGTTCTGGATCGGCAGCAGCACGCAGTCCTCGCGGGGGAAGGACCACTCCTTGCCGGCGAACCGCGCGACCACGTTCGCCCCCACCTCTTCGATTCGGATGAGGGGGTTCCGCGTCGCCAGCAGCATGTGGTGGTCGAGTTCGTCCACCACGATCTTGGCGCGGTTCTTCAGGGCGACGAAGTCGAACACGTACCAGTTCTCGTCGAGCGGCCCCTCGATTTGCACCGCCGCGCGGTAGTTGTGCCCGTGCAGCCGCTCGCACTCGCTCTTGTCGTAGGTGATGAAGTGCCCGCAGCAGAAGACCAAGTAATCCTTGGCCACGCGGACGGAGAAATGCTCGGCGGGCATGGGACTCACAACCAGTCGGGAGCGGGCCATCGGAACGGTGCAGACGACTTCACTTTAGTCTCGCGGAGCGCGACGAACAAGCACGCCGTCACCAAGTCGGCGGCGGTGCCGGGGTTCAGCCGGTTGCCGTCGGAGCGAAGGTGCGCGTCCAGTTCCACTCCGGCGCGGCGGCCGGCGGCGGTGTCGAGGCCGCCGAGCGCCAGCACGTTTTTCACCCGCGATTGCACGTCGTCCGCTACGGCCGGGCCGCACTTGCGGGCGATGAGGGAATCCGGGAACGCGGCCAGCCAGCGGAGTTGGCAGTCGATGACCGCCGCTTCCACGGTGCCGTACTTCTCGACCGCCGCGAGGAACGCCGGCACGCCCAGGTCGAACACGTCGGCGAAACCGTTCGCGTACTGGCGGGCGATCAGGTCGCGGTCGGCGGCGAGTTTCATCGCGTCTAGCAATGTCACCGTCGGCCGCTGCCGCACGTCCTGTTCGGCGGCGTCGCCCAGTCCGCCGGGGTTCGCCAGCCGGATCGCGTGGTAGGTGCGAACGGCGTCGTCGAGGCTCAGTGTCGCCAGCACGTCGCCGACGGCGGACGCGGTCAGGCGGTGCGCGGCGGCCAGCGGCGCGAGCAGCAGGAGGATGCCCAGGTTGGTGTTCTGCCCGACCGCCTCGCGGGTGGCGCGGGCCGCCAGTTCGATCGTCAGCCCGACCGGGTTCACGGCGGCCGAATCGAAGGCGCGGGCGGCGGCGGCGGCGCTCAGCAGGAAATCGGCGAGGCAGGTGCCGGCGAAGTCGGCGCGGCGGTGGACGTTGCCCACCTTGCGGGCGACGGCCTCCCAAATGCACGCCGTCTGGAACGCTTCGGACGAACGCATCACCGACGGACCTCCGCGACGTATCGGACGATTTCCAGCGCCACGTCCACGCCGCACGTCGGCGCGAGCGCCCGCCAGCCGGGGACGGCGTTCACCTCGAGGACCAGCCACTCGCCCCGCTCATTCCGGATGAGATCGACCCCGGCGACCACCGCTCCGGTCGCGGTTGCGGCGGCGACGGCGAGCCGCGCCTCCGATTCCGCCAGTTGGAACGGCTCCGCCGTTCCGCCCTGGGCCACGTTCGTCCGCCAGTCGTCGCGGGCGGTGCGCTTCATCGCGGCCAGCACCCGGCCGTTCAGCACGAACGCCCGCACGTCCCACCCCGGATGTCGGACGAACTCCTGGGCGTAGATCACCCCGCCGGTCTGCTCGATGGCGTGGAACGTCCGCCACGCCAGCTCCTTGTCCGTCACGCGGACCATGCCCCGCCCTTCGGACCCGAACAGCGGTTTCACCACCACGTCGCGGCCGAGGGTGTCGAAGGCAATCATGGCGTCCTGCCACGTCTGGCACACCACGCCGCGCGGGATCGGCAGCCCGGCGGCGCGGAGGCGGACATCCGTCAGGAACTTGTCGACGCACGTCTCCACCGCCTTCGGGTGGTTCACGACCGTCTGCCCGCGCCCGACCGCCTGCTGGAGGAGGTCCATGCGGAAGACGACTTGTTCCAGCGACCCGGCCGGCATGGTGCGGACGATCACCGCGTCGAAGGCGGACAGGGAATCGGAACCGGCGAGTTGCTCCGGGGCGAGCGGGGGGCGTAAGCCCCCTGTTTCATCGATCCCAACAGGGGGCTTACGCCCCCCGCTCGCCAAGAATGCCTCTGCCGCCACGGTGCGAAAATCGACGGCGGTGGCGACGTGGCCGAGGGCGGTCGCGGCGCGGATCACGTCCTGGACGTGCCAGCCCGTTCCGCCGGAGAGGACGGCCAGATTCATTCCGCCGGCCCCTCGGCACCGGCCTCCGAGCCGGTGGCGTCTACGCCTTCGGGCAGCGGGTCGGGGAACAGGTCCGCCACTCGCACGCGGAAGCCGGGGAGCAGCGGTTCGCCCGGCAGCTCCTGCTCGGCCGCGTACCGTCGGATCGTCCCGTCGGCGAGGTAGACCAGCACCGTCCGCAGCACCGCGTTCACCACCCAAATCATCGGCACCTTCACGAGCAGGTAGTCGTTCACCTTGTCGTCCACTTCTTCGTACAGGTCGTTCGGGGACACGACTTCGACGGCCAAGTCCGGCACCAGACGGGCGTACCCGCGCGGCGGGCGGTTGTTGGGGAAGCGACCGGTGCGAACGAACGACGCATCCGGTTTCCGGACCAGTTTCGGCCGGTGCGGGAAGCAGATGTAGCCGGCGTCGCCATCCAGAGCGTAGCCGAGTCGGTGGTCCTCGACATGCGCCGCCAGGCGGCGGTTGATTCTCGATTGCACGACGCCGTTTTCCGTACCCATCGGCTTCTCCACCGGTTTGCCGTCGATCAACTCCCAGCCCTTCGTCCCGGACATCGTCTCGAACATGTCCGGCGTGATCTCCGGGCGCAACTGAGCGGTCATGGCAAGCCCTCCTCGTGTCTGGACATCTTACCCGAAAAACGACTTCGCCAGCAGGGTCGGTTCGCACCGGCCGAACGTCCGCGCGCGGCCGGTCTTCAGATTCACCAGCGTGACTTCGGCCGGCGAGAACAGCAGCGGGTCGATCTTGTAGAAGTCGCCGTACTCGGCGAACAGGTCGGCGAACAGCGCCCCGTGGTCGGACGACGCGGACGACGGCACCTTCGGGCCGATCGCGTCGAGCATTTCGTCGTCGGTGCGGACCCACAGCGTCACGCGACCGCCGTACAGGATGGCGTCGTTGGTGCGGCCGAGCGCGGTCAGTTCGTCGGCCGCGACCGGCGGCAGCGGGGCGGTGCCGAACCCGCTGACCACCGAGTTCAAGTCGAACTTCAACTCGTGCAACTTGTGCAGCGCCGTCTCCACCGACCGCGCGACGACCTGCAAACTGCCGGCAATGCTGAACGACGGGGCGACCACGAGCGTCAGCTTCTCCGCGTCGGCGGGCAGCTTGCCGACGACGTGCGCCACCACGTCCTCGGTGACGTGCTTGCGCGATTCCAGCACGCCGACGGCGCACGGCGAGGTCTCGATCAGCTTCAACTCGGTCAGCAGTTCCTCGCGGGCCACCAGCGCCCGCATCGGGCCAGACCCCATGGCGAAAAAGCGGTCCACCTGCACCTTCATGCCCGCGTATTGGGACGCCATGCACGCCCGCAGCGGGTCGTCGGTCCAGACCTGCACCAGCGGCCCGCCGTTGCCGGGCACTAGGGTGACTTCGCCCAAGTCGGACAGGCACGTTCTTGCCATCAGCAGCCCGGCGCGGAGACTGCCCGTGACGGCCCCGCCGCAGTCGATGACCCGCGCGCCGCCGACCGTGGACACCGCCACCCGCAGCCGCGCGGCGTCGCGCTCCAGTTCGTCGGCCACCGCCCAGGCCCGTTCATTCAGGGTCATGCGAGTTCCTCCACGGGGATACCGAACAGCGTATCCAGTTCCGCCGCCCGCCGCCGCAACTCGGCCACGCACTCGTCTTCGGTCGCGGCTTCAGCCAAGATCGTCAGCACCGGTTGGCCTGTCTCGACGGTGGCCCCCGCGTCCGGGATGTCGGCGAAGTCCGGCCGATGCCAAACATCGGTACAGCAGGCGAGACTGTCATCCCACGGCCCGGAGGCGGGAAACGTCAGCGGTGCGGCGGCGTAGTAGATGCCCTTCCCCACCACCGCGCGGGCAGCGGTCGTAGGACCGGCGGGTCCGAGGAAGGCCAGACCGGTTGCATACTCCAGCACCTCCGCCCCGGCCGTGTAGCGCGGGTTCACCTCGATGGTCCACGGCCTGCCGCTACCCAGGTCCATGAAGTCCGTTCCCCAGCAGTGCCGCAGCTCGAAGTCGGCATACGCTTGCATGTGAGTCAACATGCCCCTGGCGAGTGCGGCGTCTTCCCGCGAGATGTTGCCCGCGTATCCGAAGGGCGGCGCGTGGAGCCAGTCGGTGCCGACGAGTTGCGCCGTCATCCCGAACAGCCACGTCGCCCCGGCGTCCCGACGGAACAGCGCCGACATCGGTCGGCCGGCCACGAACCGCTGAAGGCACTCGCGGACGTTCGCCGAAGCGGGGTCGAAGTCGC
>JAYTTN010000039.1:0-2752 GCA_043745295.1 Fimbriiglobus sp. | reverse complement strand
GATGGACCAGTTCGGTTGCTGTTTGTCCAGGCACAGCAGCGACTCGCGGAACATGCGGTTCCGCAGGAAGTCCATGTACTGTTCCATCTGGATTTGGTCCGAGGCCAGCATCCGCAGCGTCTTCTCCACGTCCGCGCCGAAGTTGCCCGTCACCATGGTGCCGATGCGGGCCTCGCCGAGGTACTTCAGCCCCTTGCCCACCGCCTTCTCGACGAACTGGTGGAAGTACACGGGGTCGTTCACCGCCTCCAAATGCTCGTGGTACAGGTAGTGGTCGGCCTGCCCGCGCAGGGTCTCCAGCTCCTGCTTGAGCAGCGCCGAGTACGCCCCTTCCTGCTTCACGCTCTGGGCCAGGAAGTCGAGCAGCAGGCGGGACTGGTGGACCTGGTCCTTGGCCTTGTTGAACCGCGCCGAGTGGTACCGCATCATGTCGCGGATCATGCCCCGCATGTGCCAGCCGGGGTACGTGTTGTACGAGATGTAGGCGATGCCGTTGGGCGTCAGCAGCCTGGCGCAGATGTCGAGGATCTTCTCCCGCACGGGGTTCGGCACCCACGAGTAGACGCCGTGGCAGATGACGTAGTCGAAGTGGCCGTAGGCGGCGTCGATGTCGAGGATGCTGGCGTGCTGGAGGACGACGTTCGTCAGGCCGAGTTGCTTCACCACCGCCTGTCCGTCGGCGATCTGGCGGGCGGACAAGTCCACGCCGACGAACTGGCTGTCCGGCAGGTAGTCGCCCATCGGGATCAGGTTGCCGCCGCCGGCGCAGCCGAGTTCCAGCACGCGGCACTTCTGCACCGGCGCGGGCCGCAGGCCGAACAGGGTGGCGACGGTGAACAGCCGGCTGGGGTGCGTCTGCGCGAACGGGTGACTCTCGTAGGGCACCTCGTCGTAGGAGCTGTCGGTCGGCGGCGCGGGCGGGCGGGTCGGGTCCGGCATGGGGGGCCTCGTTTGGGTGAGGCCAGTTTAGGCGAACGGGCGGGTCGAGGCGAACGGAGACCCGGCCGCCGGGCCGGGGTTGTGTTCGCGCGGCAACTATTTCTGCAATTCCGTCCACTTTGCTTGACTTCCGTCCATGTGTAGCGCATACTTGTCTCATGACATCCCTTCGGAGGGCGTCCCATGCCCGTCAGCGCACCTAAACCCGTGGATATCGCCTGTCTCCTGCTCGTCGCCAAGGCGCGACGGGAGCGGCTGCGCGCCCGCTGTCCCGGCGACCGGTTCCGCGCGGCGATGGCCATTCTGAAGCAAGAAAAGGAGCGGATGCGCGGCAAGTGGTCGCTGGATTCGGTCTACGAATGGCCGGACGACGGGAGCGAGGATACGGCCGGCAACTCCGCGCCGGCGGTCGTCGCCGAAGTCGAAGCGAAGCCGTTCTTCCCCGTCACTTCGTCCGCGTTCGGGACGCCCGCGCCGAGTCGCCCGCGCGACGGCGGGCCGGCACACTGCCCGGACCCGCAGTTCCACCGCGTCCGCCTGCACGTCCCGCCGCGAGAACCGCGGGCCGAAGGCGGCGGGCCACAACGATCAATACCGGGGGATGTCCACCCGCGTGCCGCCGGCCATCGCGCTCTCGTGCGCGCAGATGCCGACGAGCGTGTAGTTGGCGCTGGTCGGCGCGTCCGGGAACGCCGGCTGGCTGCCCAGCACGGCCATCAGGAAGTTGTGCGCCAGGTGCGGGTGGCTGCCGCCGTGCCCGCCGCCCTGCACGAAGCTCAGGTGCGTGGCGTCGTGGATGGCCCCGGTGAACTTGCGGATCGGCTCCGGCAGCCGGCCGGCGAAGTCGGGCACCGCCACCCGCCGGGGAATTTGGTGCTCCGGCAAGCCCCGCATGTGCAGCACCGGCTCCTCGCCTTCCAGTTGCTGCCACTCGAAGCTGACGTTGCTGGCCGTCACGTCGAAGCTCTCGCGGTACTGGCGGGCGCAGTCGTACAGGCTGCGCGTCACTTCCGCCGCCACGTCGGTGCCGGCGATCTTGAACGTCGCGCTCTGCACGGCGAACGGCGACCCGTAGATGGGGATGTACTCCTCGCGGATGCGGCCGGACCCGTGGCACACCACGCTCTCGGCCAGCGCCGGCGCGCCGGGCTTGCTCAGGATGCCGAGGCACGGCGACACGCAGTGGGTGGCGTACCACATCGGCGGCAGGCCCGGCCAGTAGCCCGGCCAGCCGTCCATGTCCTGGACGTGGCTGCCGCGGAGGAACTGGATGCGGCCCAGCACGCCCTTGTCGTACAAGTCCTTGGCGAACAAGTACTCACGGGCGTACACCACCGTCTCCATCATCATGTACACCTTCCCGACCTTGCGTTGAAGCGAGACGATCTCCGCGATCTGCTCCTTGCTCGTGGCCATCGGCACGGTGCAGGCGACGTGCTTGCCGGCGCGGAGAGCCGCGAGGGTCTGCGCCCCGTGTTCGGGGATGGGGCTGTTGATGTGGACGGCGTCGATGTCGGGGTCGCGCAGCAACTCCTCGTAGCTGGTGTACCGCTTCTTGATGCCGAACTTGTCGCCGCAGGCGTCGAGTTTGTCCCGGCTCCGCTGGCAGATGGCGGCCATCTCGGCGTTCGGGTGCAGTTGGTAAATGGGGATGAACTCGGCCCCGAAGCCGAGGCCGACGACGGCGACGCGGACTTTCTTGTCGGACATGGGGAGGACTTCCGCCGGAGAGGGAACGGGTTGAGGGGGAGATTGTAGGAACTGGCCTGTGGAATCGCTTGCGAGCCGCGACCGCGAGGGAGCGGCATCTTCG
>JAYTTN010000038.1:0-2764 GCA_043745295.1 Fimbriiglobus sp. | reverse complement strand
GCCTCCAAGTGTCACGGCTTCACTCGGATCACGATTCGATTGAGTTAGCCGCACGGATGGGTGCCTTGCGCGATCAGGTCGCCACGCACTACAACTCGTTGTTCCCCCGCTGGCAAACGCTGGACGACCTGGAGTGCATCCTGCTCGCGCCGCTGACGCCGAGCAAGGAGCAGTTGGACATGATCGTGGCGAACTACCCGCCGCCGCAGTCGTGGTTCGAGGAGACGATCGACCCGTTCGAGCCGGAGAGGGCGTCGTGAGCACCGTCCTCCAGCACGGGCAGATCGTTCGCGCCACGATCCCGGACCCGCAAGGGCGGAACTGGAAGCGTCGGCCAGTCGTGATCGTGAGCGACAACGACCGAATTGCCGCCGGGGAGATCGACGTGATTGCGATCACGACCCAAGTGGGTTCGTTCGCGCCGGAGGTTTCGGTAGCCCTTCCGTGGCAGCGGGGCGGGCATCCGCGCACGACACTCAACCAGCGAGGGGAAGCAATTTGCGTATGGACGGCTCGTGTGTCGGCGGGCGAAGTGGAACCGCCGGTCGGCCGGGTTCCTCTTGCCGAGATGACGCGAATATTGGCGATCCTGGCCGACTTGCAGGCACCGCCGCCGACAGCCGCCCCCTGACGCCTTTCCCCCCCGGTCGCAAACGATCCGCCCCGCCGGTTCGTCTTCATGTCAGCCGCCGTTGCGGCTACACTGGCGTTTGTTTCGTCACGTCCGGTCCCGCACTCCGGAGGCTCACCCATGTCCCGTCGGTGGAAAGTCGCCCTGGCCGTCACGGTCGCCCTGTTCGCCGCGCCGGCCGTCGCCGCGCCCGTTCCCGCCGCCAAGCCGGCCGGCGAGTCGGTCGTTGCCAAGGCCCGCGCCGCGCTGAACAAACCGATCACCGCGAAGGGCGACGGCAAGTCGTTCACCGAAACCGTCGAGCTGTTCAAGGACTTGACCAAGGCCGAGATCACCCTGGATACCGCCGCGCTCCAGATGATGGGCGTGGACGTGAACCAGTCGGTCGTCAAGTACGACCTGAAGGACGCCAAGCTGAAGGACGCGCTGAAGGCGGCGTTCGGCCCGTTCAACCTGCGGTGCGGCGTCACCGCCACCGGCCTCGTCGTCTCCACCGACGAGGGCATCATCGCCCGCCAACTCCGCGAGCGGGTGACGGTGGACGCCGACGGCAAGACGCTGGCCGAGGTGCTGAAGGGACTGTCCGAACAGACCGGGGCGAACGTGGTCATCGACCCCCGCGCCAAGAAGCTGGCCGAAGAGAAGGTGACGCTGAGCCTGGACGACGTGCCGCTGGAGGCGGCCGTTCGCCTGACCGCCGAAATCGCCGGGGCGAGCGTGGTGCGGATGAGCAACGTGCTGTTCGTCACCACCGAGGCCCGCGCCGACAAGCTGCGGCCGGACGCCGACCGGCCGGTCGGCCCGTCGCCCGCCAATCCGTTCATCGACGGTCCCGGCGGCATCGGCATACCGGGCGGTGGTCCCGGCGGCATCATCCCCCCGCCGGTGCAGGTACTGCCCGGCGTCGTCGAGCGGATCGCCCCGGACCCGGTGCCGCTCCCGCCGAAGGAAGAGAAAAAGGACCGCTAACCCGCGTCGGCCGACAGTCTTCCGCGAGCCGCGCCCGGCCGGGTGCGGCTCGCGCCCGTTCCGGCCGGCCGAATCCGCATCTCCGAACGGACCGACCGCCGGAATCCGATGGCGCATCCCTGCCGCTCAATTCGGGCTGGTGAACAGGCGCACAAAACGCTACGGTATCTCGCACCCGCGCCGAGGCCCCGCCGTGCCGATCCCCGAAGGCGTCTGCATCGCCACCGTGTCCGCCCTCACCACCGCCGTCAAGGCGCGACTGGAGGAGCATTTCGCCGTCGTCTGGGTGACGGGCGAGGCGTCGAACGCGACCAAGGCCACGTCCGGCCACGTCTACTTCACGCTCAAGGATTCGCAGGCGCAAATCAAGTGCGTCATGTTCCGCGGGATCGCCTTGCGGTTGCGGTTCGACCTGAAGGACGGCATGGAGGTGGTGCTGCGCGGGCAGATCACGGTGTACGCGCCGAAGGGCGACTACCAATTCATCGTCGAGGAGCTGCACCCGAAGGGCATCGGCGCGGCGGAACTGGCCCTCCGGCAGTTGAAGGAGAAGCTGCTGGCGAAGGGCTACTTCGACCCGAAGCGGAAGCGGCCGCTGCCGAAGTACCCCCGGCGGGTGGCGCTCGTCACGTCCGCGACCGGGGCGGCCGTCCGCGACATGCTGGAACTGCTGGCCCAGCGCTGGCCGGTGGCCCAGGTGGTGGTGCGGCACAGCCTCGTGCAAGGCGACGGCGCGGCGGCGGAAGTCGCGGCGAACCTCCGGTTCCTGAGTTCGCTGCACGAGCAGCGGCTGCTCCCCCTCTGCGCCGTCGTGGTCGGTCGCGGCGGCGGGTCGGCCGTGGACCTGAGCGCGTTCAACACCGAGATCGTGGCCGACGCGATTTACGAGTGCGCGGTCCCGGTCGTGTCCGCCGTCGGCCACGAGATCGACGTGACCGTGGCGGATTTGGTCGCCGACAAGCGGGCCGAGACGCCGTCCGCCGCGATCGCCTTGCTGACGCCCGACCGGCGCGAGATGATGGCCGGCCTCCGCGACATCGACGCGCGGCTGCGGGACGGCTGCGTGCAGCGGTTGCGAGTGGCCCGGCAGCGGGTGGATCAACTGGCGGATCGGCCGGCGTTCCGCAAACCGCTGGACCGCATCCGGGCCGCGGAGCAGAAGCT
>JAYTTN010000037.1:0-10270 GCA_043745295.1 Fimbriiglobus sp. | reverse complement strand
GACCGGCGCGTCCGGCTTCAAGTCCCACATGTCGATGTGGCTCGGCCCGCCGTCGAGGACGACGTAGATGACCGACTTCGGCCGCCTCTTGGGCGACGCCGCCCGCGCCGACGCGGAATACCTATTCGACGACTCGATCAGCGGCCTGGAGCAGACCGATGACGACGTCCGGGTGACCTTCCGCGGCGGTGCCCAGCGGACCTTCGGGCTGGTCGTCGGGGCCGACGGGCTGAACTCGAACGTGCGCGGCATGGCTTTCGGTGCCGAGGCACAATTCCACCACTATCTGGGCTTCTACTACGTCGGCTTCTCGGTGGACCACGACTTCGGCCTGGACAGCGAGGTCGTGATGTACAACCGGCCGGGTCGGATGGCCGCCCTCTGCGCGGTGCGCAATCAGCGCCGGCCCACCGCGCTGCTGGCGTTCGCCGTCAAGGAACGCATCGACCGGCGGTTGAGCGTCGAGGACCAACTCGAACTGGTCGAGCGGGCCTACGCCGGCGACGGCTGGGAGGTGCCGCGGCTGCTGGCGGCCATGCGGACGGCGGGCGACTTCATCTTCGACGCGGTCAGCCAGATCCGGATGTCGTCGTGGGCGAAGGGCCGGGTGGCGCTGGTCGGCGACGCCGGCTACGCCCCGTCGTTCCTGTCCGGGCAGGGCAGCAGCCTGGCGGTGGTCGGGACGTACGAACTCGCCGCCGCGCTGGCCGCGGCCGGCGGTGACCACCGGGCGGCGTTCCCGGCCTACGAGCGGTCGATGCGCCACTTCGTCGAGCAGAACCAGCAACGGGCCGTGAAGGCCTCCGGCGGGGCGATCCCGAGGACCACTGTGGGCTTGTGGCTGCGCAACCGTATGCTCGGGCTCGTCCCGCTGCTCCGCTGGCTGAATCTGCCCCTCGACGGCGGCATGCAGCGGGCCGCGAACTCGTTGACGCTCGCCGCGCTCCCTTCGCCTTTGTCCGCCCGCCGCAGGCCGGACGAAGGGTGAGTATCCGGAACGGCCGGGGTTCGACCGGTCTCCGAGCGGTTCTGACTGCGGCGGCGTGGAAGGTTCCCAGTTCCCCGGTCCGCTGGGCTGCGGGGTGGGGTCGTTCGACAGTGGTGGAGGCTGACATGCTCGAAACCGTGCCTCATCCCCTCGACTCCGCCACCGCGCTCGTCGATGCCCTCCGGCGGCGCGAGGTTCGCTCGGTGGACGTGACACGGGCGTTCCTCGGCCGCATCGCCGCCGGCGACCACCGCATCCATTGCGTGACGCGGGTGGAGTCCGAGTCCGCCCTCCGGCAGGCGGCCGACGCGGATCGGCGGGCCGACGCCGGCGGCCCGCTCGGCCCGCTGCACGGCCTGCCGATGACCCTGAAAGACGCTCACCGGGTGGCCGGCTCCCGCACCACCTTCGGGATGCCCCATTTCTGGTTCCACCGCCCGAAGACGGACTGCGAGGCGGTCGCCCGGCTGCGGCGGGCCGGGGCGGTGTTCCTGGGCCGGACGGCCGTCCCGTTCGGCTGTTGGGACTGGCAGTGCAAACCGCCGTTCGGCCGCGAGTGCGTCAACCAGATCGACCCGACCCGCACCCCCGGCGGCACGTCCGGCGGGGCGGCGGTGGCGGCCGGGTTCACCCCGCTCGAGCTGGGCAGCGACATCGCCGGGTCGAACCGCTACCCGGCCCACTGCTACGGGGTGTACAGCCTGCGGACCACCGTCGGCCTGATCCCGTCCGACCACGACGCCCCCGACGGCGGGCCGCTCCTGCCGACCGCCTACGCGGCCGGCCGGGTTCGCCAAGAAACTTTGCCGCACCCAGGCGGAAAAGACGTGTGGAGTCGTCGCGGCGCGCCCCAGACCCGCCTAGGCGGTCACTTTTTCGTTCGCTTCACTTTCACGACATCGACCCAGTGTTCGCGGTGGGTTACGCCCCACTTCTCCGAGACTTGCTCGTACTTGGGAACCGTTTCTTCCAAGCGTGACGCGGTCAAGTCGGCAGCGATGCCGCCGTCGGTCAGGGCAATGGCGTAGCAGACGGCACGGAACGAATCCTCGGCCCTCCCACCGTCGGCGATACGAAGCAGGAGGTCGAGAACGGCGGCCGGGTTCCTCTTAAAAAGTTCGGCGAGCGGGTTGGGAATGATCAGACTCGGCGTCGATTCGTCACGGGCCTGCTCCGATGTCAATTCCGACGTATAGATCGCGTCTCGCGCCGCCGCGAGTTCCTTCGCGGTCAACTCGGGCGTCGGCTTCTTGGCATCGGGTATCGGTGCCAGCAGCAGAATGAAGAGCGGAATCGCCTGCACTGTCAATCCCTCTGGGACTTCACTGTTAGTGTCAATACGGATGATCGTCAGTCGAGACGATGTCACTTTTTCTGGCGATTATTGTCGTCGAGGGCCTTCTGGGCGTTCTTCACAAGGGTCATGTAGTGGGCATTGTCCTTCGCCCAGAGCATGTACTCGTCGTCGTTCGGGTAACGCTGCAGGAGGCCCGCGTAACTGTCGGTCGAAGCAGCCCACACCTGGGCCGTAACTGCGCCTCCGGCGATGGTATGATGCTGGCGATCCATCTGGTAGGCGAGAAATTGTACCTCTAGCGACCAGATGTTCGTATTGATGTTTCCAGCGAAGAGGTCGTCGTTCAGTTTCACCTGAGCCGCTCTGGACTTGTACCGAAGCAGCTCGAACAGCAGACCGCTCACGGCATCCTGCTTGGAAGTCAGCGTCGTGGGATCGAGGACGATCACGTCGGGTTTGGTTCGGTCTTTGGCGAATCGGATCGACGCCCCTCCGGCGACAGCTCCAGTCTCGATGCGGTTATTCTTCTCGCCCTCGAACGCGGTGAGCAGGTCGGCGGCAACCGCGTTCAACTTCAAGTAATCCTTGACTTCCGCCAGCGTCAAGAAGGCTGGGGGCCGCGGAGCGGGAGGCTGCGCTCCGGCCGGGGCGGGTTGGTCTGGGGCAAATTGAACGGTCGGCGCGTGGTCGCCGCCGACCGCACCCTGGTTAGCTTGCTGCGTATTGCCACCAGCGGAACCACCCGATGATTCAGACGCGCTAATATCATCTTCGATCGTGACGTAGACATCATCTAGGCTGACTTGATCGCCGGTTGTAGGCGGAGGTGATGTAAGCGGGGGTGGAGCGGTTGGCAGAGAGGTCAATAGATCGAGCGGGTTGACCGTCGGCAGGTCACGAGAGTCGAGGCGTTCGACGGACGGGCGGGAACTTCAGTTTCACGGGGGCACTCCGTTGAGCGGTCTGCCCCGGAGCTATGGAACATGTTATGCAGTGCAGTTGCATCGATCAAGTGTAAAAAGCGGTGAAAGCGACCGGCACGACCGGATAGTGGAAGACCGGAGGGGGGAGCAGGCTGGTCGAGTGGCACAATGTTGTTCTTCGCACGGGTGTCTCTTCTGCGGCACGCTGCTGCGGCCCCCTAGCACGACAGCCTGCCCGCGATTGAGTGCGAGCGACGCCTGTTTCCGCTCGCGTCCTGCCCGTAGCCACTCCCGACCGCTCCCGCCCACCTGTTGTTGTGCGAATCGGCCTTCCGGCGTAGCATTCGGGGACGCCCCCTCGCCCCCAGGCTGACACCCGCATGGCCGCCGACCTCCGCCTCGCCGACCCCGACCTGCACGCCGTCACCGCCGGCCTCGTCGAGTCGTACACGCGGTGCGGGCTGCTGCACCACCTCGGCCACCAGCCGCTGCCCAGCCGCGCCGCCGTCGCCGACATCCTCGGCGACCTCCGCGAGGTGCTGTTCCCCGGCTACGGCCGCCGCCAGAACCTGCACGCCGGGAACATCGGCCTGTACGTCGGCAGCCTGGTGGACGGCCTGCACGACCGGCTGGCCGAGCAGATCGTCCGCGCCATGCAGCACGAGAAGTGCCAGGACGACGCCGACTACCACTGCGGCGACGAGGCCCGCCAGAAGGCGATGGACCTTCTCCGCCGGCTGCCGCACATCCGCCAGACGCTGGAGCGGGACGTGGCCGCCGCGTACCGGGGCGACCCGGCGGCCCGGAGCCACCACGAGATCGTCTTCTGCTACCCCGGCCTGGAGGCCATCGCCGTCTACCGGGTGGCGCACGAGCTGCACCGCCTCGGCGTGCCGTTCATCCCCCGCATGATGACCGAACACGCGCACTCGGCGACGGGCATCGACCTCCACCCCGGCGCGACCATCGCCCCCGGCTTCTTCATCGACCACGGCACCGGCGTGGTGATCGGCGAGACGTGCGACATCGGCGAGAACGTGAAGCTGTACCAGGGCGTGACGCTGGGCGCGCTCAGCTTCGACCGGGACGAGAGTGGGGAGCTGGTGCGCGGGTCGTACAAGCGGCACCCGACGCTGCGGGACAACGTTGTGGTCTACGCCAACGCCACCATCCTCGGCGGCCGCACGGAGATCGGCGAGGGGGCGGTGATCGGGTCGAACGTGTGGCTGACGAAGTCGGTCGAGCCGTTCGCCGTGGTGGTGCTGGACAACCCGCAGCACAAGGTGAAAGGCGGTCGCCCGACCCGCACCATGCAGGACGCCATCACTTACCACATTTGACGGCGGCGCGGGCCGGTCGGCGGAACCCGGCCCGTCTCACGGCCACGGGTGAGCGGCGACACGGCGTGCCGCAAGCCGCATTCGGTGGCAAGTCCGAACTCGAACGGACGACATGAGCATTTTCCGAATTTCGAGTTTGACTCCAGAAAGACGGGCGAGCCACTGTCCGGCCCCCTCGGCAGCTTCTACGCCTACGACCCGGCCTTCACCGGCGGGGTGAGCGTGGCGTCCGGGGATGTGGACGGCGACGGCTACCACGACCTGATCACCGCCGCCGGCGCGGGCGTGTCGGCCCAGGTGAAGGTGTTCAGCGGCCTGACCGGGGCCGAACTGGCGTCGCCGATGAGTCCGTACTCGCCGTTCGGCACGGCCTTCGCGGGCGGCCTGTTCGTGGCCGCGTCGAGCGACCCGGAATTGCCGAACGTGACTGTGACGGCGAACCCGTCGTCGGTCGTGGCTGGTGGCGCGGTTGCGTTCACGGCCGATCTGTGCGACTCCGATCCGTCGAACGGGGTGCAGACGCCGACCGGGGCTGTCGGGGTGTCGCTCGGTGCCGCAGGAACGTTTTACGGCACTCTCGCCCCGTCTCGGCGGGACACGCACGGGCGGTGTTCACCGTCGATCCCATCTCGTCGTCGATCCGCCCTGGTACGAACTCGTTCTACACGTTCTATTCTGGCGACGACTACTTCCTCTCCACCTTTGGAAGTGTTCAGGTCGTCATCGGCGGTGGGAGTAGCGGCGGAGGAAGTCCTGGCGGCGGGAGTCGAGGCGTCGTTACCGGCAGCTCGCGGCGGTACACAGACGACTCCGCTCAGTCCTCTGTCGAATGCCACCAACGATCCCCTGATCCCATCAACGCGAACAGCGACAACAAATCCGCGTGGATGGCCGGGATCAAATTCATCCCCACGACGAGTACGACGCGACGAACTTGACGATCAACAATCCGCAACTGAAACCGCTAACAGCAGGGCTACCGCACTCTGAACCGCCGACGGGGGCGGGGTTTGCGGCTACGCCGTGGGTGTCCCGGAGGACTCCCGCCTGCCGCTCCCGATGGCCGCCGTCTTCGCCGGCCGGCCCGACCACCGTCGCCCGACGGCGAACACCTGGCACCGCCCGGCCGACCGCCCGGTGCCGGCCACCTGCGGCGTCCTGGCCGGGGCCGCGTCGCGGGACGCCATCGCCGCCTCTGGCCGCGCCGAGGAGGCGTTCGTCCGCCGCGTCCTCGCCCGGCCGCACGGCATACCCAGCGCCGACACGTTCGCCCGCGCGTTCGCCGAACTCGACTCGACGCCTCGTCGGCCGCCTTCGGCCGGTCGCCGTCCGACGACTGGCCGGCGGTGAAGGGCGACCCGCCGACCCCGGCGGCGTTCGCGCGGGCGTGCGCCGGCGTCCGGCACGACACGTTCCACCAGTCGGAGGCCGGGCACGGGCGGGAGGAGGAACGGTCGGTGACGGGGATCGACGACCCGGACGGGCGGCCGTTCGAGTGGGTGGGGCGGCGGCGGTGTCGGCGAACCGGGAGCGGGTGGCCGGCGGGGTGCGGACGCGCACGACGCACGACGACCCGAGCCGCGTCGCCGGCAGCGCCAGGAAGTTGGGGGCGGCGGTGCCGGGCCACTGGGGATCGAGAACGGGTGGCAGTGGGTGCGGGACGTGGTGTTCGGGGAGGACGACAGTCGGGTCCGAGAGGGTCGCGCCGGGGCGAACTTGGCCACCGTCCGGCGGGTGGCGGTGTCCCTGCCGAGGCGCGCCCCCGGCCAGAGGCCCCCGACCGAGCGACTCCGCGCCGGCTGGGACGACGAGTGCCTGCTTCAACTCCTCCGAGGAGTCGCCGCAATTGAAGTGCGGTCGCCCCAGCTGGCGGTGACTACTTCAGGGGCGTACAGAGGCACGTTGGCGGTATCAGCCACGTCGCTGGGGAACGGCAATGGCCGCGTTCAGTTCTGGGAGAACGCCGAGAAGACGAAGAAGTTCGCCTCCAAGCAGTTCAGGGCCTGTCGGGAAATAACCTTTGCAACTTCGACCTCGGCTCGATGCGGTCGTTCCACTCGCCGCGGAAGGCGTCCGGAACCCGCCGGACCGCGGCCAACTCGGCGTCACTCGCTTTCAAGCCGAGGGGTAGTTGCCGCGATCCACGTCGGCCTTCACCACCAACCCGGTCGCCGCCGCCGTCGCGTCGATCAGCCGCGCGATCGATTCCAGGCTGGTCCGCGGCCGGCCCGCCAGTGGAGCGAGATGGGGCGGACAGCCGATGCCCGATCGCGTTCCACTTGCTCGTCCCCGGCGGGACGTGGCATACCCGCACCGTCAGACCCAGGTCGTCGGCCAACTTCTGCAACTCCCCCTTCCACAGCCGGGAGCGGGAGGCGTTGCTCCCGCCGCCGTCGGCGGTGACGAGCAATTCCGTCGCCTCGGGTACAGCGGCCGCCCCATCCGCCGCCACCAGCGTCGGATCGCCGCCGCCGCGCGTGGTCCACGCCGACGCGGACGAACCCGGCGTTCGCCCCGAGGTCACACCCCGTATGGGATGGCCTTGCCCGAATCGGCGTCGGGGAAGTCGAGAACTCGGACCTCCGCCGGCCGTCTGGCCGGACACCAGTCCCGCCCGGCGTCCTCGAAATCCCCGACCAATTCCTCCTTCTCCGCGTCCGCCGAAATCACCGGCTGCTTCCGCCGGCGTTCACCTTCTTCACCGCGTCCTTGATCGCCACGTCCTTCCCGTCGGCCGAGAACACCTTCAAATCCTTGAGGTCGGCCAAGCCGAGGGCGACCATCCGGGTGACGGGCACTTCCTGCTCCACTCGCTGAATCACCTGCGCGCCGTTCGGCCCGCCGACGGCCTGGATCATCATCACCTTCTGCTTCTCGGTTCGCACGACCGTCCCCTTCACCTCGCCGTCGTTGCCGGCCCGCAGGTTCAGGATGTACGGGGCCGGACCGGTCGGGGCGATGTCCTTGGGAACAGGGGCGGCCGGCACCAGCAGCGCGGCCGTCATCAGCGTGGTGAACATGCGGGTGAATCCTCGGTGGGGTGGGAAACGAACGACGGGTCGCCGGCGACAAAGTATCGCGGACGACCCGTTCCGAGTCCAGACGGATTGGCACCGGCGGCGGATTGCGACCAGGGCCATTTCGCGATTGAGGTGGGCGAGTTTTGGGGGAGTGGTTAGAGGGCTTCCTTCCATCCGGGGGAAGCCCGTGCCATGCCGAAGTCGCCCGCCCGCTTCGGTCGCGGTCACAAACCCGCCCTCGCTCACGCCCTCGGCTTCCGACACGGCACCACGCCCTCGCTGGCCACCTTCCCCCGCCTCTTCCGTCACGTCGAGGCCGTCCTCGGCCAGTGGATCGTCCGGCGGTGTCCCGACCTCGGCGACCACGTCGGCCGCGTCCTCCGCCAACAGCCCTGCGCCGCTCGCGCGACGGCGACACCCCGGCCGTTCACCTGCTCGCCGCGTTCGCGCCGCAGTTCCACGCGGTGATCGGCCAACTGCGGGTGGACGCCGAGACGAACGCGCACGAGGCCGCGCTGCGGTTGCTCGGCGTGCGGCCCTCGCTGAGTGGGAAAGTGGTCGCCGAGGATGCCATGTCCTGCCAGACCGAGATCGCCGACGTGCTGGAAAAGCTAATGCCTCAACCGTCCTGAATTGACAGTTTCGTCGGCATCGGTTCTCCTGTGTGGAACTCGCGGAGAAGCGCCATGCCCCGGAACGCCCGCTACATCGTGCGGCCGACGGGCGAGGAACGGGCGACCTGCGAGGCGACCACCGGCAGGCGGGCGGCCGCCGCCATCACCCGCGCCTGCATCCTGCTCAAGGCCGACATCGGGCCGGGCGGCGACGCCTGGGACGACGCCGCCATCGCTGACGCCTTCGACACCAGTCTCTCGACGGTCCACCGGGTGCGGCAGGCGTTCGTCGAGGACGGGTTGGACGCCGCCCTGGCGCGCAAGAAGCCGACCGGCCGGCAGTACCGCAAGTTGGACGGGGCGCAGGAGGCGCGGCTGATCGCGGTGGCCTGTGGCGAGGCCCCCGAGGGCCGCGCCCGGTGGACGCTGCAACTGCTGGCGGATCGGCTGGTCGAACTGAAGGTGGTCGAGTCCATCGGCCCCGAGTGCGTGCGGACGACGCCGAAAAAAACGACCTCGAGCCGTGGCTCCGCAAGCAGTGGGTGATCCCGCCGGCGGCCAACGCCGAGTTCGTGTGCGCGATGGAGGACGTGCCGGAGGTGTACCAGCGGCCGCACGACCCGGACCGCCCGGTGGCGTGCCTGGACGAGACGGGCAAGCCGTTGGTCGGCGAGACGCGGACGCCGATCCCGCCGGACGCCGGCCGGCCGGAACGGATCGACTGCGAGTACGAGCGGCACGGCACGGCCAACCCGTTCATGCCGTTCGAACCGCTCGCCGGCTGGCGGCATGTGCAGGTGACGGCGCGGCGAACGAAGGTGGATTTCGCCGGCGTGCTACGGGACCTGAGCGACAAGTACTACCCGACGGCGGCGAAGATCGTACTGGTTATGGACAACCGGAACACGCACGAACTGGCGTCGCTGTACGAGGCGTTCCCGGCGGCCGAGGCGCGGCGGATCGCCGAGCGGTTCGAGATCCACGACACGCCCAAGCACGGCAGTTGGCTGGACATGGCGGAGACGGAGTTGAGCGTGCTGTCGCGGCAGTTCCTGGACCGGCGGATCGACGACGCCGAGAAGTTGGCGCGAGAGATCGCCGCGTGGGAGCGGCGACGGAACGAGGCCGGGGCGACGGTCGATTGGCAGTTCACCGCCCCCGATGCCCGCATCAAACTGAAACGCCTCTACCCGTCAATTCAGGACGGTTGAGGCACTAGCACTGCAGCGCGGGTTGTTTGCCGGCTGATAGGATGGTCATCGGGAGGGAAGCCCATGACGGATGAGCAAATCGCGGCGTTGGGACCGGCGTTCGCGGCCGAGTTGCGGCGGCACCAGGACTGCTTCGGCTAGGACCGCACCGCCCGCCACTTCGACAACTACTGTCGCGGCCTGCTGTTCGACGCGCCGCGCGAGAGCGTCGAGCCGATCGCCCTGGCGTCGGGAACGGCCGTCCACATCGGGGTCACCACGGGCCGGTTCCAGGCCCTGCTCGACGCCGAGTCGTACCGGGCGAAGGCGGCGGCGAACGGCAGGAGTGACCAGACGGTGGCGGGGGTGCAGGTGCGGCGATTCGTCGGCAGGCGAACGGCGCGAGACAGCCAGCCGGTCAGGACGGGCCGCAAGTGGCGGGTGGCGGAGACCGGGGTGCGTCGGATACAGTGAGGCCTGGAACGCATGGGAGGCTCCGGTCCTGGAGGCGTGGTCACCACCATTGACCGGGAATCCCATGCGTTCCGCTACTCAAAACCGCGCACCTTGAAAGTACTGGAATCGGTATGATTCGTTTCCGCGACCCGTCGCTCGGCGGCGGAATGGGGGTGCGATGGACGACGTGGCCTCGCGCGGCCGGCGCCGGTTGATCGCTTGGGTCGTGCTCGTACTACTGCTGACGGCCGCGACGCGGTTGGCCGTCCTGTTCCTCGCGGTCAATGGACGGGAGGACGTGCCGTCGCAGGTGTTGGCCGACGCGATCGCCGCGGCCGTGGTGCTGTACGTCGCGTTCGGCGGGGATCGCGTGGCCAAGTGGTTGGGGGTGGTGCTGTTCGCGGTGTGGGGACTCGCCTCGCTCGGGGTGGCCGTCCGCCTC
>JAYTTN010000036.1:0-2774 GCA_043745295.1 Fimbriiglobus sp. | reverse complement strand
GTCGCTCACGCTTCCGGCTCCGACCAGGCCGCGGTCACTTCATCATCGGGAGCGGCGGCAGCGGGATGGTGGGCAACTCCACCGCCGGCGGGGTCGGCAGGACCGGCGTGTCCAGGCTGACCGGGATGATCGGCGGCGGGGCGGTGTCGATCGGCGGCAAGTTCATCGGGGTGACGACCGGCGGCACCACATACGCCGGCGGCTCGACCAGCGCGGGCGGGGCGTCCGGGACGACGCCGGGGATCGGGGCGGGCGTGGCGGCGGTCGGCTTGTCGTCGCCGGCGGACCCGCAGCCGAGAGCCGTCAGGCCGAGCGCGGCGGCGGTGAGGGTCAGAAGGAATTTCCGCATGGTCGGCACCTCCGGGGGACATCCGAGACGCCCGGCATTTACCCAGACCCGCGACCCCCCGCAAGCCCGACCGGGGAATGCTTGCGAGCCGCGACCGCGAGGGAGCGGCATCTCTATCTTGCGAGCCGCGACCGCCAGGGAGCGGCATTCTGTCCGAGCCGGAAGCGTGAGCGACGGTCTTCGGAAAGCACAGTCGCTCACGCTTCCGGCTCGGATCGACCGGACGATGCCACTCCCTCGCGGTCGCGGCTCGCAAGAGCGTCACTTCAGCAGCCACTCGACGACCTTCGCCGGCGTCCACTTGGCGTCGGCGCGGATCAACTTGTCGCCCGCGCCGGCGGCGTCGAAGGCCGCCTTCGACAGCTTGCCGCTGGCCGTGCCCTTGTGGTTGTGGGCCAGCGTTTCGGCCGGCGCGCACAGCGCCAGGAACGCGCCCAGGCCGCCGTACTTCACCGCTCCCGGCAGCATTCGCGGGTCGTCGGTCGTGGTGATCGTCTCGAACCGGAACTGGTCCAGGTCGGCGGCCAGCTTGTCCACGGCATCGCCGGCGGCGGCTTTCGCCAGCACCGCCACCACGCCGAACTCGTCCCACCCGACGAGCCGGATCGTCTTCGCCTTCAGCACGGTTTTGGCGAAGGCGATGGCCGTCAGCACGTCGTGGACCCGTTCGGCGAGCAGCGACCGGTTGTAGCCGAACGTGAACCCGGCGTAGGTCTGGTTCACGCCGTTCGGCTTGGCGGAAAGCAGTTCGCCGACGCCCAGCACGTCCGGCGCGATGATGCCGAACCCGGCATCCAGCAGGGTTTGCACTTCCGGCACCGGCTTGCCGTCGGCGGTCACGCTGGCCTTGCCCTTCGGGTGGACCCAGACCACCACCTTGTCCTTGAATTTCTCGGTGGACATCCCGACGGTCGGCGTGGCGTCCTTCTCGTCGGCGCGGCCCAGGTGTGCCGTGTGGACCGTTACGCCGCCGGGCAGTTTGGTTTCCTCCGGCTTCTTCTTCACGGCGATGGCGGCCGGCAACTCGTCGCACAGCATGGCCCGCAGCGCGCCGCCGACGACGGCCCGGAACTCGGCCAAGCTCTTCGCGTCCTTCGGCATGAGCTTGGCGAGTTGCGCGTCGGACCCTTCGGACATCTTGGCCCGCACGTCCTTCGCCGGCAGGTCGTCCTTCGGCCGGGGGTGTCCGGCGTCGAACACGCTCAGCTCGGCCGGCGGAGTCGGGGTGATCGGCGGCTCGGCAAACGACTCGGTCGAACCCATCAGGTGCTTGAGGAACCACTCGTACATCAGCTCGCGGCTCGGCCGGCCGTAGTTGTGCGGCAGGCGGGTCCACGCCTTCGCCAGCACGTTGTCCGGCGCGCCGAGAAGGGTGTAAAGCTGCTTCAGTTCCGGGTATCCCTTGGAGAGGAACTCCTTCGTCCAGTCGTTGGCGCACAGCAGCAGTTGCGGCTTAGGGGCGAACACCGCGGCCATCTCGACGTTGCCGGTGCCGGTGCGGAACAGGCTGCAGTTCTCGCACACGCACCCGCCTTGCATGGCCGTAGACACCATCACCGCCGGGGCCGACGCCGCGATGCGGTCGTCCACCGCCGCCAGCACGAAGCTCTGCGTCCCGCCGCCGCTGGCCCCGGTCACGCCGATCCTCTTCGGGTCCACGTCGGGCAGGCCTGACACGAAGTCCACGGCGCGGATGCTGTTCCACGTCTGGAGGCCCATGAGCGATTGCAGTCGCAGCTCGCCCTCGGCGTCCGCGAAGCCGTTCGGGTGCGGCACGCCCGACCGCGCGATGTGGTCGATGGCGGTGGTGTCGGCGACGCCGACCATGTCGTACTGGAACACCACGAAGCCGAGCTTCGCCAGGGTGATCGGCCCGGTTTGGATGTGGTAGCGGCCGCGGTCGATGTCCGGCTCCTCGCCGATGGCCATCCGCTGCCTAGCGGTCGCTTCGGTTTCCTCGGTGAACCGGCCTTTCATCCAGTGGCCGTGGGCGTACAGCACGGCCGGCCGCTTTGGAATGACGCTCCCTCGCGGTCGCGGCTCGTTGGCCTTCGGCCGGTACAGGTTGCCGCACAGGTAGTGGCCGGGCGCGCTGCGGAAGAACACCTTCTCGATGGTGTAGGTGTCGCGGTCGATCTTGCCGTGGAGGACGGCGTCGAGCGGCGGCTTCTCCGGCAGCGGCCACAGGCCGTTGGCCACCAGCATCTGCTCGCGGATGCGGTCGCGCCGCTTGGCCCACTCTTCCTTGGTCTTCGGCACGGCGAAGGGGAAGTAGTCGTTCAGCGTCTTCGCCGCGCCGAGGCGGGCGTCGGCGGGCGCGGCAGGTTTTTCCTGACTGAAGCCGAGGCGGGTGCAGAAGGGGGAGACGGCGGCGGCGGTGGACGCGGCCAGCCATTCGCGGCGGGAGAGCATGACGGGAGGCTCC
>JAYTTN010000035.1:0-2776 GCA_043745295.1 Fimbriiglobus sp. | reverse complement strand
GGCTGGGGGTAAAGAGGCCACTCCCTCGCGGTCGCGGCTCGCAAGAGCCGGCGGGGTGAGGTCTTCCGACTTCGCCTCGGCCTTCTTTGGCCCCTCGTACTTGCCACCGCTGGACGTGCTGTCCGCCATCGACCCCAGCCCGGACGACCAGCGGCTCTCCACCTCCGTGCCGGCGACCGGCTCCTTGTGCCGGATTCGGGTCTTCTCCAAGTCCAGAATCATCTGGAGCGCCTGGAAGGACTTCTCGTCGCGGGTGCTGGCCAGCCGGCGGCGCAGCTCCGCGACCGCCTCGGCGACGGTGTCTTCCCAGTACTGCTTGCGACCGGCCGCGTCGCGCGGCGGGTCGGGCACGTCCGACTCGCAGCGGAAGCGGTCGGCCAATTCGGTGGCGGGGGACGGTTGAGTGGCGGTGTTCACGGCGGCACTCCGGGACGGCGAAATGTACACCAGTAAATATACGTTCCGTTTTTGAGTTTGTCAAATAAAATGGAAACTTTGGTAGTAACTTTTTGTTTAGTTGACTGCCGGCGTCCGCGACCCGCACGACCCTGGCTCGCGCCGCCGGTTCGCCGAGAAGTGGTGGAATCAGACCGAATCCGATTGGACAGTGGCGTTGTCTCGTTAGCCCGCCGCGCCAGCAAGGGACCGACCGCTGAGGGGTTCGCCCCTTGCTGGCGCGGCGGGCTAACAAGACACGACGGTCGCGGATCAATCAAACTTGGAATCAGACGCCGTACAGTCCGCCGAGTTTCCCCGTCAGCGACTTCGAGAAGGCGGCGGCCGTCAGCGGGGTGCCGGTCGCGCGGCGGGTCAGTTCGCCACTGCGATACCGCCGGCCGTGGGTGTGGATGTTCGCCCGGAGCCAGCCCAGCACGTCGCGGAACTCGCCCCGGCGGACGGCGTCGGTCGGGTCCGGCATGTGGGCGAAGTAGTGGGCCGCGTGCAGGTTCCCGAGCGTGTACGTCGGGAAGTAGCCGAACCCGCCGAAGCTCCAGTGGATGTCCTGCAAGCACCCCTCCGCGTCGGTGGTCGGGCGGAGGCCGAGGAACGATTCGTACTTGTCGGCCCACGCGCCGGGCAGTTCCGCCACCGCCAGCTCCCCGCCGATCAGCGCCAGTTCCAGCTCGAACCGGATGGCGACGTGCAGGTTGTACGTGGCCTCATCGGCTTCCACCCGGATCAGTGACGGCTTCACGGCGTTCACGGCGAAGTGCCAGCGGTCGGCGGTCACGCCGGTCAGCGTGCCGGGGAACGCCTGTTGCAGGCGGGGGAAGGCGTGTTCCCAGAACGCCAGGCTCCGACCGATGAGGTTCTCCCAGAACCGCGACTGCGATTCGTGGACGCCGAGCGAGCAGTACGCGCCGCACGGCGTGCCGAACAGGTCGGCCGGCAGCCCCTGTTCGTACAGGCCGTGTCCGGCCTCGTGCAGCACGCCGAAGAAGCACTCGTTGAAGAAGCGGGGGTTGTACCGCGTGGTCAGGCGGCAGTCGCCGGGGCCGAACGCCGAGCAGAACGGGTGCGAGGTGGTGTCGAGCCGACCGGCGGTGAAGTCGAACCCGAACGCGGCGGCGACGCCCTCGGCGAACCATTTCTGGCGGTCCACCGGGAACTCGCGCTTCAGGACGGACTCGTCCGGTTTCTTGCCGGCTTCGCCGATGGCTTTGATGAACGGCACCAGTTCGGCCGTGAGGGACGCGAACAGCGGCCGCAGTTCCGCCGTGGTGCAGCCGGGTTCGTACTCGTCGAGCAGGGCGTCGTAGAGCGCGTCACCGACTCGGAGGCCGGTGCCACCAGAAGAAAGAGCCGAGGCTTCTTCCCTTTTGAGAAGCACGATCTTTTCGAGGAGCGGCTCGAAAAGCGAAAAGTCGCTTTTGCCCTTCGCCTCGACCCACGCCTCGTGCGCGGCGGTGGTGACGCGGGCCAACTCCTCCACCAGTCGCGGCGGCAGCTTCGTGGCGCGGTCGTAGCCGTGCCGCCACTCGCGGACGTTGGCGGCGACCACCGACTCCGGATCACCGACAAGATCGGAGCCTTCGAGAATGGCCAACCGTTCACCGAACGCCGGGTCGGTCGCCTTGGCGTGGCACAGCTTCGCCAGCAGGCCGAGTTGATCGCCCCGGAACGCGCCGCCGCCCTTCGGCATGTACGTCTGTTGATCCCAGCCCAGCACCGCCGCGCAGGACTGCAACACGGTTAATTCCTTGGCGTCGGTCACGAGGGCGGCGTAGGCGTCGGGGGCGGTCATCGGGGCGAAACTCCGGCGGAGCGGTCCGCGCGACGGGGTGCCGCGCGCAAGACTATATCTAGATGTCGAGTGCCATTCGCCAACGCTCTGCCGCTCCTGGGACGACCCCGTGCCGCTCTCGCTCCGCGCCGGGAGGTGATCCTCATCCCGCCGGCGGCGGTCGGCAGCCAGCAGAGCCAGAAGTTCGTGTACGTCGGCCAGCCGCCGGCCCCGGTCGGGCAGACGTTCCAGTACACCATCAACACCCTCGGCCGGCTGCCGGACATCGCCGCCTTCGAGCGGATCATCATCAAGACCGGGGCGAACGAGGAGATCGTCCGCCTGAAGAGCGAGGGCCGTTGGCCGACGCGGTGAATGCAGACCGATTGCCCGCCACGGCGGTTTGCCCCTTGCTGGCGCGGCGGGCGAACAAGAAACGGCCCCGCGTCCCGCTGGTTACCCGGGGTGTAGCAATTGATTTTGGCGGATTCTGGCGAGCGGGGGGCGTCAGCCCCCTGTTGTGGTCGAAATCCCCAGGGAACAGGGGGCTGA
>JAYTTN010000034.1:0-2777 GCA_043745295.1 Fimbriiglobus sp. | reverse complement strand
GCCACGCCCGCAGGTCGGCGAACTGCTCGCCGGGCGGCAGGTCCGGCGGAACGGCCTGGCCGTTCTTCTCGGCGTCCACCCAGAGTTGCGCCGTGGTGCGGAACAGCTTCGGGTTCTCGAACCCTTCGGCCGCGAGATCCTTCAGCAAGTCGTCGTCCGGCCGCATCCCGGCCCCGGCATCGACGCACCGGTCCCACTTGTTCAGCACGAACGCGAACGCGCGGCGCTGGCGGTGCTTCTTGAACAGCTCCCAGCCGAGTTGGTCGTGGTACTTCTCCTGCGAACCGACGTACAGCACCACGTCCGCGACGGGCAGCAGTTGAATGAGCTTCTCGCGGTTGGCGAGGTCGTTGCTGTCCACGTCCGGGGTATCGACGATGACCTTCTGGAGCAGCGCGTCGCGGTCGTGCTGGGCCAAGCGGCAGATGCGGAGGGACGGGTCGAGGCGGTCGGCCTTCACCGTCTGGTGGAAGTAGACGACCGGGTCGCGGGTGGTCGGGCGGGTGAACGACGCCTGCGCCACGGCCGCGCCGGCGAGCGCGTTCATGAGCGTGGATTTGCCGACGCCGGTGCCGCCCATCAGCATGACGACCAGCAGCGGACGGTCCACGTCCAGCGAGTCGGCCTTGCGCCTGAAGTCGTCGGCCAGCCCTTCGATCTCAGCCCGCTGGACGAGCGACACCGGGTAGCGCCGGCGGCCGTCCAGCCACGAGCGGAGCTGCCGCTCGACGCCGCGGAGCAGCGGGGCCAGGGTGCGGAGGAACGGCGGCGGTTCGGTGTCGGGGGTCATGCGGATCTCGGCGAGCGGGGGGCGTAAGCCCCCTGTTGTTCTGCGCGCGAACGGGGAGACAAACAGGGGGCTTACGCCCCCCGCTCGCCCGGACTCTCGGGCGGATTCGCCGCCGGTCGGGTCAGCGCGGCCAGCTCACGGATCGACTCCGGCACCCGGCGGAGGATCAGTTGCAGCTTCTCCAGCGACGTGCCGCCGGAGGTCGGCCGGTCGTTCAGCCACTCGGCGACCGGTGTGGTCAAGTGTTCGCCGAGCAACTGCTCGCGCTGCCCGCGGACGCGCTGCCGGCCGGCGTCCACCAGTTGCCGGACGACGAACTCGACCAGCAGCCGCGTCAGGCCGAGGGCCACCGGCAGAATGAGGAAGTGGTACCAGTTCGGGAACCACAGCACCAGGAAGAACACCACCAGGACGGCGACATCGATGCCGACGACGACAAGCCGCATCATCGTCAGCACTTGCGGGTTGTTGGCCAGCCACTCCGGCACCGCCCGCGCCGACTTGTCCAGTTCGGTCGTCTGCGTCTTCTCGAACGCGACCAAGCTGTGCGTGAACTGGTCCCGCGCCTGGGTCCGGAGGCCGGCGTCGAAGGCGTGTGTCAGGTGCTTCCAAAGCGGGTGCGTGGCGGTCCGCCGCAGGCACTCGGCTTGCAGCATGTTCAGCCAGTCGTCCATCGCGGCGGAGCAGACGGCCTGCTCGGACAGGTTCGGCGCGGCCGGGCGGACGAGCGACTTGCCGGCCGCATCGACGACGAACTTGAACGGCCACCGCAGCACCGCGAACACCCCGCCCAGGAAGCGACCGGGGCCGGGAAACTCCAGCATGTGCAGTACTTGCTCGCGGGTGGCGTCGAACCGGCGGAACGCCTCGCCGGCCAGGAACTCGGCCCGGTACCGCTCCTCGAACTGCCGCTTGCCGACGGCCACGAACCCCCGCCAGGCGTCCAGTTCGGTCAGGTCGCGGCGGGCCACTTCCAGCAGCCCGGCCCCGGCCGCCTCCAGGTAATTCAAGGCGTTCACCAGTGTCCGGTTGCGGGCCGCGTCCGCCGACGGGCAGAGCGCGAACAGGTGATTCAGCAGCGGCAGGCGGTACTTCGACCCGGCCCCGCTGGGGTCGTTGCGGGCCGCCAGCGGCAGGTGCGGGATGGCGGTCACCGGGATGGGTGGGATGTCACCCGACGGCGTCGGCAGCCGGCCCAGCACCTCGCGGCGGAAGTGTTCCACCAGCGGCTCGACCTCGGTCTCCCGCATTTTCGTCAGGCAGCAGACGACGGCCTTGCCGGTCTTCACGATGAGGTGCAGGAACTGCGTCGGCACCTCGTCGTTGTACCGCTCGTCGGACGCCACATACACCACCACGTCGGCCAGCGCCACCACTTCCATGAGCCGGGAGACGTAGCCGGCCGAGGCCCAGGTGGTCATGTCCGGGCAGTCCCAGACGACGAACTCGCCGGTCGCGTCGGTCCCGGTCGGCGTCGGCACCCGCTTCACCTGGTACACGTCCTCGTCCAGGTCCGCCGGTTTGTCGTCGCCCAGGCGTTGCAGCGGGCCGAGGAAGCCGAGGTGCGACGGCCACGGCGAACTGATGGCATTCGGCACGAAGGCGGTCGGGTGGCGGGTGTACCCGGCTTGCGGGTTGGCGTCGGCCACCACCGCCCCGCACAGGAAGTTCACGACCGTGCTTTTGCCGGTGCCCGCGCCGCCGACCACCGCCACGAACAGCGGCTTGGCCGGCTGCCCGTTCGCGCTCGGGCCGATGACGTTCCGCGTCAGCGCGGCGGCCAACCGCAGGTGCGCGGCGTGGACGGCCAACTCCGGCTGGGCGCGACAGTGCGTCTCAAGCCAGGCGAGGTCGTCGGCCAGTTGCCGGGCCGTCTCGCGGTGCGTGTGCGGTTCCATGGGCGGCATTTCAGGGAAACGAGTGCGGAAGACAAATCGGACGTGAAGGGATTCTACGATCCGAGCCGGAAGCGTGAGCGACGGTGCTG
>JAYTTN010000033.1:0-2781 GCA_043745295.1 Fimbriiglobus sp. | reverse complement strand
CACGCCCGGGCCGGCGTCTTCCCGAACGGCATTGAGAGCGAGGTCACGCCGGAGCGGCTGGCGCGCTTCTTCGACCGGGACGACGCCGTGTACCGCGTCAAGCGGGACCTGCGCGGCCTGGTCATCTTCGCCCCGCAGAACATCCTGCAGGACCCGCCGTTCTCCCGGCTGGACATCGTCTCCTGCCGGAACCTGCTCATCTACCTGGAGGCGGACGTGCAGAAGCGCGTCCTGGCCCTCCTGCACTTCGGGCTGCGCGAGGGCGGCACGCTGATGCTCGGGACGAGCGAGTCGGCCGGGCCGGCCGGGGACGGGTTCGACGCGGTCGACAAGAAGCGCCGGCTGTTCCGCCGGCTCGGGCCGACGCGGCACGGGACACTGGACTTCCCGCTGCCGACCGCCACCCTGCGCGAGGCCCTGCGGGGGCGGACGGACGCGCTGGCCGTGCCGCGCGCGACGCTGGCCCAAGTCGTCGCCCGCACGCTGCTGGACCGGCACACGCCGGCGGCCATCGTCGTGGACGCCGACGGCTACGTCGTCTACTACCACGGCGACACGAGCCGGTATTTGCGCATGCCGCACGGCGAGCCGACGCGGGACCTGGTGGCCGTGGCCGCCGCGCCGCTGCGCGGCACCATCCACGCCGCCCTGCGCCGGGCGGCCGAGACGCGCGACTTTGTCACCATCCGGGACGGCATTCTGGACCCGCCGGCCGGCCCGCGCCGCATCGAAATCGGGGCCGGCCCGGTGGAAGTCCGGCCGGGGCCGCCCCTGTTCCTCGTCACCATCACCGAGCACCTCGACCCGCCGCCGCCCCACGCCGGCGGCAACGGCATGACCGACGACCAGTTGCACGACGAGCTGCGCCGCGTCCGCGACGAGCTGCAGAGCGCCATCGAGGAGATGCAGACCAGCAACGAGGAGATGCAGACCAGCAACGAGGAAGTCATCTCCATCAACGAAGAGCTGCAGAGCACGAACGAAGAACTGGAGACGAGCAAGGAAGAGTTGCAGAGCCTCAACGAGGAACTCACGACCGTCAACGCCCAGCTCCAGGCGAAGATGGACGAACTGGAGTCCACCGGCAACGACCTGTCCAGCCTCCTGTCCAGCACGGACATCGCCGTCATCTTCCTCGACCTGAAGTTCCGCATCCGGCGGTTCACGCCGGCCACGCGCGACCTGATCGACGCCATCCCGTCCGACGTCGGCCGGCCGCTGACCGACCTGCGCCGCAAGTTCGCCGACCCGGACCTGGTCGCGGACGCCCAGGCCGTCCTCGACCGGCTGGCCCCGGTCGAGCGGGAGGTCACCAGCGACAGCGGCCGGTGGTACGCCCGCCGCATCCTGCCGTACCGGACGCTGGACAACCGCATCGGCGGCGTCGTCGTCACGTTCATGGACACGACGCAGCGGAAGACCGACGAGGCGGCCGTCCGGGCGGGCGAGGAGCGGCTGCGGGCCGCGAACGCGACGTTGGAGACGAGAATTCAGGAGCGCATGCGGGAACACTGGCTCAGCGAGCAGCGGTTCCGGGCGCTGGTGGAGGCGTCGAGCCGGATCGTGTGGACGGCCGACGCCGCCGGGAACATGGCCGAGGAGTCGCCGACGTGGCGGGCGTTCACCGGGCAGACGGCGGCCCAGATGGCCGGCGAGGGGTGGCTGGACGCCGTCCACCCGGCCGACCGGCCGGCCGCCGAGGAGGGGTGGAAGCGGGCCGTCGCCACGCAGGCCCCGGCGGAGGCGGAGTACCGGCTGCGCAGCGCGGCCGGCGGCTGGCGGTGGACGCACTCGCGCGCCGTCCCGCTGCCGAACCCGGACGGGACCATCCGCGGCTGGATGGGCATGAGCGTGGACATCACGACCCGGAAGGACACCGAAACCGCCCGGGCCGAGTTGCTGCGGCGGCTCGACAACGCCCAGGAAGGCGAGCGGCGCCGCGTCGCCCGCGACCTGCACGACCAGGTCGGGCAGACGCTGACCGCCCTGACGCTGGCCGTCCAGGCGGTGCGGGACGCCGGCCCGCTCCCCAAGGCCGCCGCCGCGAAGCTGGACGTGGTGCGGCTCGCCGCCGACGAATTGGGCCGGGACCTCCACGGCATCGCCGTCCGCCTGCGGCCGACCGCCCTGGACGACCTCGGCCTGGCGGCCGCCCTCTCGCAACTCCTCGCCGTCTGGGCCGCGCGGGCCAAGGTGGCGTTCGACCTGGAGACCGACGGGATCGGGGCGGGCCGCCTGCCGCCGGACACGGAGACCGTCCTGTACCGCGTCATCTAGGAGGCCATCACCAACGTGGCCCGGCACGCCAAGGCCAAGCACGTCAGCGTGGTCGTCGAGCGGCACGACGGGCTGGCCGTCGCCGTCGTCGAGGACGACGGGGTCGGCTTCGACCCGGCCGCCACCAGTCGCCTCGGCCTCCTCGGCATGCGCGAGCGCGTCGCCGTCGCCGGCGGCGCCCTCGTCATCGAGTCCGAGCCGGGCAAGGGCACGACGGTGATCGCCCGCGTACCGACCGGCGACGCGAGGCGGGGGTGAGGGCGACGGTCTTCGCGGGACGCATTGTTGGTCAGGGATGTCGCGGCGTGGGTGTCGGTCGCGGCCGAAGACCGGCTGAAGCCGGGACTCCAACGCAATCCCAAACCAATCCCCCGGCGTGGTCGTTGTCTTCGTTGGAGTCCCGGCTTCAGCCGGTCTTCGCGGGGACGCATTGTTGGTCAGGGATGTCGCGGCGTGGGTGTCGGTCGCGGCCGAAGACCGGCTGAAGCCGGGATTCCAACGCAA
>JAYTTN010000032.1:0-2783 GCA_043745295.1 Fimbriiglobus sp. | reverse complement strand
CCCCCCCCCCCCCCCCCCCCCGCTTCCGGCTCCGTTCGGAATGTCACGCCGACAGCAGCCCGTAACTCACCAGCGTCTGCCTCACTTTCGCCTCGCCGGCGGCGTCCATGGCGCACATCGGCAACCGGAGTTCGCCGCTGCCCCGGCCGAGCAGCTTCATCGCCGTCTTCACGGGGATCGGGTTGGTGGCCACGCCGAGCATGTCGCGGCACAGCGGGAACAGCTTGCGGTGCCAGGTCAGGGCTTCGTCGAACTTGCCGGCGGCGGCGGCCCGCACGAGTGCCATCATGTCCTTCGGCACGATGTTGCCGACCACGCTGACCACGCCTTTTCCGCCGATGCTCATCAGCGGCAGCGTCAGGCTGTCGTCGCCGCTCAGGAGGGTGAGGTCGCACAGCGCCGCGATCTGCGACGCCTGATCGAGCGACCCGGTCGCTTCCTTCACCGCGATGACGGTCGGGTAATGATCGGCCAGCCGCGCCAGCGTTTCGGGCAGGATGTTCGACGCCGTGCGGCCGGGGATGTTGTACACGACGATGGGCAGGTCCACGGCCTCGGCGACGGCCCCGAAGTGGCGGTAGTACCCCTCCTGCGTCGGCTTGTTGTAGTACGGCCCGACTTGCAGGGTGCCGGTCGCACCGGCTTTCTTCGCGGCCTTCGTCATGCGGACGGCTTCGGCGGTGCTGTTGGAGCCGGTGCCGGCCATGATGTTGATCCGCCCGGCGGCCTTCTCGCACACGAACGCGACGACCCGCTCGTTCTCGTCGTGCGTGAGGGTCGGGCTTTCGCCGGTGGTGCCGCACGGGGCCAGGGCGTTCGTCCCCTCGCCGACGTGCCAGTCGATCAACTTCCCGAGCGCGTCCCAATCCACCTCGCCGTTCTTGAAGGGGGTGACGATGGCGACGGTGACGCCGGCAAACAGGTCGCCGCGAGTCTTCGACATGACGGTCTCGGGATCAAGTGGGAGGGACTTCCGTTGCCTTCAGGTTAGCGAACCGCGTCAGCGCCGCAACGGTGTAGATAACCGGGTAGAGCGTCTCGAAGTACCACAGGTTCGCGAAGTAGAACCCGATCGGCGACGGCGAGAAGTGGGTGCCGTTGCGGGTGGCGGCGGCCAAGTGGCGAACCCCGCCCGCAAGGGCGGGGGTGCAATCGGGTACACCCCCGCCCTTGCGGGCGGGGTTCGCCTGGAGGATCGCCAATCCCTCCACCGCCAGGGCCGTCTCCTCGATCGAACTCGGCGTACCCGTTCGACCGCCCCAACCGCCGTCGGCATTCTGCGAACCGAGCAGGTACTCCGCCCCGCGCCCCAAAGCTGACACCGCACTGTCACCGAGGCCCGCCATGTCGGCCAAAAGCAACACCCGACTGGTGCCGTAGGTCAGGTTCGCCACCTCCGCCGAATGCTGGTTGCCGAACCAGAGCGGTTCCCACGCGCCGTCGGCCCGCTGCGTCTTCAACAAGTACGCGAGACCGCGTCGGGTGCCGTCGTCGATGCGCTTCTGCAACCTCGGCGGCAAGTGTGGCCGCCACACCGCCCACGCGCGGAGGGCGTGCGCGGTGAGGTCGGTGCTGCTGCGGTCGAAGGGCAACCCGGTCCAACCCTTGCAGAAGGTGGGCATCCCGCCGTCGGCGTTTTGCAAATCGAGCAACCACGTCACGCCGGCCGCGGCCGCTGAGAGCGTGGCGTCATCGGGTTCGCCGAGCTTCGCCAGCGCGAGCAGCGCGCCGGGCGTGTCATCGGCGTCCGGCACGCCGCCGCTCAGGTCGGTCCACGCCCACCCGCCCGGCGCGGCCCGCGTGTACGGGTGAACGGTGCGGTACTGCTGGGCGAGAAGCCAATCGCGGGTTTGCCGCGAGGCATCGCGGAGCGCGGAGCGCTCGGCGATGCCTCGCGGCAAACCGAGCGCGTTCACCGCCAGCGTCGTCACCCACGTCGAGAGGTTCGTGTCGATGGGCCAACTGCCGTCGGGCCGGACGTTGCCTTCCAAAAAACGCAAGGCATGACGAACCACGTCGTGATCCGCCTGCCCGGCCCCGATCAGGCTCATCGCCACGAACGACGTGAGCGGAGCGGCTTCCAGATACCCACCGGTCGTGGGCTGAATCTCCCGCAACTTGCGAAGCGTTTCACGCTTCGTCAGCCGGCGGAAGAACCGCGTGATCGGGTTCCACGTCGGCCGTTTCGCGTGCCTCACCTGCCCGATGGCGATGAGCGCCGGCAGCGCGTAACTGACCACCGGCAGTTGCAGGATTTGGAAGCACCAGAAGGGCAGCGCGGCCAACTCGAACGGCAGTTGCGGGACGAGCCGCCACGGGTCGTTACCATCCCACAGTCGTCCGGCGAGCGCCAGCATCGTCAGGATGGGGACGGAGAACGTGCGGTCCTTGCCGTAACGGTCGGCGATCTTCGTCGCCAGAGGTTTCGCGTCGAGTGTGCCGGCGGCGGTGCCAATCCAGGCTTCGGCGCGGTCAATGGTCTCCGCGTACCCCTCGGCGTCGGGGATGTTGAACACCGCCCAGCCGAGGCACGTCGTGCTGATGTTGCTGAAGCTCTCGGTGGTGTCCCCCCACCCGCCGTCGGCGTTCTGATTCTCCGCCAGCCACTTCAACCCGTTGCGAACGAGCGGGGTGTACCTCGGGTCGCCGCACATGTCGAGAGCGAACACCGCCGTGGCGGTGCTGAGGGCGGACGCGGACAACTCGCCGGCCCAGAACCCGCCCGGCGTCCGCTCGGCGAGCAGCGCCGCGCGGGCGTTGGCGAGGAAGGCGGTGAACGCGGT
>JAYTTN010000031.1:0-10330 GCA_043745295.1 Fimbriiglobus sp. | reverse complement strand
TCAGCCCCCTGTTCCCTGGGGATTTCGACCACAACAGGGGGCTGACGCCCCCCGCTCGCCAAAATCCGCTGCCGCACCCGAAGGTGACGGAGGCGTTCGCGCGACTGGACTTCCTCGTGTATACTGGGCTGTTCCTCGAAGAGAGCGCGTATTACGCGGACGTGATATTGCCCGTATGCAGCGGGTTGGAGACGGACGGCGTGTACATGCGGCGAATCGAAGCCCGATTGGGAAATCTGGATCGACCTGGCGCACGCCCTCGCCAAGCACGACGCCAAGAACAAGCCCGAATACTGGACGGCTGCGTTCCCGACGGAGTGGAAGGATTACCGAAAGTTGTGGGCGGAGTTCGTGCGGCTGACGCCCGGCATGTGCGGGGAAATGGCCGACCGGAAAGTCGGGATGCCCCACCTCTCGCCCCACGAAGTGGGGGAGAGGTCGCCTCGTGCGTCGCACGAGGCAGGTGAGGGGGCTTTTTTCTTCCCCGGTCGCGCCCCCACACCCGGACCGGCTGCGCCGTTCCGACCTCTCCCCCACTGGCGTGGGGGCGAGGTTCACCAGGGGCCCGTCCCGGAACCTGTTCCACGGCCGGGAGTCTTCCATCCCGCCAATGCCTCACTCGTCGTCGCTGGCCTTGCGGTTCGCCTTGCGGGTGGACGCCTTCCGCTTGGCATCGACCCGCCGCCGCTTGGACGCCTTGCTCGGCTTCGTCTTCACGCGGGGCTTGGGCGGGGTGGCGGCCGTCAGGAGCATGTCGGCCAGCTTCTCCAGGCACCGCTGGCGATTCCGCTCCTGGTCGCGGTACTCCTGGCTGGTGATGACGAACTCGCCGTCCACCGTGACGTGCGCCGGGTGGGCGACGCGGAGGCGGGCCTTCACCGCGTCCGGCACGCTCGGGCTGGCGTCCAGCGGCCACCGCAGTTCGGCCTTGGACGCCACCTTGTTCACGTTCTGCCCGCCGGGGCCGCCCGACCGCGCGTACGCCCAGGCGAACTCCTCGTCCGGGATTTCAATGGCGGCAGTGATCTGAAGCACGGCGGTGTCCTCTTCTGGCGAGCGGTGGCGTATTGACGTTCGCCTTCTCGGTATCCTACTATCAACCCTTCCCGGCGGGTCGCACGGCGGCCGGTCGGAAACGGATTTCCCGACACCCCAGGCACCCCCACTCATGAACGGTCACGTCGGCGGGCGGGTCGAACTCGTCGCCCCCCGCCCGGTGACGGACACCGGCGACCGCTGGCGGCTGCTCGCCCTGGTGCTGCTCGCCGTCGCCGTTCACGCCTGGCTGATCGCCAACACGGCAGTGACGGCCAAGGACAGCATCCGGTTCGCGCGGCACGCGCTGGCCCTGTGGAAGCCGAACCAGGACAAGGTGCCAGGTTCCCCCGACCGCACCTTCCCGGATGTCCTCCGCGCCGAGCAAGACCCGCCCGGCTACCCGCTCGCCCTGGCCGCGCTCTACTTCCCGGTGAAGGCGGCGTGGGCCGAACCGCACTCGACGGTGATGGACCGGGCGCTGCTGGCCGGGCAACTGGCCAGCGCGCTGGCGGCGGTGCTGACCGTCTTCCCCATGTACTGGCTCGGCCGGCTGCTGTTCTCGAAGTGGGTCGGGTTCGGGGCGGCGGCGGTGTTCCAGTGCCTGCCGGTGTACGCCCGCGAGTCGAGCGACGCCATTTCCGACGGGCTGTACCTGTTCTTCGCGGCGACGGCGCTGCTTCTGGCCGCGCGCGGGGTGAAGAAGCCGACCGTCGGCCGGTTTCTGATGGGCGGGCTGGCCGTCGGAATGGCGTACCTCGTCCGCCCCGAAGGGCTGCTGATCCTGTTCCCGTGCCTCGCCGCCGTCCCCTTCTGGATGGGCGTCTCCGGCCGGTGGGGGGGGAAATCGACGGCGGCGTGGCTGACCGCCCTGGCCGTCGGCACCGCCATCCCGGTCGCCCCGTATGTCGCCGTCATCGGCCGGCTGACGAACAAGCCGACCACGAACGACCCGTTCCAGACCGCCCCCGTTCACCCTCGCGAGAACATGCTGAAAGGGGCCGCCGACTCTCCGCCGTTCGCCAGTTGGGTGCCGGCCGACGCGACCGGTGCCCGGCGGGTCGGGCTGGCCGTCTGGGAGAGCGGGAAGGAGTGGCTGAAGGCGACCCACTATTCGGTCGGGGTGCTGGCGGTGTTCGGCCTGCTCGTCCTCCGCCGGCGGTTCCGCGACGAGCCGGCCCTGTGGCTGCTGGTCGTGTTCGGCGCGACGACGGCGGCGGCGATGGTCGCCCTGGCCGAGGTTCGCGGGTACGTGTCCGAGCGGCACGGGTTGCCGCTGGCGATGACGTGCGTCTACTTCGCCGTCGCCGGACTGGTGCCGCTGTTCGCCTGGGCGGGGCGGAACGCCCTGTTCTGGAACGGCCTGTACGGTTGGCGGTATCTGGGGGCCGTCGTCTGCCTGGCGATCATGCTGAGCGGCGGCCGGCAGTTGGTCCGTCCGCTGCACGACAACCGCCTCGGCCACAAGCTGGCCGGCGAGATGCTCCGCGCGCGGGTCAACACCTCGACCGACACGCTGGTCGATCCCTACGGGTGGGTCGTCTTCTACAGCGGGTGGGGCGTGTTCAACAAGGGGCCGGAGGATCCGAAGAAGCAGACCGTGCGGTGGGCGGTGATGGAACTGACGGCCGATGCCGACGGGACCGTTCACCCGGACGTGCCGAAGATGCCCGACAAGGAGCGGGAGCGGCACGACATGGCGGTGGAAATCTGCCGCAACGTCCAGCGCGGCCAGTGGGAGCAGGCGTTCACTTGGCCCGACGCGAGTACCGGCGAGCGCCCCCGCGTCGTCGTCATCCGTCAAGTCCTGCCGCCGTGAGCGGCGTTCGCCCCAGCCGGTTCCCGTTCGCGGAGGAACTTCGATGTCCGCCGTTCTCGCCTCGCCGAAGCGCACCGCCGCCACGCCCCTCCGCTGGACGGTGGCCGAGTTCCACCGCGTCCGGGCGACCGGCGCGTTCGGCGGCCGGCGGCCGGTTCTGCTGCGCGGGATCCTCTGGGAGCAAGGCGAAATGAACCCGCCCCACGCGGACGCGATCCTGGTCGGCACCGAGGCGATCCGCGCCGCGTTCGGCCCCAACTGGACGATCCGCGTGCAACTGCCGCTGGTGCTGTCGCAGGAGACCGATCCACTGCCGGACTTCGCGGTCGTGCCCGGCGGCGTGCGGACGAACCTCGGCGGGCACCCGACAACGGCTTCTCTCGTCGTCGAGGTGAGCGACACCACGTTCGACACGGACGTGACGGAGAAGGCGGAGCTGTACGCCACGGCCGGGATCGCCGACTACTGGGTGGTGGACGTGAACGCCCGGACGCTGCTCGTCTTCCGCGACCCGGCCCCGCTGCCCGCCGGCTTCGGCGCGACGGCCTACCGCACCCGCCACACGTTCGCCGACACCGACGCCGTGTCCCCGCTGGCGGTGCCGACCGCGACTATCAAGGTGACGGACCTGCTGCCGTAGTGATGCCTGGGAGCGCGACATGAGTACCGCCACGGCTTCCCTCCTCGGCGTCCGGCGGCGGAACCGGTCGCCGTGGGTGGCCCGGTTCGTCGAGATCGCGCACCGGCTGGTTGCCCGGCACGGGGTGCCGAGTCTCGGCAACTTCCGCGACCCCGTGAAGGAAATTCTCTACATCCTCCTGTCCGCCAAGACGACCGACGCGCAGTACCGCCTCACGCATCGCAAGCTGATGGCGGCGTTCCCCACGCTCGCCGAGTTGGCGGCCGCACGGGTGCGGGACGTGCGGCGGTGCATCGAGTCGGGCGGGCTGGCCGGCCGGCGGGCGGGACAGGTGGTCCGGATCGCGCGGGCGGTGGCGGCCGAATGCGGCGCGCGACCGGCCCGGTTCCTGCGGTCGCTCGCCGTGCGCGAGGCGTATGATTTCCTCATCTCGCTGCCGGGCGTGGGGCCGAAGTCGGCGTTCTGCGTCATGATGTACAGCCTGGATTTCGACGTGTTCGCCGTCGATGTCAACGTGCAGCGGGTCGCCGAACGGCTGGGCGCGATCCGTCGCGGATCGACGCACCACCAGGCGCAGCGGCGACTGGCGGCGGTCGCGCCCGACGGCCACGGCAAGCCGCTGCACGTGGCGATGGTCGTCCACGGGCGAACCGTCTGTCTGCCGCGCAAGCCGCGCTGCGGGGAATGCTGCCTGGCCGACTTGTGCGCCTTCGGGCGGAAGCGGAAGGGGGAACCGAATGGCTGACCCGCGGCCCGTCGCCGTCGATCTGTTCTGCGGAGCCGGCGGCCTGTCCGTCGGGTTCGAGCAGGCCGGGTTCGACATCGCCCTCGGCGTCGATTCCGACGGCTACCACGCGGCCGCGCACGACCGCAATTTCCCCCACGGGAAAACCCTCTGTCAGTCGGTGGCGACCCTGACGGCCGCCGACATTTTCGCCGCCGTCGGACGAAGTGAAGTGGACGTGATCGTGGGTGGCCCGCCGTGCCAGGGGTTCAGCACGATGGGCGTCCGCGACGTGCTGGACCCCCGCAACCACCTCGTCGAGCAGTTCGTCCGCGTCGTCCGAGAGGTGCGGCCGAAGGCGTTCGTCATGGAGAACGTGCCGGGGATGCTGGCCGGGAAGACGCGGGCCGTACTGACGACCGCGATCACTCAGTTCGAGACGGCGGGCTATCGGATCACGCATCCGGTTCGCGTCCTCGACGCGAGTCTTTTCGGCGTGCCCCAGCAGCGGAAGCGGCTCATCCTGCTCGGCTTGCGGAACGATGTTCCGGGCACCATCGAATACCCGACGGCCGGCACGCTCGACCGGCCGACGGTGTGGGAGGCCATCGCCGACTTGCCGGCCGTGGACACTCGCGACGAACTGTTCGCCGAGAACGACGCGGCCTACGACGCCGACCCGATCGGGCAATACGCCCGCGTGATGCGGGGAATCGAAGTCGAGCCGACGAACTGCGGCCACCCGCGCGGGTGGGACTCGTCCCGCTGCTCCGGCTGCCTCCGCGTCAGGCACGCGGCGGCGGCGGTCGCCCTGTACACGGCGACGCTGCCGGGCGAGATGGTGCCGAGCCACAAGTTGCCCCGCCTCGACCCGAACGGCCTCGCCCCGACGCTCCGCGCCGGCTCGGATTCGGCGCACGGGTCGTTCACCGCCCCCCGACCGATCCACCCGTACCGCCCGCGCTGCATCACCGCCCGCGAGGCCGCGCGGCTGCACGGCTTCCCCGACTGGTTCGCCTTCTACCCGTCGAAGTGGCACGCCTACCGACAGATCGGCAACGCCGTCTGCCCGCCGCTGGCCAAGGCGATCGGCGCAGCGGTGCTGGCCGCGCTGGGAATTCGTCCGACGAAACCGACGCGGGTCGTTCCCCTGTCGGACGCCTTCCACCTGCCCGCCGACCGCCCGCGCAGTCTGAAGCGAATCCCGCAGGTGGTGCATTACCCGCCGGTCATCGAGCGGCTGATCGCCGCGCGATACGACGCCGTCCGGAGCCGCCTGTCGAACCCGACGTTCACGTTTGCGGACGTGCAGCAGGCGGTGGCAGCGGCCGGTGTTCAGTTGACGTGGATTCGCGCCGACACGTTCCTTCCGGACATCGCGCGCAGCCGAAACGTCATCAAGCTGCTCGCCCCCTGCCTGCGACGCGGGTTTACCATCCGCAAACTGTCCGGCGGCGAAGCCATCGGCGAATTCGTCCTGCAAGGGCATCTCGAGGGGATCGAAGTGAAGGCCGCCGCCCGACCCGCACCCACCCGCCGAAAACGAGGAGAAAGCTGTGAGCAAAAGTCGCTCTTTGACTAGCGCCCCGAAGGGGAACCGGTACGGTGCAATCCTCGAACACATCTTCATGGCGCATTACACGCCGGGAACAGCGGAGTTCGTGTTCGAGCGTACGGAACTCGAAACGGCGGCGGCGAAACTCGTCGTCCAATTGCCCAAGAACCTTGGCGACCTGATTTACAGCTTCCGCTACCGAACGGAGATGCCGCGCGCGATCACCGCGACCGCGGCGGGCGGTTTGGAGTGGGTGATCGAAGGGGCCGGTCGGAGCAAGTATCGGATGGCGTTGCGGAAGCCGATGAGGATTCTTCCCGGCGCCTCGCACGCGCGGATCAAGATCCCCGACGCGACGCCCGAGATCGTCGCGCAGCACGCTCTCAACGACGAGCAGGCGCTCCTCGCGAAGGTGCGGTACAACCGGCTGATCGACATCTTCCTGCGGGTGACGGCGTACCCGCTCCAGAATCACCTTCGGACGACGGTTCCCGACATCGGGCAGATCGAGACGGACGAGTTGTATGTCGCGGTGAACGCATTCGGCCAGCAGTTCGCAATCCCCATTCAGGCGAAAGGCGGCACGGATCAGATCAACGCCACGCGGGTCGCCCAGGACTTGGCGCTGTGCCGGGACAAGTACCCCGGTCTCGTCCCGAGGCCCGTTGCCGTTCAGTTCGTGAACGATGCCGAAGGCGAGGTGATTGTGATGTTCGAGTTGACTGAAGAAAACGCGGAGATTCGCGTGGTGGACGAGAAGCACTACCGTCTCGTCGCGGCGGCCGACATCACCCGCGCCGATCTCGACCGGGCGACCGCCAGCGCGCGGTGACACCACTCCCCCCTCACGCCCGCCAGAAGCGGGGCAGGTCGCGGCGGAAGAAGGTCCACAGGCCCCGCGCCGACAGCCAGCTCTTCTTCGCCTTCGCCGGCCGGCCGGTGACCAGCCGGAAGCCGGCTTGCAGCACCTTGCCCACCAGTTGCACCGGCGTGTCGAGCGTCACCATCGCCTTGTACGCCAGCAGGGCGGCGCGGCCGGCCCCGGCCTTGCGGAAGTAGTGGACGTACCCGACGGCCACGTTCGGCTGGGCGAACCCGATGTTCGCCCGGCTGCTCACCCGGCCGTAGTGCAGGATTTCCACGCTGCTGAAGTAGACCAACTGCCCGTGCCGGCCGACCTGCGCCGACAGGTCCAAGTCCTCGCCGCCGAACCGGTACCGCTCGTCCCACCGGCCCGACGCCTCGAACGTGCGGCGGGGCAGGAACACGGCCGCGCCCATGAGCGCCTCGACCGACCGCACGCCGGTCGGGTCGAACGTGCCCCGCCGGTAGCGGTGGTAGGCGGCGCGGAACAGGCCGGTCCACCGCAACAGGCTGACGCGGTGCAGCAGCGCCCCCAGAGTCGGCTTCGTGCGGTAGGAAATCTGCGGCTCGCCGTCCGCGCCGCGCAATCGCGGGCCGACCATGCCGACGCCGGGGTTGGCGTCGGTGAACTCGACGAACTCGGAGAGCGTCAGCGGCGGCACTTCGGTGTCGTTGTTCAGGAAGAACAGGTACCGGCCCCGCGCGATCACCGCCGCCTGGTTGTTCGCCTTGCTGAAGCCGACGTTGTCGCTGTTGCGGACCAGCCGGACCTGGGGGAACTCGCCGGCCACCATGTCGGCCGCGCCGTCGGTGGAGGCGTTGTCCACCACCACCACTTCGAACGGCACCCCCTGGTCGGCGTCGAACAGGGAGTTCAGGCACGCCCGCAGCATGTCGCGGCAGTTCCAGTTGGCGATGCAGACGGACACGTCCGGCGCGTCGGCGTGCGGCCGGCGAGCGGGCGACGGCGGAGCAAGCGGTCGCAGGCCGACGGGGGGTGCATCCTGCACGAAATTCATTCCGTATCCCCGAAGCGAGGGTTCGCGGGCGGCCGAGGTCCGTTCGCGCGGCGAATCGAGTCGCCCGTCTTACCACCTCCCGCGCCGCCCCGTCAACGCCACCCGCGCCGGCGGGGTCACGCCGGCGTGTCCCCACCCTCGGCGGCGGCGAGCCGCGCCCGCATCCGGTCTTTCGCCTCCGTCGGCAGGTTCACGTCGCCGGCGTCCGGTGCCTGTCGAACGAGTTCGCGGGCGGCCCGATCCACCTCTTGCAACTGGGCGCGATACCGCCGACAGCCCGCGCACATCCGGCGGTGAGCACCGGCGCACACCAGCTCGGTCAGCGCCAGCCGGGCGTCCAGCTCCTTGGAACTGATCTCGGACACCCGCCGGCAGGAGAACAGGATCACGCGCCACCCGCCTTCGGTTTGCCGGCGTCCAGGCCGTACCAGTTCTTGGACAGGCACTGCCACATCCGCAGCCGGGCGCGGTGCAGCATCACCCACAGGTTGGACGGCGTGATCTCGACGGCCTGACAAATTTCGGCCGCATCCGCCTCTTCCAGATGCCGCAGGACGAACACGTCGCGGAGGCGGGCGGGCAGTTTCCCCGAACACGCCCGCACCACGTCCCAGAACTCGGCCCGCGTCGCGTCCGCGTCCGGCGCGGCGGTCGCCCACTCCTTCGGTTTCGCCCGCCAGTGGCCGGTGTCGTCGAACAGCCCGTCCTCGAAGTCGTCCCTTTGCGACTCGCCCATCCGCGCCCGCTCCCGCACCGTCGCCCGCAGCCAGTCGATCACCTTCCGCTTGAGGATGGCCGTCAGCCAACTCCGTTCGCTCGACCGGCCGGCGAACCCGGCTCGCCCCTTCCACGCCGCCAGGAGCGTCTCTTGTACCAAATCCTCGGCCACCTCGGAACGGCGGACGGTGCGGAGGGCGTAGCGGTACAGGTAGTCGCCGTGGCGGTCCACCCAGAGTTGGCAATCGACGGCGGGTTCGGGGCTGGGCGAATCGGACATGGCGGGGTCTCGGCGCGGGAAGGGCAGACGATGCGGGCATCTTCCTGTGGCCGTCCACCGCCCTTACAGTTCTCGGCCCCTTTGCGAGACTTCTGCGGCCGAGTGTAATGATCGGGCGGGAACCCCGACCAACCCCAGGCGACTCACGGAATGGGTATCGAGTCGCTTCACCGAACGAGGATGTTCCCGCATGATCTGGAAGCACGCCGCGACCCCGCGACCGACCCGCGCCCTGCTCGGCCTGGAACCGCTCGACGAGCGGGCCGTCCCCGCCGTCCTGCACGGCGGCGACGGCGGCGCGACCGCCCCGGCCGTCGTCTACACCGAGACGAACAACCCGACCGACGGGCAGAACGCCGTCCTCGCCTTCCGCCGCGACGGCCGCACCGGCGACCTGACGCAGATCGGCAAGTACGCCACCGGCGGCACCGGCCAACTGAACGTGCCGAAGGCGGTCGGCATCGACGACGGCGACCAGCAGGTGCAGGCGACGGCGGACGGCAAGTTCCTGTTCGCCGTCAACCAGGGGAGCGACAGCGTCACCGCCTTCCGCATCGGCGCGCAGGGCAAGCTGACGCGGGTCGGCGTGTACGCCAGCGGCGGCGACCAGCCCGACACCGTCGGCATCGCCGGCAATTTCCTCTACGTCGGGAACGCCGGCGACGCGGCCGCCGGGCACCCCGGCACCACCGCCCCCAGCGTCCGCGCGTTCACCATCAACCGGGACGGCAGCCTGACGGCGGTGGCCAACTCGGCGGTGACGTTCCCGGTCGGCACGCGGGTGACGCAGACGCTGGTGTCGCGCGACGCCCGGTTCCTGTTCGTCGAAGCCGCCAGCTTCCAGGGGGCGGCCGGCGGGAACACGGTGAACACGTTCCGCATCGGCGGGGACGGCCGGCTGACGGCGGCCCCCGGCGGCCCCGCCAGCGCCGGCGCGAACGCCCCGGTGCTGCTCGGCGCGGCGCAAAACCCGAACTACAACATCGTCTACACCGGGTTCGCGTCGTCCGGCCAGGTCGGCGTGTTCACCTACGACGAGACCGGCCGGACGAACTTCGTCGGTACCGCGGCGGACACCGGCGCGGCCCCGTGCTGGTGCGTCGTCAGCGGCGACGGCAAGCTGCTGTACGTGGCCAACACGGTCAGCGACTCGGTCAGCGTCTACTCCATCGTGGACCCGCTCAAGCCGGTGCTGATCCAGGAGCTGAAACTCGGCGGGCCGCGCGGGGACGCGGCCACCGGGCAGACGTTCGTGTTCGAGATCGCCCTCGACCCGACCGGCAAGTTCCTGTACGCCGTCACCCAGTCCACGAACCCGTCGTTCCCGCAGGGGAACCAACTGCACACGCTGAAGGTGGCTCGCGACGGCAGCCTGAGCGAACCGCTCGCCCCGATCATCTTCTCGCAGAACGACGTGCCGGCCAACGCGCACGCGCAGGGGCTGGCGGTGGTGACGTTGGGGAACGACCGCGTGTACGTCGGCGGGGGCGAGAACGACGGGAACGGAAGCGGCCCGGCGGATCGCCTCCGCGACGTGTGGAGCTGGTTCCGCTCCGGCCGGTTCGGCGGCCGCCGCGGGTAAGTCAGTGAAGGGGTGTACTTGCGAGCCGCGACCGCCAGGGAGTGGCATCTTCCGACCCGTCCGAGCCGGAAGCGCGAGCGACGGTCTTGGTATCC
>JAYTTN010000030.1:0-2789 GCA_043745295.1 Fimbriiglobus sp. | reverse complement strand
GGCATCTTCCAACGCCCGATGCCGCTCCCTCGCGGTCGCGGCTCGCACGGTCACTGGTAACTCGCGGCCAGGGCGTGCGACACCAGGTGCCAGCCGTCGGCCAGTACGAACAGCAGGATTTTGAACGGCGCGGAGATCGTCACCGGCGGCATCATCACCATGCCCATCGAGGTCAGCACGCTGGACACCACCAAATCCACCATGAGGAACGGCAGATAGATACAGAAGCCCATGATGAAAGCGGTCTTCAACTCGCTGATGACGAACGCCGGCAGCAGCGTGAAGAAGGGCGTGTCCTCCTTCTTTTCCACGGCGTTGTTCTTCGCCAAGTGCAGGAACAGCGCCAGGTCCGCCTTCCGCGTGTGCCGCAGCATGAACTCCTTGATCGCCGTCTCGGCCTGCTTCACCGCCTCCGGCCCGGTGATCTGCTTGTTCAAATACGGTGTTAGCGCCGTGGCATCGATCTTGTCGATGGTCGGCTTCATGATGAACAGCGACAGGAACAGCGCGAGGCCGGTGATGACCAGGTTCGGCGGCACCTGCTGCGCGCCCAGCCCCTGCCGGACGAAGGACAGCACGATCACCACGCGGGTGAAGCACGTCATCGTCATCAGCGCGGCCGGCAGCAGCGTGGACAGGCCGAGGGCGAGGGCGAGTTGCACCGGCGGCGAGGCGTTCTGGAGGTTCAACCCGTCGGCGTTGAACAGGTCGGCGACATCGGCCATCGGGTCCGCCTCCGTGCGGGGTGAACAGTCTTGCGAGCCGCGACCGCGAGGGAGCCGAGTCCGATCCGAGCCGGAAGCGTGAGCGACGGTGCTTGCCGAAGACCGTCGCTCACGCTTCCGGCTCGGATCACCCGACAATCACTTCGGCGGCAGTTCCAGCACCGCCTTCACCCCGGTCGCGTCGGTGCCGACCAGCAATCGGCGACCGCCGGCGCTGACCAGATGCACCACGCAGCGCGGGTCCACCGCCAACTTGGCGAGTGACTCCAGGATGCCAGCCGGGGCGGTCGGCCGCGCCCGATGGGTCCACCGGGCGACCCCAATACACACCCCGGCCACGATTGCCAACCCGAACAGCAGCTTCGCCATCACCCACGTCAGCGACGACGATTCGCCGCCGGCGGCCGGGGTGGGCACGGGTAGCGGCGCGGGCGGCGTTTGCTTGGCGGGGCTTTCGGCGGGAGCTTTCGGCGACGTTGCCGCGGTGAACGGCGACAACTCGTCCGCATCGGCCGAGGCGGGCGTCGGGCTGAGCGAGAGCAAGCGGGGCAGAATCAGCCCGGCGGCGACCACGAGGACGCCGACGGCAACGAGGGAGGTGAACGTGCTGGACGGGCGCGGCGGGGCCGCGGCGGGTGAAGCCATGGTGTGCATCCGTGCGGGGAAAGCAACCACCGGCTTCGATGCCGGTGCCGGTCGGTTACGACCCGATGCCGGCGGTGGCGGTGGTGACGGCCGGGCGCTTCAGTTGGCGAATCTTCTCCATCAACTGGGCGGCGAGGGCGGCGTCGGGAATCTCGGCGATGACCTTGCCGGCCTGCCGCTCCCGCATCTGCACCAGCACCCGCACGGCCGTGTCCATGTTCCCGCGGTCGGCCATCTCCTGGAAAATCTTGGCGGCCGTCTCCGGCGGCATGGCCTCGTACATGACCGCCAACCGCTCGATGTTCTTCTTCTCGCCGGGGTCGGCCTGCGGCGGTCGCGGCTCGGCGAAGATCGGCTTCTTCGCGGTCGTCGGGTCCGGCTGCGCCTGGGCGTCCACATCGGCCGCACGGGCGACGAGGAGCTTCATCTCGTTGGCCACCTGCTTGCCCGTCTTGTCCACTTCGTCCCGCTGCGTGCGGATGTCCTGGAGGATGAGTTCGACCTGCGCCTGTCGCTTCTCCAGCCGGGCCTCGCGGTTCTTCAGCGCTTGACCTTCGAGCTTTTGGTCGGCGGCCACGCCCAGCGGGTCGGTCGGGGACGCCTTGATCGGATCGGCCGATTTGTCCTTCGGCGTCTCCGCCTTGGCCGGCTTCTCCTTGTCGTCTTTCAGCCCTTTCTTAGCGTCCTTGTCCTTGTCTTTCTCCTTGTCCTCGGCGACTTGCGCCTTCGACTGCTGGAGCCAGACGGACAGGCCGGCGGCGACCGAGAACAGCAGCAGCGAGGCCAACCCGAGGATGAGGTAGTTCTTCATGGGTGTTCGGCGGGTTAAGCCGCTCCGGAGCGGACGGCACGGGCGGCCGTCCATCGTTGCACGGTGAGTTCGTCGGCCGCGTCCTGTTCGGCCTGCTGGTACGTCCGTCGCCAAGTGTCGAACTGCTGCTGGCGGAGGGTGTCGAGAGCCTGCACCTCGCCGGCCACTTGCGCCCGCTCGCGGGCGGCGGCGTCCAGGCGGGCGTGGCAGTCGTCGGCGTGCCGGTCGGCGACGGCGATGGCGTCGCCCAGCCGCTCGGAGGTCTCGAAGGCGGCCAGCCACTGGTGCGGCGCGGTCGCCTGGCCGAGGCGGTCGGCCATGGCCTGCGACACGTCGGCCAGTTGCTGGCGGAGGGCGGCGGCGCGGGCGTGGGCGGCGTCGGCGGCCTGGCGGGCGCGGTACTGCTCCCGCTCGGCCAGCGCCTCGAGCTGCCGCTTCACCTTCAGCACCCGATCTAAGGAGAATTCAAACCGCTGCACGGGTAGCCCTCGGTGTCCGGCGTGCGGTATGCCCGAACCGGCAAGGGGCGTCAAGGGGGACTGCGTTCAGGCGCGAGGCGGCAGCTTCGGTTCCGAGCCGGAAGCGTGTGCGACGGTTCGTATCGAAGA
>JAYTTN010000029.1:0-10358 GCA_043745295.1 Fimbriiglobus sp. | reverse complement strand
CCGAAGTTACGGAGCCATGTTGCAGAGTTCCTTCACGAGCGTTCTCTCGAGCGCCTTAGAATACTCATCTCGCCTACCTGTGTCAGTTTTAGTACGGTTTCTGGTACGGTTTTCTTGGCCGTTCGTCGGTGGATATCGGGATCGTAAACGCCCTGAGGCAATCTGATTAGCCTACACCACCTTCAATCGGCGTCCCATGTTGTACCAGGAGCGCAGGAATATTAACCTGCTCCCCATCCACTACGCCTCTCGGCCTCGTGTTAGGCACCGGCTAACCCTGGGCGGATTTACCTTCCCCAGGAAACCTTAGGCTTACGGCGAACGGGATTCTCACCCGTTTTATCGTCTACTCGTTCCGGCATAGTCACTTGCACCCGCTCCAGGGCTCGTCGTCCGTACCCCTTCGCCGCAGGTGCAACGCTCTCCTACCGTACATTTCTGTACCCACTGCTTCGGTGTCATGCTTAGTCCCGTTCATTATCGGCGCAGGACCCCTCGACCAGTCCGCTATTACGCGTTGTTTAAATGGTGGCTGCTTCTAAGCCAACATCCTGGCTGTCTTAGGGATCCAACTTCCTTTCGCACTGAGCATGACTCGGGGACCTTAGCAGGTGATCTGGGCTGTTCCCCTCTCGACAATGAAGATTATCCCCCACTGTCTAGCTGCCGGACCTTGGTACGATGGTATTCGGAGTTTGGTTTCGACGGGTAGCCGGGTAGGCCCCCGTTCGAATTCAGTCGCTCTACCCCCACCGCCAACTAGTCCGACGTTAACCCTAAAGTTATTTCGGAGAGAACGAGCTATCTCCACGTTTGATTAGACTTTCACTCCCCCACCTAGCTCATCCCATCGGTTTTCAACCCAAATGAGTTCGGTCTTCCAGAAGGTGTTACCCTTCCTTCATCCTGGCCAGGCGTAGGTCACGTGGTTTCGCGTCTACCGCCCCCAACTAAGCGCCCTTTTAAGACTCGCTTTCGCTTCGACTCCCTGGCAAAGCCAGTTAATCTTGCTGGTGACGATAAGTCGCCGGATCATTATGCAAAAGGCACGCCGTCAGGCATTCCCCTTACGGGGCATAGCCCTCCGACCGCTTGTAGGCATGTGGTTTCAGGTTCAGTATCCTCCCCTTATCGGGGTTCTTCCCAACTTTCGCTCGCGCTACTATTACGCTATCGGTCACCAGAGAGTATTTAGCCTTGGCGGATGGTCCCGCCGGATTCGGACTCACTTTCACGTGTTGAGTCCTACTCAGGAATTCCACTCGCTCCAGTCCCGTGTCGGTTAAGGGGCTTTCACCCGCTGCGGCCGGTCATTCCAAACCGTTCACCTACGCGACTGGATACTACTGTGGTCCTACAACCCCCGAAGGCGAGGCCTTCGAGTTTGGGCTGGTCCGCGTTCGCTCGCCGCTACTGACGGAATCACTGTTGTTTTCTCTTCCTCCAGGTACTTAGATGTTTCAGTTCCCTGGGTTGGCTCGGGTATCGCGGGATCGGTACTCGTTTGACAGTTCCCCCGCGCTTTTCGCAGTCTTCCACGCCCTACAGCCTTCTGGTGCCAAGTCATCCCCCACACGCCCTTAGTAGCTTGGCCACTTTGTTCCCGCCCTCCGCTCGCGGCTCACCCCGCCGACGCCTCACCCCGGATCGCTCCGGGACGGTGCATTCGCCGTCGTGGACCACTCACTTCGAACGCGAACGAATCCCAGCTACCCTCCGGCACTCCACCGCGGATGCGGTTCGGCGTCGGACGATTATGTTTCGTTCTCGTATTCTAAGTTTCGTGCTCGAGAGTCACTCAAGTATCACTACCCGTTCCACACCGGACCGCCTTGCGGCAGGCCCGACGCGGAACGCCGTTACTTGATACGACTTCATGTCCGCCAAGTTGTCAAAGATCGCTGTTGGGTGTCAGCAAGTATCGGCTTTCACCTTTACTCACTTCAACCCGACCGGCCCAGTTCTTAACTGGACCTAACCGTCTCGTCAACTCCGCTGCAAGTCTTTGTTCGACTTGCGTTTGCGTCATTGACGTTGGGTATATTAGCCGTCCGATTCACCCTGTCAACCCGGCCCGCGTTTTTTTCTTCTCTCGTTTTTCTCTTGCGTCTCGGTCGCCTCTCGCGGGGTGACATTCGGCAAGAGTGCGGGCCGCCTTTCGGCGAAGGTTGACCTCTGGGGACTCAGGACTGTGTGTTTCGTTCGCCGGCCCAGAGTCACGAACCCTAGGACCGATCACTAGTGGAGGCGAGGAGATTCGAACCCCTGACCCCCTGCTTGCAAAGCAGGTGCTCTACCAGTTGAGCTACGCCCCCAGTGTTTCCGGCCTTCCTCCGCCGAGGCGGGAAGGCGACCGAATACCGACGGCCGATGTGGGCGTACCAGGATTCGAACCTGGGACCTCAGCTTTATCAGAGCTGCGCTCTAGCCAACTGAGCTATACGCCCCTGCTTCGCAGTCACCTGCCGGGAAACAGCAGAGCCAAACCGATGACGGTTTGGCTCTCAGTCCGGCGACAGAATTCCCGGTGAGAGCTACCCGTCGGACGGGCAAATCTGAGTCGTGTTGGGAATTCGGTCGGCCATACAATTGCCTTCCCGGTGGGTCGTGAGCTTTGAAATCATAAGCGGGTCACTGCGGGTGTCAAGGCGTGCGCGCCCTCCGAGTCCGCATGGCGGCACCGGTACATTCACCCGACGCCATGCGCCGCCGACACTTGGGGCGACTTCGGTGGCGCGGAAAAAACTTCCACCTGGGGCCGGTTTCGGTTACGATGGGCGGTTGTTTCGCACCCGAAATCTCACCTTGGAACCCGATGCCCCTGCTCCCCGCGACCGCCGGCCGTCGTCTCCGCGAGGGGTGGGCTACCCCACCCGCACGAATCCCCGGCGTGTTCAACCCGCTGTTGGCGAAGGTCGCGGAACGTCTGGGATTTCCAGCCGTTTACCTGTCTGGCGGGGCACTCTCGGCGGGCTACGGGGTTCCGGATCTCGGCCTCGTGACCCTCTCGGAGTTCGTCGCGGAGGCCGGCCGCATCGTTCAGGCCACGAAGCTGCCGCTGCTTTGCGACGCGGACACGGGCTTCGGCGAGGCGCTGAACGTCGAACGAACCGTGACGCTCTTCGAGGCGGCGGGGGTGGCGGGGATTCATCTGGAAGACCAGCGATTGCCGAAGCGGTGCGGTCATTTGTCCGGGAAATCGCTGGTGTCCGCCGAGGACATGGCCGCCAAAATCCGGGCGGCAGTGGCGGCCAAGCGGGACCGCGACTTCGTCGTCATCGCCCGCACCGACGCGCGGGGCGTCACCAACTTCGACGACGCCGTGCGACGGGCCGAGCTGTATTTGGCGGCCGGCGCGGACGCGATCTTCCCGGAGGCGATGGAATCCGCCGAGGAGTTCGCCGCGTTCGCCCGCCGGGTGAAAGCTCCGCTGCTGGCGAACATGACGGAGTTCGGCAAAGGTCCGCTGCTGGATGCCGACGAACTGGGGCGACTCGGCTATACGATGATCCTGTACCCGCTGACGGCGTTCCGCTCGGCGATGAAGGCGGCCGAGGACACGTTGCGGGCGGTGGCGGAATCCGGTCATCAGCGCGACCGCGTGCCGACGATGCTGACCCGCGCGGAGCTGTACGACCGGCTGGACTACACCGACTACGAGACCCGCGACCGCGCGTATTTCGGCGGTGAGGGCGGGAGGAATTAGCCGCAGAAACGCCGAGGCACAGAGACATCGTGGGGCAGGCATGGGCAGGATCGCAGGATGAAATCGGGGACGAAAACAGGCTTCTTCAATCCTGCCTTTCATCCTGTAATCCTGTCCATTCATTCTTGTGTCCTCAGTTCGCTGTGGTGAATCATCCTTCCTGGAGGTGACGCCGATGACCGCCGACCTCGACTTCAAGAATGCCGCGCGGCTGGGCCTGTTCCAGGTCTGTCTGGTGGTCGGCGGCGTCCTGGGCGCGGCCGCCACGTGGCGGTTGTGGAACGAGTTCGGTCTGCAAGGCATCCCGTGGTACACCGAATACCTCCGCGACTTCGGCTTGTGGTTGCTCCTCCTGCCCGTGGCGTGGATCGCCGTGGCCACGACGATCCGTCAGCGCGACGGCGGCGAAGTCTGGGCGTATTTCAGCGGGTGGGCGGTGATTTTCTCGCTGCTCGCCCTCGTGCTGGGGGCGAACGTGCTTCCCTGGCTTCGCCTGTGCCTGTTGCAATTGTCCGCGTAATCTAATCGAGGCCCCGCCACCTTCCAGGGGTTTCACCCCTGGCTACAATCCGCCACGCCTCCGGCGTGAAAACACCACCCCGTTCGGCGTCCCGTTCCGTCTGCACCGCGGAGCGGTGACGGACTGTAGCCAGGGGTGAAACCCCTGGAATCTTGGGAGTTCAACATGTCCGCCACCGCACCGCCGCCGACTGCCGTCTACTCGCCCGGCCTGGAAGGGGTGATCGCCGGGGAGACGGCGATCTCCACCGTCGAGGACGGCCTGCGGTACCGCGGGTACGCCGTCGGCGACCTGTGCGACTCCTGCACGTTCGACGAGGTGGCGCACCTGCTGCTTCACGGCGAACTGCCGACGGCGAAGCAGCTCGACGCCTTCAAGGAGCGGGTGGCGACGGCCCGCCGGCTGCCGGAGGCGGTGAAGCAACTGTTCCCCGCCGTGCCCAAGTGGGGCACCCCGCTGGACGCGCTGCGGACGGCCGTCAGCATGGTGTCGCTGTTCGACCCGGACGTGACCGACAATAGCCACGAGGCCAACGTCCGGAAGGCGGAGCGACTGCTCGGCCAGATGCCGATGATGATCGCCGACCAGTACCGCGTCCGCCGGGGGTTGCAGCCGGTGATGGCGAAGCCGGAACTCGGACACGCGGCCAACTTCCTGTACATGCTGCGCGGCACCGAACCCACGGCGGACGAGGTGAAGGCGCTCGACGTGTCCCTGATCCTGTATGCCGAACACGAGTACAATGCGTCCACCTTCACGGCCCGCGTGATCGTCTCCACGCAGGCCGACCTGCACGCCGCCGTCGTCGGGGCCATCGGCGCGCTGAAGGGGCCGCTGCACGGCGGGGCGAACGAGAAGGTGATGGACGTGCTGCGGTCCACCGGCGGGGTGGAGAAAGCCGAGCAGTGGACGCTCGACGCGCTGGCCCGGAAGGAGCGGATCATGGGCTTCGGCCACCGCGTGTATAAGGCCGGCGACGTGCGCGCGGGCATCTTGAAAGCTTACGCCGCGAAGGCCGCCACGACGCCGGACCTGACGGCGTGGGAGGACACCGCCGACATCGTCGAGCGGGTGATGGCCGAGAAAAAGGCGATGTACCCGAACCTGGACTGGCCGGCCGGCCGGCTGTACCACGCGATGGGCCTGGACATCCCGCTGTACACGCCGATGTTCGCCATGAGCCGCATCGCCGGGTGGGCGGCGCACGTCATCGAGCAACTGGACCACAACCGGCTGATCCGCCCGCGCTCGCTGTACAAGGGCGAGCCGGCCCGCGCGGTGAAGCCCGTCGCCGGGCGGGGGTGAGGGTTGGCAACCGGACACGACCACCGGAGGGCACGGCCGTGCTGATGAAAGCCGCATTCACGTCGAACCACTTGTACCCGACCTCGGACGGCAAACCGATGGCCGAGACGGACCGCCACCGCCAGATCATGGTGGACCTGATCGACGTGCTGAAGGGCCACTTCGCCGGCGATCCGAACACCTACGTCAGCGGCAACTTGCTGATGTACTACGACCCGACCGACAGGCGGAAGCACCTGTCGCCGGACTGCTTCGTGGTGTTCGGCGTGCCGGACGAGGAGCGCATCAACTACCTGACGTGGGAAGAAGGCAAGTGCCCGGACGTGGTGTTCGAGATCACGTCCAGTTCCACCAAATCCGCGGACACGCGGCGGAAGTTCGAGAAGTACCGCGACGTGTGGAAGGTGAAGGAGTACTTCCTGTTCGACCCGTTCGAGGACTACCTGACGCCGTCGATGCAGGGCCACCGGCTCCGAGGCGGGCAGTATGTGACCATCCAACCCCGCGACGGCCGGTTGCCGAGCCAACTGTTGGGACTCCACTTGGAGCGGGACGGGAACGAGTTGCGGCTGTGGGATCCGGCGACCGGCACGCTCTTGCGCACGGCGCGGGAGGACGCCGACGCCGAACGCCGGCGCGCCGACGCCGAGCGCCAGCGGGCCGACGCCGAGCGACGGCGCGCCGACGCCGCCGAGGCGGAGCTGGCCCGCCTCCGGAACCACCTGCAACCCCGTGCCGACGGCAACGGCGCGCATCCGTAACCGACGGCAGCGATCCCCCACGCCCGGCTCCGACTACAATCTCCGAACCCCATCCGGAGCCGCTGCCCATGTCCATGCCCACCCGTCCGCTCGGTCGCACCGGCGCGAACGTGTCCCTGCTGTGTTTCGGCGGCTGGCACTTCGCCCAGCCGGAACTGACCGACGACGCCGCCATCCGCCTCGTCCGGCGGGCGGCCGACAGCGGGTTCACCTTCTTCGACAACGCCTGGGACTACCACGAGGGCCGCAGCGAGGAGTTGATGGGCCGCGCCTTGTCCGAGGGCGGGCGGCGGAAGAACGTGTTCCTCATGACCAAGAACTGCGCCCGCGACGCGGCCGGCACCCGCCAGCACCTCGAAGACAGCCTGACGCGACTCCGCACCGACTACCTCGACCTGTGGCAGTTCCACGAGATCAACTACGACAACGACCCGGACTGGATCGTCGAGCAGGGGGCGCTGGCCGAGGCGCTGAAGGCGCAGAAGGAAGGCAAGGTGCGGTTCATCGGCTTCACCGGGCACAAGGCCCCGCACATCTTCCTGAAGATGCTGCCCGTCCACACCTGGGACACGGTGCAACTGCCGGTGAACGTGTGCGACTACTGGTACCGCAGCAGTATCCACGAACTGCTGCCGAAGCTGGCCGACAAGGGCATCGGGGCCATCGGCATGAAAAGCCTGGGTGGGGGCAGTTTGGCCGCCGGCGGGGTGATCCCGGCCAACGGCGTGTGCGGGGCCGAGGAGGCCATCCGGTACGCCCTCAGCCAGAGCGTCGCCTCGCTGGTGGTCGGCATCGACTCCGAGAAGGTGCTGGATCAGAATTTGGCGATCGGGAATGCGTTCGCCCCGATGACGCCGCGCGAGCTGCACGACCTGCAAGAGCGGGTGAAGGCCGTGTCCACCGACGGCCGCTTCGAGCCGAGCAAGAGCACCCAGAACTACGACGGCCCGTACCACCGCCGCCAGCACGGCTTCGCGGTGTGACCCCGGCGGCGGGGACGGCTCCGTGTCGGGGATCGATCACCCGCTCGCGGGGCGAGCGGAATACTACCCCAACTGCGTCTCCGCCACCTCCACCGCGCGCATCAGGCCGAGCGCCTTGTTCACCGTCTCCTGGTACTCGGCGTCCGGGTCGCTGTCGGCGACCACCCCGCACCCCGCTTGAATGTACACGTTCTTCCCCTGCATCACCATCGTTCGCAATGCGATGCAGGTGTCCATGTTGCCGGTGAAGTCGATGTAGCCGACGGCCCCGCCATACGGCCCCCGGCGGTGCGGCTCCAGTTCGTCGATGACCTCCATCGCCCGCACCTTCGGCGCGCCGCTCAGCGTCCCGGCCGGCAGCGCCGACCGCAGCGCGTCGAACGCCGTCAACTCCCGCTTCAACGTCCCGGTGACGGTGCTGCTGATGTGCATGACGTGGCTGTACCGCTCGACCGCCATCAGGTCTGCCAGCCGCACGCTGCCCAGTTCGCACACCTTGCCGATGTCGTTGCGGCCCAGATCCACCAGCATGATGTGTTCGGCCCGCTCCTTCGGGTCGGCCAGCAACTCGGCCGCCAGCGCCTGATCTTCCGCCACCGTCGCCCCCCGCCGGCGGGTGCCGGCCAGCGGGCGGACGGTCATCTCGCGGTCCTCCACCCGGCACAGGATTTCCGGCGAGGCCCCGACCAGCGTGACCGCGCCGGTGTCCAGGTAGAACATGAACGGCGACGGGTTGATGACCCGCAGCGCGCGGTAGATGTCGAACGAATCCGCCGTGGTCGTGGTGTGGAACCGCTGGCTCGGGACGTACTGGAACACGTCGCCGGCGCGGATGTATTCGATGCCCTTGGCGATCATCGCCCGCCAGCTCTCGGGCGTGAAGTTCGACGTGTACCGCTCCGGCACGGCGTAACTGGTGGGGACGTGAATGTCCTGCAATCGCAGCGCGGCGCGGTCGTCCGCGGCCGGTTCCAGCCGGGCGACGGTGTCGTCCACCCACCCGCAGGCGTCGGCGTAAGCGTCCTTCAAGGTGGCGTGCGCCGTGCGCGCGGCCAGTTCGGGCACCCGCACGTGGGCCACCACCAGCAGCGTCTTGTTGATGTGGTCGAACACCACCATGCCGCCGAAGAAGCCGAAGCACAGGTCGGGCAGGTGGCGGTCGTCGGGCGGCGCGTTCGGCAACTTCTCGACGTACCGCACGGCGTCGTACCCCACCACGCCGACGGCGGCGGCGCAGAACGCGGGCACGCCGGGCAGGGTCGGCGCGCGGTACTCGGCCACCCGCTCCTCCAGCAGTTTCAACGGGTCGGCGTGTTCGGCCTCGGTCCACGCGCCGTCGCCGACCTTCTCCCGCACGCGGGTGCCGAACGCCTCGAACCGGCGGAACGGCCGCTCGCCGAGGAAGCTGTACCGGCCGATCCGCTCGCCGCCGACGACGCTCTCGAACAGGAACCGCCAGTCGCCGCCGGCCATGCGGCGGAGGGCCATCACGGGCGTCAGCGCGTCGGCCACCAGCCGGCGGTAGACGGGCACGACGGTGTGGGTCGTGGCGAGTTCGGCGAACTCGTCGTACGGCGGGAAGTGCGGCATCGGGCGCTCGGCGGCGGGAAATCGATGCGGTTGATTTACTGATTCGCGGGCGCGCCGGGCTGAGGTCGCGGTCGAGCCGACCGCGACCTACTTGATGACCGGCAGGGTGTCCTCGAATCGCGCCTGCTCGGCGGCCATCAACTTCTTCATCCGCGCGAGGGTGTCGGCGTGCGCGGCATCCGCAGCGAGGTTCGCCAGTTCGTCCGGGTCGGTCTTCAGGTCGAAGAGTTGCATCGTCTCGATCTTCGGATACCAGAGCAGTTTGAACCGGTCGTCGCGGACCATGCGCTGCGTTGCCATGTAGACGCAGAACAGCGCCTCCCGCACCGCCTTCTTCTTCCCCGAAATCACCGGCATCAGGCTGGTACCGTCGCACTCCTTCGGCGTCGCCACGCCGGTCGCCTCGCAGCACGTCGGGAACAGGTCGTACAGGTAGACCAGCGCATCGGACTCGCCCTTCGGAATGCCCGGCCCGGCGACGATCAGCGGCGACTTGAAGTGTTCGTACAGGTTCTGTTTGCCCATCAGCCCGTGCCGGCCGCCGACCGCCAACCCCTGGTCGCTGGTGAACACGATCAGCGTGTTGTCGAGTTGTTTCGACGCCTTCAGCGCGTCCAGAATTCTGGCAAGATGGTGATCCAGACTCGATACACATGCGTAGTACTCGGCGAGGTGCTTCTTCATCTCCGATTCGGTTCGCGGGTACGGGGCGAGCTTCTCGTCGCGGACGCCCAGCACGCCGAAATCGACCGGCACTTCCTTCATGAAGTTCTTGCTCAGGGTCATCTTCGCCGGGTCGTACTTCTCGTGGAACTCCGCCTCGGCGGTGCGCGGGTCGTGCGGCATACTCGGCGCGAAGTAGAGGAAGAACGGCTTCTTCGCGTCGGCCGTCTTCAGGTAGTCCAGCACGGCGTCGGCGCACTTGGCGTTCGTGCGTGCCCCGCTGTGCGGGACGTGGACGACCTTCTCGAAGTGGTCGTGCGCGGCGCGGAACGAGTTGCCCGGCTTGCTGACGCACAGGGTCGCGTACCCGGCGGCGCGGAACGTCTTGCCCAGCGTCGGCGCATCGTAGGTCTTGGCCTGCGGGTTCGGCGTGCGGAAGGTGGACCGCCCGGTCAGCAACTGCGTCCGGCTCGGCACGCACACCGCCGGCGAGTTCCCGCCCTGGCAGTAGGCGTTGGCGAAGGTGAACCCGCGGGCCACCAGCGCGTCCAGCGTCGGAGTTTGAATCTCCTTGTTGCCGAGGGCGGCGACGGTGTCGAACCGCTGGTCGTCGGCGAACACGAACAACACGTTCGGCTTGGCGGCCGCGCCACCGGCGAACACGAGGAGTAGGGGCAGGGCGAGGCGGGTCATCCGAGGCGGCTCCTTGGTGGGGTGGCACCTTTCTCTGGGTGGCACCGGCATCTTGCCGGTGTTGTTCTGCATTCTTGTGTCTTGGGTGGCACCGGCATCTTGCCGGTGCGATTTCAAACACCGGCAAGATGCCGGTG
>JAYTTN010000028.1:0-10378 GCA_043745295.1 Fimbriiglobus sp. | reverse complement strand
AAGAAGGGAGAGGCCGGTACCCTCCTCGGCGACAGTACTCGCCCGAACGGGGTGGCGTACACGCTGGCGACGGCGACGGCCGACGACACCTGGAACGGACTCGACGCGAGCGTGGACATCACCCGCGCCATGATCTCGGGCATGACCGGCCTGCCGGATCACACCCACTGGGGCGAGCCGCTGCTGCTCCGGGTGGAGCCGCAACTGTTCGACGTGACGGCCGACAAGTTCGTCACCGACGGCCGGCCGAACTGCCTGTTCCTGGCGGTCAAAATGACGAGCGGCAAGGCGACCAGCGTGTCGCCGCTGCCCCGGTGGCTGACCGCCAGTTGCGGCAAGACCGCCGACGAGGCGCTGGCCACCCTCGCCAAGCTGGACGGCTACGACCCCGGCGAGAACCAGTTGCAGGACTTCTTCTTCGCTGTGCTGCTGGGCCGGGTGACGATGCAGGGGTCGGACGTGCCCGAAGTGATCAAGGCGATCCCGGTCGCCCTGCTGAAGAGCGACGACGGGGGCTACCTGAAGGCATACTTGGGGAAGATCGCCGACGGCGAGAAGGGCGAGAACGGGCGGACGGGCGGCGACGACCTGCGGGCCGCCGCCAAGGCCAAGCTGGCCGAGAAGTGAGGGCTGGCGTGCGGCGCTTTGTCCGAGCCGGAAGCGTGAGCGACGGCCTTGAAACCGACCGTCGCTCACGCTTCCGGCTCGGATCGAAAGACCCCCGCCATCCGGCGGGTTTTCTTTTTCCCTCCGCTACCAACATTGCAACCGCCGACGGTTCCGGGCAGAATCCTCACCAGTACGCCCACCCCACCCCGGAAGCCGATCATGGCCAAGACCGCCAGTCCCGCCGCCCGCGCCGCCGACCTCCGCGCGCAACTCGACCGCCACACCCACCTGTACTACGTCGAGGCCGCGCCGGTCATCTCCGACCGCGAGTTCGACAAGCTGCTGAAGGAACTTCAGGACATCGAGAAGAAGAACCCGGAGTTGATGACGCCGGACAGCCCGACGCAGCGGGTCGGCGGCGCGCCCATCCCCGGCTTCGTGAAGGTGAACCACCGCGTGCCGATGATGTCCATCGACAACAGTTACGACGCGGACGACTTGCGCAAGTTCGCCTCGGACGTGAAGAAGGCGGCGGGGAAGGGCGACCCGGCGTACACGGTCGAGTTGAAGATCGACGGCGTGTCCATTTCGCTGGTGTACGAGGACGGGCTTTTCAAGACCGCCGTCACCCGCGGCAACGGCGAGACCGGCGACGACGTGACGCACAACGTCCGCACCATCGGCGGCGTGCCGTTGAGATTGACGACCGCCAGCCCGCCGAAGTTGCTGGAGGTGCGCGGCGAAATCTACATGACCTTCGCCGAGTTGGTCCGCATCAACGCCGAACAGACGGCGAAGGGCGAGGACACCCACGCCAACACCCGCAACTTCACCGCCGGCACCCTGAAACTGCTCGACCCGAAGAAAGCCGCCACGCGGAAGATGAACCTGTTCGCCTACGCCGTGGGCGCGGCCGACGGCCTCGGTCTCAAGACGCAGGAGGAGATCCTCGCCAAGTTGAAGGAGTTCGGCTTCCCCGTCAACCCGCACACCAAGAGCTGCGCGAACGCCGAGGAAGTGCTGACTGTCTGCGACGAGTGGGAGGAGAAGCGGCACGACCTGCCCTACGAGACGGACGGCATGGTCATCAAGGTGAGCGACCTGGCGCTGCGGACGAAGATGGGTGCGACGGCGAAGGTGCCCCGCTGGGCGAAGGCGTACAAGTATTCGGCGGAGCAGGGCATCACGAAGCTCGGCGGGGTCGATTTCCACCTCGGCAAGTTCGGCGAACTCACCCCGGTCGCGCGGTTCGACCCGCCGGTCCCGCTGAGCGGTTCGACGATCACGTTCGCCAGCATGCACAACGCCAGTTGGGTGGAGAAGATGGACGTGCGGATCGGCGACACGGTGGTGATCGAGAAGAAGGGCGAGATCATCCCGCAGATCGTGAGCGTGGTGAAGGAGGCCCGCACCGGCAAGGAGAAGCCGCTCGTGTGGCCGACCGTGTGCCCGGTGTGCAAGGGGCCGGTGGAGAAGGAGGAGACGGCCACCAGCTACGGTTACAACTGCACGAACACCGGCGTCTGCCCGGCGCAACTGGCCAAGCGGGTCGAAGGTTATGCCCGCCGCGACCGCATGGATATCGACGGCTTGGGGCGCGAAGTCTCCATTCAACTCGTCGATTCCGGCCTCGTGAAGTCCGTCACCGACCTGTTCCAGTTGACGAAAAAACAACTGCTGGGGCTGGAGAAGTTCGCGGACACCAAGGCGCAGAAGCTGCTCGACGGCATCGCCGCCAGCAAGGATCGAGGGCTGGCCCGGCTACTCTCCGCCCTCACCATCTACATGGTGGGCGAGAGCATGGCCGAGGCGCTGGCGGACTCGTTCCCCAGCCTCGACGCCATCGTCGCGGCGAAGCAGGAGGATTTGGCCGCCGTGAAGGGGTTCGGGCCGAAGCGGGCCAAGTTCGTGTACGACTACTTCCACTCGGAGACCGGCGAGAAGCTGGTCGCCGAGTTGAAGGCGGCCGGCGTGAAGGTGACGCACGACAAGAAGGCCGCGCCCGTCGGCGGGCTGCCGTTCGCCGGGAAGACCGTCGTCGTCACGGGCACGCTGGCGGGCTACGACCGCCTCACCATCGAGACGCGGATCAAGGATCTGGGCGGCAAGCCGGGGAGCAGCGTCAGCAAGAAGACCGATTACGTCCTCGTCGGCGAGAAGGCCGGCAGCAAGGCGGACAAGGCGAAGGAACTCGGCGTGACGGTCCTGACCGAGGCCGAGTTCGAGAAGTTGGCGGAACAGAGCTGAGCGCCGACCGATCAGCGTGTAGAATACCACCTCCGTCGAGGGTTTCCGATGCCACTGGACACGCTGCCCGAAACCGCGACCGTTCGCCTGGCGTACCGGTTCACTGTCGCGCAGATTCGCACGCTCGTCGCCGGCGGGGTTGTCGCCGACGCCGACGAGCTGAGTCACATCGACCGCCAGCAGTATCGACGGATGGCCGAACTCGGCGTGCTGACCGAGGACGAACCGGTCGAACTCATTCGCGGGGAGGTCACGCCAAAGATGCCCCAGGGCGATCTGCACGCGGTGACGGTGGAACGGCTCGACCGGCGGCTCCAGCGGCTGCTGCCCGACGAATACGCGGTCCGCTGCCAGTGCCCCGTGAACTTGGCCGCCGACACCGAACCGGAACCGGACGTGGCCGTTTGCCTGCCGGCGGATCGGCGCGGCGGCGTTCACCCGACGGTGGCACACCTGTTTCTGGTCGTCGAAGTGGCCGATTCGTCGCTGGCGGACGACCGCACCCGCAAGCACGAACTGTATGCCGAGGCCGCCGTGCCGGAGTACTGGATCGTCAACCTGGAAGACCGGCTCGTCGAAGTGTACACGTCGCCCGTCGCGGCCGATGACGACACGGTCGCGCGGTACGCGACTCGCACCGACTACCGGCCGGGCCAGCAATTGCCCGTGACCCTCGGCGGGGTAACGGTCGGGCAACTGGACGTGAGCGCGATCCTGGCGTGACGGCTGTCACTTCGCGGCGGCGGCTTCGCGCTTGGCCAGCCCCTCGTTGACGGCCCGCTTGTACCGCCGCACCGCCCCGAACCACGGCTTGATGAGGTTGTAGTAGCCGATGTACCACAGCGCCGCGACGCCGTCCATCATGCCGATCTTCTTGCCCTCGTCGTAGGCGCGGCCGTAATACGAGATGGGGACTTCATACGTCCGCGCCTTCGTCTTGCAGATCAAGGCGGTGATCTCGACTTCCATGCCGAACCCCTTGCTGGTCAGATTCATCGGCTTGATGACCTCGGCGCGGAACGCCTTGTAGCACGTCTCGATGTCGGACATGTTGCGGTTGGTCAGCATGTTCGACAGGAACGTGAGGAAGCAGTTGGCCAGGTAGTGGTAGAAGTACAGCACGCGGGCCGCCTTCCGCACCAGGAAGCGGCTGCCGTACACCACGTCCGCCACGCCCGACAGGATCGGCCCGATGACCTCCGGGATCTCCGCCGGATCGTACTCCAGGTCGGCGTCCTGGATGATGATGATGTCGCCGGTGGCCAGCGCCAGCGCCGTCTTGATGGCCGCCGTCTTGCCCCGGTTCTTCGGCAGCTGGTGGAAGTGAATCTTCGGGTGGCCGTCGCCGATGTACGCGCGGATCGCGTCGGCCGTCTTGTCCTTCGACCCGTCGTCCACGACGATGATTTCCTTCACCACCGCGCCGAGGGCCAGCACGCGGGTGAGGATTTCGGCGACCGTCTTCTCCTCGTTGTACACGGGGACGAGGACGGACAGCTTGTCGGCGTGGTCGGACATCGGGCACGGCTCGCGGGTCGCGGAGGAAGGCGTTCGCGTCAGAGTAGGGAAGGTGGCGTCGGCGCGGAGGGGCGGGCGGGCGGGCGTCGTCGTCACGGCGGTCCCTCGGCGGGGGTGGGTGTCGGGGGGTCGAAACGACCGCGGAGGATTCGGGCGGGTACGCCGGCGGCGATCACGTTCGGCGGCAGCGGTTTGGTCACCACCGACCCGGCCCCGACGATGGTGCCCGCGCCCACGTCGGCCAGCACCACGGCCGCGCTGCCGATCCACGCGCCGGCCCCGATGGTGACCAGCGCGCGTTCGCCGCCCTGGTCGCGGATCGGCACCGTCGGGTCGTCGAAGTGGTGCGTCTGGCCGCCGCTGGGCACATGCACGCCGGCCGCGAGCAGCACGTCCTTTTCCAAATGCACGAGACCCAGGTGGCACCGCGGGCCGACGTACACGTTCTCGTCGATGACCGCGCCGGCCTGACTGAACAGCGTGCCGAAGCCGATGTCGGCCGACCGGTGGCACCGCTTCAACACGCACCCCAAGAAGGCCCGGCGGAGGAACACGCCGCACAACCCCGGTAGCCCGGCCAGCATCTGCGACGAGCCTTCCAGCGCGCGGTCCCGTCCGAGCAGCAGGCCGCCGACGGCGTACATCAGTAGCGCCGGCAGCACCAGCACAACGCACAGCCCGTGCAGGCCGAGTTTCACCAACCCCTTCACGCCGCTCATCCGCTCACCTCGGCCGGTTCCTCGGCGGATCGCCGCGCCGCCCGTCGGGGCGACGGCGACCGCATCGGTTCGGACGCGACAATGTAGGACGGTCTCCGCTTCACTTCCGCCAGGATTTTCACCAAGTAGAGGCCGAGTAGCGCGAGACAGCCGATTTGCAACCCGGACAGGACGAGTGCGACCGCCAGCACAACCGCCCAGCCGCCGGTTAGCGCACCGGTCGCAATCGCGGCGGCCGTCGCCGCGCCGCCGAGGACCAGCAGCCCCGCCAGCCAGCCCATCGCCCGCACCGGGAACGAGCTGAAGTTCACCAGCCCGTTGACGGCGAGGCCGACCAGCTTTCGGAAGGTGTACTTGGCGGTACCGGCGAAGCGGGCGTCGCGTTCGTAGCTCACGCCGACTTGCCGGAAGCCGACGAACGACCGCAGCCCGCGGACGAAGCGGTCGCACTCCGGCAGCCCGTTGAGGGCGTCCAGGGCGCGGCGGTCGAGCAGGCAGAAGTCGCCGGCGTCGAGCGGGATGGGCAGGTCGGACACGCCCCGCAGCAGGCGGTAGAAGGCGAAGTAGCCGAGCCGTTTCGCCAGTCCTTCCTTGCGTTTCGTGCGGACGGCGTACACGACATCGAACCCTTCCCGCCACTTCTCCAGGAGTTCGGGAATGACCTCCGGCGGGTCTTGCAGGTCGCCGTCCAGGGCCACCACCGCCTCGCCTCGCGCGTGGTCGAGGCCGGCCGTCAGCGCCGCCTGGTGGCCGAAGTTGCGGCTCAGGTGCAGCACCCGCACGCGGTCGTCGCCGTCGGAAATGGCGTCCAGCAATTCGCCCGTGCCGTCGGTGCTGCCGTCGTCCGCGAACACGAGTTCGTAGTCCACGCCGAGGTCGGCGAGGGTGTCGGTCAGGCGGCGGTACAGTTCGGGCAGGTTCTCGCGTTCGTCGAACAGCGGCACCACGGCCGACACGGTGGGGGCGTCGGGCGGGGGCATGGCCGAATCCTGCGGCGGGCGTGCGCGGTCCATTGTGCCCGGATTCTGCCCCGAAATGGGGGCCGAGTGCAAGGCCGAGTGCAAGGCCGCTTCGCCCGGCCCCGCAACTTTCCGCCCCTGCCGAAACCGCGCCCCGCCCCGACCGCGCGCCCCCGGCCGTTCTACGGTTGCCGGCCGGACCCCTCGATTCCGCCTTTCGGGTGGTGGTGTTTTCATGATCGGCCGCACGTTCCTGGGTCGGTACGAGGTGACTAAGTTGCTCGGCGAGGGCGGCATGGGGCGGGTGTACCTGGCCAAACAGACCGACCTCGGCCGCCAGGTGGTGGTCAAGGTGATGCACGACCACATCGCCGCCGACCCGAAGTTCCGCGAGCGGTTCCAGCGGGAAACGCTGCTGATGGCGCGGTTCCACCACCCGTTCGCCGTCGCCCTGTTCGACGCCAGCCTGAACGACCCGGCCGGCCCGTGCATCGTCATGGAGTACGTCAAGGGCGGCAACCTCGAAGACCTGCTGAAGAAGGCCAAGAAGATGACCCCGCTGCGGGTGGCGCGGATCGTCGCCCAACTGAGCGAGGTGCTGCAGGCGGCTCACGACGAGAACATCATCCACCGCGATTTGAAGCCGGCCAACCTGATGGTGACGGAGCCGGACACGCCGAAAGAGCGGATCAAGGTGATGGACTTCGGGCTGGCCAAGATGATCGACGGGCCGGCCCGCCAGGTGACGGATACGACGGTCGATTTCGCCGTCGGCACGCCGGCCTACATCTGCCCGGAGCAGGTCCGCGGCGAGCCGATGGACCACCGCGGCGACCTGTACAGCGTCGGCGTCATGGCCTACGAACTGCTGTCCGGCCGCACGCCGTTCCTGGGCAGTTCGGGCATGGACGTGCTGCTCGCGCACGCCACCGAGGAGCCGCCGACGTTCGCCGACATCGGCCTGGCCGGGTGGGTGCCGAAGGGCGTCGAGGCGGTCATCCGCCGCTGCCTGGCGAAGGACCCGGACGACCGCCAGCAGTCGGCCAAGGAGTTCGCCGACGAGTTCGCGGCGGCCATCAAGGAGGCGAAGGCGGAGGCCCGCGGGCGGGCTGCCGTCCACCCGGATTCGGAACTGATGACGGACGGCTCGGTCCTCCTGCTGGAGACGGTCATTCCGCCGCCCGCCACCCCCGCCCCCGCGCCCGTCGTGGTGTCCGGCCGCGACCGCTCGTCGGAACGCAAACCCGCGCCGTCGCCGACGCCGGCCGTCACCCCGCCGCCCCGCGACAAGGTGCCGACCGGCCTGCCGTTCGTCATGGAGGCGTGGATGCCGGAGACCATCGCCCTCATGAAGCTGAGCGGGTATGTCCGCGACTGCGCCGGCGAAGTCCTCAAGAACAGCGACGGGGTCGTGGTGGTACGGCTGCGTGGGTCGAAGGGCACCGGCTCCGGCACCTGGTTCGGGTTCGGCCGCCGGAGTAGCGGGCCGGTCGAGGTCGAACTGAAGATGACCCGGCCGGACGCCCGCCGCGAGAACCACCTGCACATCCACTGCCTGTTCCGCCCGACGAACGTGGCCCTGCTCGGCGACCGCGAGTGGCGGGACCGGTGCGAGAAGCTGTTCATCGAACTCCGCGCCTACCTCATGGGCGGCGTGTCGGTGTAGCGACGGTCTGGCAACGTAGAAGCGGCAAGGAGGCGACCAGCCGGGGCAAGAAGGGATGCACCGCACGCGGGCGGTGAACCGGCTGACGGCTGGGTTCGAGTACCTTAGGCCGCCGCGGGTCGAGGACGCGCGGCAACTGGGGGTGGTGTAGAGGGGAGCGTTTTCGCTTGCGAGGAACCAACTCGGCGGCGATACTTCCAGAAGAATTCGCAGGCGGTGACGCCGGAGAATACATTTTCGGCGGCGGAGGACTTCGGAACTGTGAGCGTCTATGGCTACCTGAACTGCCACGACTGCCGCCAGACCCTGTGGCTGGGAAAGGCCCTCGACAGCGACTACCGGCCGTTCGCGTTCCACATCGGCGGGGCCGAGGAACCGCCAAACTGGGCGGGGCCGGAACTCAATCAGGTACTCTGGAAGTTCATGGCCGACCACATGGGGCATCGGATCGACGTGCGGCTGGAAGACACACAGGACGAGTTGCCAGAAGCCTACCAGCACATCCTCGCGGACAGCGACGGCACGGAGATCAGTTTCGGGGCGTACCTCGCCGGTTGGCCGGGGTTAACCCTCGGCGGGCGGGGGCGAGACGCCGAACCCGCCACCGTAACGGACCCGGTCGCGTGATTCAGATCCCGCCTCCAAACCCCTGCCACCTCCCCCTCCCACACTTCGAACAGGTTCTGCATCGTAGCAGTCCGGCGACATGAGCCGCCAAGCGTGCCGCATCTTCTGCCACGCGGCCCGCCAGTACCCCGTGAACCCGTAGCCACCGGCCCGCAGCGCGCGTCGGTGGCCGACCCACACCGCCAGCGTGATCGCCGCAAAGAAACCGCGGTGAAACAGCATCGTGAGACCGCGCAGCAGTCGCGGACGGCTGCGGTGTAGCACGGCAAGCCGCTCGCACTGAAAGCGGATGTGCGCCACCTCGTCGGCCAAGATTTGTCCGCAGATCGCGCGGAGGACCGCCGAGTTCGTCGCCCGGCGAATCGCACTGTAGTAGATCAGGGCGTGCGTCTCGACCATCACCACCGGCGTCGCCCACACTTCCATCCGCGGCAGCGCGTACCGGACGGCCCGGAACAGAGCGTCGCCCCAGTCGGCTTCGGCCCGCGGGATGCCGGCCAGATCGAGGAAGCGGCCGAGCGCCGCCCCGTGTCGTTGCTCCTCCGCGATGAAGAGCCGCACCGCGTCGAGGAACGTGGGGTCTCCGACCGCGCCGGCGTAGCTGGCGGCCGAGGCAATCAAGTGCCGGCCGTCGGATGTCTCACCGAGTTGCCAGCTCCTGAGCGAGGGCGCGATGGCGGCCAACTCCGCAAATGTCACGTCCGCCCCGCGCTCCCATGGTACGGGCCGGATGGCCCCCGCGTTCGCGGAGTAGTACGCGACCCACTCCGCTGAGCTCCACACCCTCGGTCGGGCTGGGACGTCGTGGGGCATAGCAGCTTCCGGGTTGAGGAATTTACTTTATAATGCAAAGTCAACGGCCCCACAAGCCCTGCGTACATCTGCTTTGCATCCACTTCCACGCTACCGGCTTCGCGAACGTCCGCGACTCTACCAGCACCACGGCCCCTCGGCCCACGGTTGCGTTCCGAATCCCGTCCGGGGAGAATGTGCCCGCGCCCGCCGGCCGGCCGCACCCGCCGCCCCCGTCCGGAGAACGCCCGTGAAGATGTGGCTTCGCACTCTCGCACTCGCCGCCGGCCTGCTCGCCGTCGGCGGCACGCTCGCCCGCAGCCAGGAGAAGGACGCGCCGAAGGCGGACCCGAAGGCCAAGACCGACCCGGTCAAGTCGCCCGCGGCGAAGGGGACCGTCGCCGTCTTCGAGGACAGGAATGGCATGTTCCGCTTCCGGGTCTGTGACGCCGACGAGCGGGTGGTGATGCAGTGCGTCGAGGGGCTCGCCAAGATCGAGTCGATGCAATACGAGGCGGCGGTGGCCGAGGCGAAGGCGGCGCTGGGTGCCGCGGAGAAGCGGTTGACGGCGGCCCGCCGGGCGGCGAACGCGGCCGTCATCACCGGGGTGATGGCGATGATCGCCCCGCCGATCTCGTGCAGCACCTCCATCGTCGCGCGGTACGGCGACAGGTGCTTCTCCTTCATCGTCGCGCGGACCGCCTCGGCCACCACGATCGCGTCGGCCACCTCCACGCCGATGGCGAGGACCATGGCGAACAGGGTGATCGACAGGCCCGCCAGCTGCGCGAAGAAGAAGGTGCCGAGCCGCGACCGCACGGGAGCGTCTGTTTCCTCGGCGACAAGACGTGCGGTCGCGGCTCGTTCCGGACACCGGCCCCAGCCGGACGCATCGTCAATCTCCGCGCAGCCCTGGAGGCGGTGCCGGGGTATCGGTACTCTGCGACATGTCGTGTTTCCCAAGTGCGGCGCAATCGCCGCGTAGCCAATTAACACTGGCGGATGGAATTCCGGCCTTCCGGCGGGTTTTCGTTTGACCGCCCGGACTCGACGATTACCATGTCGGAAATGCCTTCGGCCAGTCGGCCGGAGAATCACATGTTCGGCGGTAGCAGACAGGCGTTCCTGCGCAAGGTTTGTTAGGGGTGTGCCACTGGAAGTAGGCAGTCAGGCGGCGAGGGGGTTCCAGTACTCGGCCCACTCGGGGGTGTCGGACAGGGCCAGGAACTCCACGAGCGGGC
>JAYTTN010000027.1:0-2800 GCA_043745295.1 Fimbriiglobus sp. | reverse complement strand
CCGTGCGACCGGCTTTGGGCCGGTCGCACGGCTCCCGGCGACGACAAAAGACCGATTCCGCCTCACTCCGTCACCGTCACCGTCAGCGGCTTCGCTTCGTATCGAGTTCGGGTAACAAGACTGTCGATTTCGCGCCCGTCGTGGATTTCGGTTCTTCTCCAGCCGACTTCGCCGCAGAATCTTGAAACGGACGCGCTCTCCGCCGGGTTCGGCGCGAGTCACCCCGCCGGCAGCCGCACCGCGTCCAGCACGTCCACCAGTCCGCTGACGTGCTTGCACCGGTAGCGCGGGTGTTCGCCCCGGTACGCGAAGTCGGCGCAGGTGCAGTGCCAGCGGGTGTCGCCGCGTTCGGTGCGCTCCAGGGCGAGCTGGTACGCCGAGCGGCCGCCCGTCACCTCCCACGTCATCAGGCACCCCGGCTGGGGAAGCGCTTCCCCGCGATACGTCACGCGGAACCGGTACTCGGCCGCGTCCCGCTTCCGCGACGGCCCCGGCAGCGCCACCGCGATCACCGCACCGGTCGGTTTCGGTCTGGTCAACTTCATGGCATGTTACCCCTCGGTTACTGGAAGCAGATTACCATGTCCCAGCGGTTCCGCCGATGTCGGTAGCGGTTCTGGTAAGATGCCGGGGTGAGCGTTTTCCGTCGCCTCTGGCAGCGCGTCGTCGGCCGTCCGGCCGATCCGGTGGCGGCGTTCCGGCCGCACCGGGACGAGTGGGTTCGGCGGTGGTTCGCGGCCGCCGCCGCCGCCGGCAAGCCGCGCGGCCTGATGTGGCTCGGTTTCGAGGTCGCCGGCGAACCGCTGTTCGTCCGCGACGGCGTGCGGGTGCTGGCGCTGGTGCCGGCGGTGGTGCGATTCGAGCCGGTGCCCGACGGTGAACTGGCCGACGTGCCGCAGGCGAGAGAGCCGCGAACCGTGATCGCCGTGTTCGAGTTCCGGCGCGGGGCGTGGGAAACCGACGGCCGCACCGTCTTCAACTTGTCCCCGCAACAACTCGTGGAACGCGAGCCGAACCGTTACCGACCCCTGACGGAGGAACAGCCGTGATTCGACTCATCTTCGCCGTGACCATGCTGGCCGGGCTAGTGGCGGTCGCCGCGCCGGTGCCGAAGGACCAGTGGGCGACCGTCCGCGGCCGGATCGTCTGGCCGAAGGGGGAGGAGATTCCGGAGGCGAAGCGGATCAACGTGACCAACGACAAGGTCGCCTGCTGCGCCGGCGAGCTGCTCTCGGACGAGTTGCTGATCGCCCCCAAGTCGCGCGGGGTGCGGAACGTCGTCGTCTGGCTGCGGCCGGACACGAAGGAGTGGGCGGACCCGTTCCCGAAGGACCGCATCCACCCCGACCTGGCCAAGCCGAAGCCGGTGAACCACGTCGTCAAGCTGGAGAAGTGCCAGTTCGTGCCGCGGGTGTTCGCTGCCCGCGACGGCGACACCTGGGAGTTCAAGAACGTCGATGCGGTGCCGCACAACGCGAACGTCTACCTTGGGGGCGACGACCTGTTCAACGTGATCCTCCCCCCCGGAAAGGACCACGCGCCCAAGGAACCGCTACGGGCGAACCTGGCACCGCTGTTCTTCAAGTGCGACATCCACCCGTGGATGGCCGGGCGCGGGCGGGTGTTCGACCACCCGTACTTCGCGGTGACGGACAAGGACGGCACCTTCGCCATGCCGCTGGTGCCCAAGGGCGACTGGCGGATCATGTACTGGCACGAGAAGGGTTACCACAAGGGGGCCGACGGGCGGCTCGGCTTCCCGCTCAAGATCGGCGGCGCGGCGGAGAAACTGGACTTGAAGGACGTGGAACTCGAACTGCCCGCGCCGCGGTGAGTCGGACGGCTCAGCCCACCAACTCGCGGATCGGGGTGCGGTCGTCGAGGAGGTGCTGCGGGCGACCGCCGAAGTCGGGAATCTTCACTCTCACATCGACGCCGAGGACGTGATAGATCGTCGCGACGATGTTCTGGAAGGTGACCAGACCCGTCTTCACCTGCTCGGCGCGGCTGTCCGTCTCGCCGATCACCTGGCCCATCTTCAGCCCGCCGCCGAACAGCACCGCGCAGCCGGCGTCGGCCCAGTGTTCGCGGCCCGGCCCCTGCGGGGAGATCTTCGGCGTGCGACCGAACTCGCCCGAGACGACGACCAGCACGTCCTCGTCCAAACCCCTGTCTTTCAGGTCCGTCACCAGTGCCCCGACGCTGGCGTCCAGCACCGGCATCAGCATCTTGAGCGCGGCGAAGATGTCGCTCTGCGGCCCGCTGTGGTGGTCCCACGACCCGGCCCGCAGCGTGACCACGCGGACCCCGGCCTCCACCAGCCGCCGGGCGAGTACGAACGGCTTCGCGTCCCACTCGTACAGGATGTCCTTCGCCGTCTGGTGCGGGTACTTGCCCTTGCCGTAGCTGTCGAGGAGCTTCGGCGGCTCCTTGCTCAGGTCGAAGGCGTCCCGCACCTTCGGCGACGTGAGGATGTCCAGCGCCTGGGCCTGGAATCGGTCCATGCCGTCGAACGTGCCGGAGCCGTCGAGGTCGCGGCGGATGCTGTCGAACTGGCGGAGCAGCTGTTTGCGGTCGGCGAGGGCGTCGAGCGACTTCGCCGGGCGGAGGTCGCTCAGCGCGTCCTCGAACGGGCGGAACGGCGCGTGGCTCGCGCCCATGTAGTACGGCTTCTCGTACTCGAACCGCTCGACGGTCGCACGGTTCAGGCTGACATACGCCGGCATTCCGTCGTGCGGGCCGGACAGCTTGCTCGCCACCGATCCCCACGCCGGGCGGTTGCCGCTGACGCGCGGCAGGC
>JAYTTN010000026.1:0-36245 GCA_043745295.1 Fimbriiglobus sp. | reverse complement strand
CGGCGAACATGCAGAACATCAGCTTCATGAGGAAGTGCGCGGCCTGTTCGGCGTCCACGCCCCGCTTCCTCATGCCGTCGGCGATCTCGACGAACAGGTCGGCCACATCCTTCGTCACCTGCGCCTGGGTGCGACCGGGGCGCAGTTTCTCCGGGTCGGTGAAGCAGTGGCGGAGCTTGCCGACGTTCACCGGATCGGCGAGGCCGTCCAGGTCGAAGGCGTGGACTTCCTTGATGGTGCCGGTGAAGTTGGTGTGGATCTCGAACCGGTTCAGGTCGCACACCACCAGCAGCGGCGGGTTGCCGAGCGACTCGCGGTACTGGCAGAGCTGGACGTAGGCGGCCTTCAGGTCTTTCTTCTTGCCCTTGTACTCCCAGCCGAAGCACTGCCGCCGCCAGACGTCGGCGAACCCCTGCCCGCCGGCGTCCTTGGACACGCCCTTCTCGAAGGTGAACCAGTCGCCGGTCGGGTCGGCCGTGGCCGGGGTCGGCTGTTCGAGGACGGCGCACAGGTCGAGGAAGTGTTCCTGACAGGCGGCGCGCTCCTTCAGGTCGGCGGCCTGCCACTTGGCGATGAACTGTTGCGGCGTCATCGGTCGGACCCTCGGCGGAATGCGAGGGGAAGTGTACCGGTATTCAGATGCGGCGGGTAGGTCGGTAGGAGAGGTGGATTTTGGCGAACCCGGCCCGCAAGGGCCGTGGGTACTCGGCGCGCCGGAAGTGACGCCCCCCGAAAATCCCCCTCGGTTAGGCGCGGGGCGACCGGGTCGTCTGTAACGGTGGACCCCGGCGGCGCGGAATTGTCCTTGTCCGCGTTCCGGCGACCCGCGACAATACCATTCAGGTTCGGCCCCTCGGTGCCGCCCCGGACACGGTAGAGAACCCCCCAAATGCGCACCCTCCGCCTTCGCGTCTCGCTCCTCGTCGGCCTGGCGCTGGTCCTCGGCCTGTCCCTGGCGCTGGTGCCCCGCGACGGGTTGGCCCAGGGGCAACCGATCCCGCTGCCGCCCGTCACCATCGGCGGGCCGGGCGGCGAGCCGGTGGAGCCGCCCAAGACCACGGTGGACAAGCTGACCTTCCCGGAGAACCGGGACACGTCGCTCAAGTTCGAGGCGGTGCTGGACTACCTGAACCGGGCCAAGCCGGACTGGAAGGTGGTGTGCGAGCTGTCTCAGGGGCTGCTCGACGCCAAGAGCGACTACTTCTACCAGTTCAACGCGAACAGCAACGACCCCCGCGCGGACAAGCGGCGGGTGAGCGTGAAGGAGGAGATCAACCGGCTGATCGGCACGTTCGCCAAGGAAGGGAAGGACTTCTACAAGAACATCAACGGCGGCATCGCCCGCGACCTGCTCGACCGCGCCCGGAAGACGAACTTCGACCGCGGCCTGCTGGCCGAGGCGTCGCAGAAGTACTTCCACACCGACGCCGGGGCCGAGGCCGGCCGGCTGCTGGCCGCCATCCACCTGGAACTGGGCAACTACTCGGAAGCCGCCTACGGGTACACCCGCCTGCTGCTGCGGGCCGACGCGAACGACGTGATGGACGTGAAGTCGCTGGTGAAGGCCGGCATCGCCATCAAGCGGGCGGGCGACGGCAAGCTGCCCGACGCCTTCGCCGACCTGTGGGCGCGGGCCGAGAAGAAGCTGCCCCGCGGCGGCCTCCAGATCGGCAACGACCTGCTGACGGCGGAGAAGGTGAAGGCCGAGTTCGACCGCCCCATCGAGTACGCCATCACGCAGTTGAGCGACGCCTTCATCGGCATGAAGGGCGGGAACGCCACCCGCAACGGGGTGAGCAACGCCGGCACCCCGTTCCTCATCCCGACGTTCACCAAGCCGATCCTGTTCAACGACGAGACGGCCGACGAAAAGGCCGGGGCGGGGTTCATCAAGGAAGGCATCAAGCGGACCTACGAGGCGGCGAGGAAGGACCCGACGAAGGTGATCCCGATCCCGGCCGGGTTCCCGGTGACGGCCCCGAATCTGATCCTCCTCCGCGGGTACGACGGCGTGTACGCCTACCACAGCAAGGACGGCACCGGGCCGACCGGCAAGGCGGTGCGGGCCGGCGACCTGGCCTGGTTCTCGCCCAGCTCCGGGGCGGCGCAGGCGCTGTTCGCCGGGAACGACGTGGACATCAACCGGGCCGAGCGGGACAACGCCCGCAACGCCTGGACCAGCTACTGGCAGGGGAAGATGCCCGGCGTCCTGTTCGAGAACCCGAACCAGGGCAGCCTGAGCCACGACGGCAAGCTGGCGTACTTCGTGGACGACATGGCCGTGCCGCCCGCCCCGCTCCAGTTCGACCCGAACTTCGGCGGCTTCCCGCCCCAGCCGGGCGACACCGGCGCGCGGGGGATGAAGGACTACAGCCGGCTGTTCGCCGTCGAGGTGGACACCGGGTCGCTGGCGTGGAGCCTGGGCGGGCTGCCGACCGCCGCCCCGAAGCCCGGCGCGGCCGACGACGACGACAAGTACCCGAACGCCGCCGCCCTGACCGAGGGCAGCTACTTCCTCGGCGCGCCGCTGCCGTACAACGGCAAGCTGTACGCGCTGTACGAGCGGGACGGGGCGCTGAAGCTGGTCTGCCTGGACCCGTTCAAGACGGTCATCGTGCCGCCCGCCCGCAAGGACGTGGCCGGCGCGCCCGCTCCGGACGTGGTGTGGGTGCAGAACTTGGGCAAGGCGATGACGCCGCTGAAGCAGGACCCGCTCCGCCGCATCCAGGCGTCGTTCCTGGCCTGCGCCGACGGGGTGATCGTCTGCCCGACCAACTCCGGGGCGATCGTCGCCGTGGACCTGAACGCCCGCAGCCTGTTGTGGGCGCACACCTACGCCACCATCGAGCGGCCGGTCGGCGGCCCCGGCGGCGGCCCCGGCATGGGCGGCATGCCCGGCGGCTTCCGCCCCGGCATGCCCGGCCAGCCGGCCGCCTCCCCCCTGGCCAACGAGCGGTGGCGGTCGGCCAGCCCGATCATCAGCGGCGGCCGCGTGGTCGTGTCCGCTTACGACGCCGACCAGGTGCAGTGCCTCGACCTCCGCACCGGCAAGCTGCTGTGGAGCGAGACCCGCCAGCCGGACGACCTGTACGTCGGCGGGGTGGTGAACAACAAGGTGCTGATCGTCGGCAGCAAGGCCACCCGCGCCGTCGGGCTGGTCGGCGAGGACGCCGCCCGCAAGGTGCCGGTGCCGGCCTGGAAGGCCGAACTGAGGACCGGCATCCCGTGCGGGCACGGCGTGGTCGGCAAGGACGGCGGCACCTTCTACCTGCCGATGGCCGGCGACGACGTGAACAAGGACGCCCGCATCCCGCAGATCTGGGCGATCAATCCGGACACCGGGCTGGCCCTCGCCAAGACGCCGTTCCGCCTGAAGGCGGGCCAAGCGGCGGACGCCGAAGACACCCGCCTGATGCTCGGCAACCTGGTGTTCCACGACAAGATGATGTTCTCCCAGTCGGCCACCCAACTGACCGCCTTCCCGCTCATCGAGGCCAAGCGGCAGGAGATGGACGAGATCCTGAAGGCCAACCCGAACGACCCCGTCGGGCTGGCCAGCCGCGGCGAGTTGCTGCTCGACGACGGCAAGCTGCTCGCCGCCATCGCCGACTTCAAGAAGGCCGAGGCGAACAAGCCGAACGAGTCCACCGGGCAGAAAATCGCCGAGAAGCTGTACATGGCGTACACGGAGATCCTGCGGGCGGAGTTCAAGGACGGCGAGAAGTTCCTGGCCGAGTACAAGACCCTGTGCGAACTCGCCCCGACCGCCGAGGAGGGGCCGGAGCGGCAGCGGCAACTGGACGAGCAGGTCCGCCGCCGCGGCCTGTACTACAGCCTCGTCGCCGAGGGCCGCGAGAAGCAGGGCCGGCTGGTCGAGGCGTTCCAGAACTTCCAGGCCTACGCGGCGCTGGGCGAGAAGGGCCGGCTGCTGCCCGTCCCCGGCGACGCCAACACGCTCGCCCGGTCGGACGTGTGGGCCAGCGGCCGCATCGACGCCATGCTCCGCAACGCCAAGGACGAGGCCGCCCGCAAGCCGCTGGAAGCGCAGGTGAATGCCGAGTGGGCGGCGGTCAAGTCGGGCAACGACCTGAAGCGGCTGGCCGACTTCGTGAAGGTGTTCGGCCCGTACTTCGCCACCGGCCGCGAGGCCCAGTTCCTGCTGGCCGAGAAGCTGATGCTGACGAACAACGAGGACGACCGCGTCCAGGCCGAACTGTTCCTGCTCGGGCTGCTCGGGCAGACGGCCGGCGACCCGGCCCAGCGAACGGTGACGGCCCGCGCCACCGAGGCGCTGGCCCGCCTGATGACCGCCCGCACGCTGATGGAGGACGCCGTCGGCCTGTACGCCAAACTCGGCACCGAGTTCGCCGACGTGGTCGTCCGCGACGGCAAGACCGGGGCCGACATCTACAGCGACCTCATCACCGACAAGCAGCTGTGGCCGGCGCTGGAACTGCCGCTGCCGGTGGCGCTGACCGGCAAGTACAAGGCCGAGATCCTCGTCGGCGGCGGCGGGCGGCCCGGGTACACGCTGACCCCGGACGGCGACCAACTGCCGTTCGTCCGCCGCCACCGGTTCACACTGGATTCGGCCGACAACGGGGTGACGGTCGTCCTGAAGATGATCGACCGGGTGAGCAACGACGAGCGGGCCAAGTTCACCGGCCTGCCCGGCTTCTACAACCCGCAGACCGGCATGAACCCGCTCTTCACCACGCCGGGCATGAAACTGCTCGCCGTCCACGGCCACCTCGCCATGCTGCACTGCGGGCAGGGCCAGTTCGTCTACTGCTACGACCTGTCGGCCCTGAAGCCCGGCGGGGCGGGGCTACTGGGCAAGGAACTGTGGAAGGTGAACGTGCTCGGCAAGAACGCGCCGAACAACAGCATGCTCTTCGACCAGGGGGCCGGCGACGGCGACCCGGTCGGCCGCAGCACCGCCGACGGGCACGAGGTGCGGCTGGGCCGGGCGATGGTCCTCCAGGCGTCCTACGCCACCGTCCTCACCCGCGACGGGCTGGTCACCATGAGTCCGCTGACCGGCGAGCCGCTGTGGACCCGCAGCGGGGTGTCCGCGAAGGCCCGCGTGTACGGCGACGCCACCCACCTGTACCTGTTCGAGACGGTCGGCAAGAACACCCTGCTCCGCGTCCTGCGCGCCGCCGACGGGGCGGCCGTCGGCGGGGCCAAGGACTTGTCCGGCCTGCTCGTCGGCGGGCAGGTCCGCATGTTCGGCCGCCGCATCCTGCTGACCGAGGGCGGGGCGAACGAGGTCCGCCGGTTCCGCCTGCACGACGTGGTGGAGGGCAAGGACGTGTGGGCGAAGGAGGCCCCGGCCGGCAGCGTCCCGCTCCGCGCCCCGTCCGGCGACGTGTGCGGGTTCCTCACCCAGGACGGCAAGGTGGAGGTCATCGACGTGGCCTCCGGCACGGCGGTGCTGTCCGCCGCCGTGGACGCAGACAAGCTGGACGGACACCTGAAAGACGGCAAGAAGTTCGCCGTCGTCGCCCCGACGGTGATGGCCGACGCCGACCGCTGCTACCTGTTCCTCAACCGCATCGACGACACGAAGGGGGTCGTCCAACAGTGGAACGGCTACCAGCAGATCGCCTCCCTCCAGATGGACGGCCACCTGTACGCCTTCAGACGGGCCACCGGCAAGCGGCTCTGGTACACCGAAAGCCAACTGAAGGCGACGGCCACCCAGGGCAACCAGCTGGGGCCGCGGGTGGTGCTGGACCGGTTCGACGAGATGCCGTGCGTGGTGTCCATGAGCTTCACCCAGGATCCGCAGCGGGGCCAGCAGTCGGCCCAACTGCTGGCCATCGACAAGAAGACGGGGGTGCTGAAGGGGTTCAAGGAGTACAGCGGCAACTACGGCTACCAGTCGTTCACCGGCGTGTACAACGACAAGGGGGCAATCATCGTCACCAACAACCAGTATCAGGTGAAGATGTCCCCGGACGACGAGAAGAAGTGACGCCTGACCGAACCCGATGGCCGGCGAGCGGGGGGCAATGGCCTCCCGCTTTTTCGTGCGCCGAAGCCGTCGCCCGGCAAGCCGTACCGATTCCGCCGGTTCTCCTCAATTCGCCGACGGCCGTCGGCCGATACCTGCCGTGACGCGCCCGATTTCCTCACGGCGGGGTGGCCCATGTTCCGGGGACTGTACGCCGCCGCGACGGCGCTCGACGCCGCCGCCCAGGCGCAGGACGTGACGGCCGAGAACCTGGCGAACGTCACCACCACCGGCTACCGCCAGCGGGGGGTGACGTTCGAGACGTTCGACCGCGCCCTCGGCCGGGCGGTGGAGCCGGCCGGCGACTACGTCGGCACCCGCCTCGACCGCGTGTTCCACGACTTCCGCCCCGGCCCGAATCAGCCGACCGGTGCCCCGCTCGACGTGGCCCTGGCCGACGCGGACAAGTTCTTCGTCGTGACCGGGCCGGACGGCGGCCGGCTGCTCACCCGCAGCGGCAGCTTCAAGCTGAACGACCAGGGCGTTCTCGTCACCCAGGGCGGGTACCCGGTTCAGGGGGATGCCGGGAACATTTCGATCCCGCCGGGAACGGCCACGATCCACATCGCCTCCGACGGCAGTGTGTCCGCCGACGGCAACCCGCTGGGCCGCCTCCGACTGATCCGGGTGGGCGACACCAGCCAGTTGACGGCCGTCTCGCCGACGCTGTACCGCATCGGCGACGAAGCCGCCGCGTTCGCCACCGGCGGGCGGGTGGTGCAGGGGTTCCGCGAGGGGTCGAACGTCAACCCGGCCGACGCCATGGTGCGGATGATCATCGGCAACCGGTACTACGAAGCCGCGCAGCGGGCGCTGCGGACTATCGCCGAGAGCGTGCAGCTGAACACCCGACCGACGACGTGATTCGAACTCCGCCGGCCGCGTCGCGCCGCCGGTCCGCCGGCATCCTGGAAAACTACGGAGGTCGGTCATGATCCGCGCCTTATTCACCAGCGCCACCGGGATGAACGTGCAGTCGACGACCATCGACAACACGGCGAACAACCTGGCCAACGTGAACACCAACGGGTTCAAGAAGGGGCAGGCCGACTTCCAGGACCTGATCTACGTCACCGAGCGGGTGCCGGGGTCGGAGGCGGCCCAGGGGCTTCAGGTGCCGACCGGCTTGCAGATCGGCAGCGGGGCGCGGGTGGCCGGCATCACCAAGGTGTTCACCGCCGGCAGCCTGACGAACACCGCCAACCCGCTCGACCTGGCCATCGAGGGCGGCGGGTTCCTCCAGGTGACGCTGCCCAGCGGCGAGCTGCGGTACACCCGCGACGGCGCGCTGCGGCTGAACTCCGTCGGCAACCTGGTGACGAGCGACGGGTTCCTGATCAACCCGCAGGTGACCATCCCGCAGACGGCGGTAAGCATCTCGGTCGGGTCGGACGGGACCATCTCGGTGCAGAACGCCGGCGCGACGAACGTCAGCACCCAGCTCGGGCAACTGACGCTGGTGCGGTTCCAGAACGACGCCGGCCTGAGCGCCGAGGGGCGGAACCTGTTCGCCGAGACGGCGTCCAGCGGCACCCCCAACCTGTCCACGCCGGGGCTGAACGGGGCCGGGTTCATCCGCCAGGGGTTCCTGGAGCGGTCGAACGTGGACCCGGTGACGGAGCTGGTGTCCCTCATCCTGGCGCAGCGGGCCTACGAGTTCAACACCCGCGCCGTCCGCACCTCGGACAACATGCTGCAAGCCACCAGCGAACTGATCCGGTGATCGCGTCGCGCTCGCAAGCTCGCGGCGACGACGGCGCTGGCCCGTACCGACTTCAACCGGACGCCCCCATGCCCCGCGCCCTCCTCGGCCTTCTGCTCCTCGCCGCGCCCGTGGCCGCCGCCGAGCCGGTCGTCATCGTGCTGCCGGATCGGGCGCTGTGCCCGGCGGCGGTGGTGACGGTCGGGCATGTCGGCACCCTCTCCGGGCCGGCCGAGTGGACGCGGGCCGTCGCCGCCATCGACCTGTCCGACATGCCCGTCCGCGAGACCTCCGTCACCGTCACCCGCCGGCAGGTCGAGGTGCGGCTGAAGCTGGCCGGTCTGCGGGACGAGGACTTCCGCGTGCTGGGGGCCGACAAGGTGATCGTCGCGGCCGACCGCAAGGCGGTGCCGGTCGAGGACGTGGTGATCGCGGCGAAGGCGGCCGTCCTGTCGCGGCTGCCGTACACGGCGGACGAGGTGACGCTGGACCTGCTCAAGCCGGTCGTGGCCGAGCTGCCCGACGTGGGCAAGGCCGAGGCGGTGGACATCCGGGCCGAACCGAACACGAACGCGGTGCGGATGGGCCGCCTGCAGGTGAACGTCACCATCAGCACGCGCGGCGAGAAGCGGCTCGTGCTGCCGGTGTTCCTGGAGGCGAAGCGGCTCGGCCAGCAGGCCCCGCCAGAGCGGGTGGTGGCGGCCCCGCCCGCGCCCGCCGGCCCGGTGCTGGTGAAGGCCGGGCAGAAGGTGCGGATTGGCGTGTCCGTCGGGGAACTGCGGGTCACGGCGACGGGGGAATCTCAAGGGGAAGGGCGACTTGGGCAGATGATCCGGGTGCGGAATGTCGATTCCAACAAGGTGCTGGTGGTCCGCGTGAGCGGGCCGGGCACGGTGGAGGTGGAGTGAGGGGGCAAGGTAGTCCGCACCCTCCGGGTGCGGTGCCCGATCCCGCCCAAACCGCACTCGGAGAGTGCGGACCACCCTAAAGACATTCCCCCACACGGAGGTGGGTCATGACGCGGTGGCTATTGCTCCTTCCGCTGGCCGGGCTGGCGGCCGCGCCGGTGGCGGCCGATTCCATCTGGGACCGCCGCGACCCGCGGTACGCCCACCTGTTCCAGGACAACCGGGCGCGGAACGTCGGCGACCTGATCACGGTCGTCATCAGCGAATCGACGACCGCCAACGAGCGGGAACAGCGGTCCCTCGACAAGTCGAACACGACCAACGGCACGGCCAGCCTGAACGGCACGGCATCGAACAGCGGGACCGGGTCGGCGAACTTCGGCCTGGCCAACAACTTCCGCCGGCAGTTCAGCGGGAACGCCCAGATGACCACCGGCCGCACGTTCACCGACCGGCTGACGGCGACCGTCGTGGACATCATGCCGAACGGCAACCTGGTGGTGGAAGGGTACCGCAGCCGGGTGGTCGGCACCGAGGAGCGGGTCCTCCGCGTCACCGGCGTCGTCCGCCCGCAGGACGTGGGCACCGGCAACGCCGTCCAGTCCACGAACATCGCCAACTGCCGCATCAGCTACCTGGGGGCCGGTCCCGCCAGCCGCACGCTGAACCAGAACTTCCTCGGCCGGGTGATGAACCGCGTCTGGCCGTGGTGATGATGTATTGCGAGCCGCGACCGCGAGGAAGCGGCATCCTCGGGAGTGCGAGAGCTTCCCGCCGAGCCGCGTGAGTGACTGGTGGCTCAGCGGGTGCCTCGCCCTCCCGAAAGACAGAGAAAATGCCACTCCCTTGCGGTTGCGGCTCGCAAGGCACACTCCGGAGTCGTCCCATGCCCCGCCTTCTGCCCTTCGCCCTACTGCTGCTGGTCGCGGTGCCCGCGCCGGCGCAGGTGCGGATCAAGGACGTGACCGAGCTGGCCGGCGCGCGGGCCAACCAGCTCATCGGCTTCGGCCTCGTCGTCGGCCTGGACGGCACCGGCTCGCGCAGCACGTTCACCCAGCAGATCGCCGTGGACATGCTCCAGCGGCTGGGCGTGACGGCCCAGATCTTCAGCCAACTGCCGTCCGACGCGGTCATCCGCTCGACCAGCATCTCGGCCGTCATGGTGGTGGCCGAAATCGGGCCGTTCACCCGCAAGGGCGGCCGGCTGGACGTCACCGTGTCGTGCATGGACGACGCCCGCAGCCTGCGGGGGGGCACGCTGCTGCTCACCCCGCTGCGGGGGGCGGACGGGGCGGTGTACGCCGTCGGCCAGGGGGCGCTGTCGATCGGCGGGTTCTCCGTGCAGGGGGCGGCGGCGAACCTCCAGGTGAACCAGGTGAACACCGGCGTCATCCCCGGCGGGGCCATCGTGGAGAAGGAAGCGCCGGGCCAGTTCCTGTGCGACGGCAAGGCGCAACTGCTGCTCCGCGACGCCGACTTCAACACCGCCCGGCTGATCGCCCGCGCCATCAACGACCGCCACCCGCAGACGGCCGTGGCCATCGACGCCGGGGCGGTGACCGTGTTCCCGCCGACCGACCCGCGCAAGACGCCGGTCCAGTACCTGGCCGAGATCGGGCTGATCGAGGTCAAGCCGGACACCCCGGCGCGGGTGGTCATCAACGAGCGCACGGGAACGGTGGTGGCCGGCGAGAACGTCACCATCTCGACCGTCGGCGTGACGCACGGCAACCTGTCCATCACCACCACCGAGTCGCCGTTCGTCGTCCAGCCGAACCCGTTCGGCGGCGGGGTGACGGCCGTCGTCCCCCGCACCCAAGTGACGGCCACCGAGCAGCGGTCGCGGACGGTGGTGGTGCCGAAGACGACGACGGTGGCCGACCTGGCCCGCGCCATGAACGCCCTCGGCGTCACCCCCCGCGACCTGATCGCCATCTTCCAGGCGCTCAAGCAGGCCGGCGCGCTGCACGCCGAGTTGCAGATGGTGCGGTGACTTGTAGATGGTGAGAAGAAAGAACCCCCTCACCCGGCGAGCTTCGCTCGCCGACCTCTCCCCCGCACCGCGGGGGAGAGGTGTTGGGCGGCTGGCTCCTCCGCCTTTGTTGTTGGTCCGACCGCGCCCCACTTCTCGCCCCACGAAGTGGGGGAGAGGTCGTCGCGGGCGAAGCCCGCGGCGGGTGAGGGGGCTTTCCGTTGCCGCACGCGCGGCCCAAGTGGGAAAGAACCCCCTCACCCGGCGAGCTTCGCTCGCCGACCTCTCCCCCGCACCGCGGCGGAGAGGTGTTGGGTGGCTGGCTCCTCCGCCTTTGTTGTTGGTCCAACCCCGCCCCACCTCTCGCCCCACGAAGTGGGGGAGAGGTCGTCGCGGGCGAAGCCCGCGGCGGGTGAGGGGGCTTTTATCTTCTTCCCGCCTTTCGTCTCCAGCCGCTTGACGACGAACCGGCGCGACGGCATACCGCCCACCTCTCCGCCTGAAACCTTCACCCGGTGCCGAAAATGTTCCCGCTCGCCGACCGATTCGTTCCCCTGCCGCCGGCCGCCGCCCCGATGCGGCTGAAAACCGGTGCTACGGTTCCCCCGACCGACGACCGCAGCGCCGCCACCGCCAAGGACTTCGAGGCCACGTTCCTCAGCCTGCTGCTGAAGGAGATGCGGCAGACCCTGGACGCCGAGGGCGGCGGCGGGCTGTTCGCCGGCGACACCGGGGACGTGCAGGGCGGGTTGTTCGACCTGTACCTGGGCCAGCACCTGGCGGACGCCGGCGGGGTCGGGTTCGCCCCCGCGATCGAACGACAACTGCGGTACACCACGAATGCCCGCCCCGTCTCCCCGCCCGCTCGTGCAAGCCTTGCTGGCCCGACTTCTGGCTGAGGAGGAGCTGCTCCGCGCCGCCCGCCAGACCGTCATGCGGCTGTACGCCACCCTGCGCAAGGGCGACCTGCCGGCCGTCGAAGCGCTGTGGCCGGAACACGAGCGGCTGGCCGCCGAACTGACGGCCCACGCGGCCGAGCGGGAGACCGCCGCCGTCGCCCTCGCCGCCGCCCTCAAGTTGCCGCCGACCGCCAGCCTCACCGAACTGGCCGAGCCGCTGTCGCCGCCGCTGGCCGAGGCGATCCACGGTGCCCGCGAGCGGCTCCGCGCGCTCACCCGACAAGTCGAACAGTTCCAGTCGGCCAACGCAAATCTGATCGCCCACCTTCGATCCTATTTCCGCGGGGTGTTGAACGGCCTGGCGGCCGACCCCCCGTCCCCCCGATACGGCCCGACCGGTTCCGCCGTCGCTGGCCCGGTGGCCGCCGCACTCACCGCCAGCGGTTGACCCCCTCATGGCCATCAACGGTTTCGCCATCGGCATTTCGGCCCTGTCCGTCAGCACGAAGGCCCTCGACCTGATCGGCCAGAACATCGCCAACGCCAACACGCCGGGGTACAGCCGGCAGCGGATCGACCTGGCCAGCACCACCGCCGGTCAGCAGGTCGGCACCGGGGTGACGATCAACCGGTTCACCCGGTACGAAGTGCCGACCATCAGCACCGCCCGGCGGAGCAGCGCGGCCAACCTGTCCGCCGTCACCGCCCGCCTGGACACCCGCCGGCAGGTGGAGACCGCCCTCCGCCCGACGACCGACGGCCTCGGCGACCAGCTCGACACCTTCTTCACCAAAGCCGCCGGCCTGACCACCCGCCCGAACGACTCGGCCTCCCGCCGCGAGCTGCTCGGCACCGCCGACAACATGGCCCGCCAGTTCAACGCCGCCGCCGGCGACCTCGACCTGCTGCGGGCCGACGTGGGCCGGCGGGTCGATCAGGCCGTCGGCGAGGTGAACACGTTCGCCCAGAAGATCGCCGACCTGAACGCCGAGATCGCCAACGTCGAGTCGCGCGGCGACCAGCCGAACGACCTGAAGGACCAGCGGGACCAGCTCATCTCCGATCTGAGCGAGCGGATCGACGTCCGCGTCGTGCCGCTGAAGTTCGGCGCGGTGAACATCCTCGCCGGGAACACGGCCGTCGTCGTCGGCGACTCGGCGATGCGGTTCGCCACGAGCATCGACGCCTTCGGCCGGAAGCAGGTGGTGACGGTCAACACGACGCCGGTGCCGGTCAACTTCGAGGCCGGCAGCATCACCGGCACGATCCGCGAGTACAACGTGGACCTGCCCGCCACCCGCGCCCGGCTGGACGCGCTGGCGGCCAAGTTCATCCAGGCGGTGGACCAGGTGCAGGCCACCGGCATCGCGCTGACCGGCCCCCGCGCGGCCGCCGTCGCCAGCCGCGGCGTCACCGACCCGGCCGCCCTGCTCAGCACGCAAAACCTGCCGATCCCCGTGACCGCCGGTCAGTTGATCGTCAGCGTCACCAACTCCGGCACCGGCACGCGGACGAACAGCGTCGTCGCCATCGATCCGGCCACGCAGAGCCTGAACGACGTGGCCGCCGCCATCACCGCCGCCACCGGCGGGCAGGTGCAGACGACCGTGGACGTGCCGCAGAACACGCTGCGGTTCCAGGCCCAGCCGGGGTTCACGTTCGACTTCGCCGCCCGCCCCAGCAACCCGCCGCAGGCCGTGAGCATGGGCGGCACCTCGCTGCCCACCGTCGGCGGCGCGTACACCGGCGCGGCCAACGACACGTTCCGCTTCCAGATCACCGGCTCCGGCACCATCGGCACCACGCCGGGGCTGTCGCTGGACGTGCGGAACGCGGCCAACACGGTCATCGCCACGCTGAACGTCGGCCAGGGGTACACGCCCGGCACGCCGCTGGCCGCCGGCAACGGCATCACCGTCAGCCTGACCGCCGGCACCACCACCAACGGCACCTTCGCGTCCGCCCTGTACGCCCCGCCGGACGCCGCCGGCCTGCTCGGCGCGTTCGGCGTGAGCGGCGTGTTCCGCGGGTCGAGCGCGACCGACATCGCCGTCCGCCCGGAGCTGCTGGCCGACCCGTCCGACCTGGCCCTGTCCCGCACCGGCCAGCCGGGGGACAGCGGCAACGCCAAGCGGATGGCCGACCTCCAGGACCGGCCGCTGTTCGGCAACCGCACGCTGACCCTGGAATACCTCGACATCGTCGGCTCGGTGGGGGCGGAAGTGACCTCGCTGGGCGACCAGGCGGCGGCCCAGGCCGGCGTCCAGTCGTCGCTGTTCGCCCAGGAGCAGGCCGGCGTCGGCGTGGACATGAACGAGGAGACGCTGCAACTGCTGAACTACCAGCGGATGGTGCAGGCCGCGTCCAAGTACATCTCGGTGGTGAACACCGCGCTCGACTCGGTGTTCGACATCCTGCGGTGAGCCGGCCGCCACCCCCTCGTCGCCGCGAGCGTGCGAGCGGTCCCGACGCCCCGCTCCCACGCGGGGGGCGACGATTCGACCCGCCCACCCCTCGCCGGAGAGACCGCCGTGAACATCCGCGTGACCGCCCAGACGCAGACGGCCAGCGCGCTGGCCAACTTCCAGCGCCAGCAGACGAACGTCGCCCGCACCCAGAACCAGATCAGCACCGGCCTGCGGATCGCCACCGCGTCCGACGGCCCGGCCGATTACGTCGCCATCAACGAGGCCAAGTCGTCCAGCCGGCGGAGCGCCACCTACACGCGGACGCTGACCGACGCCGCCACCGACCTGAACACCAGCGTGTCCGCCCTGCAAGAGGGGAACGACGCGCTGGTGCGGGCCAAGCAGATCGCGCAGGAAGGGGTGGACGCGACCCTCGACGACAGCTCGCGGTCGGCCCTCGCCACCGAGGTGGACTCGCTCATCGACCGCATGGTCCGCGCCGGCAACGTGCAGTCCGACGGCAAGTACCTGTTCGGCGGCACGGCCGTCGAGACGCCGCCATTCGTCGTCACCGCCGTCACCCCCGGCGGGCAGCCGACGGCCGTCACCTACACCGGGGCCGACACCCGCGCCAGCGGGCTGATCTCGCCGAACCAGACGGTGGACACCAAGCACGTCGGGTCGCAGGTGTTCCAGAAGTCCGGGGCCGACGCCTTCGCCGCGCTCATCGCGTTGCGCGACACCCTCCGCGACGCCTCCCTCACCGACCCGCAGCGGTCGGTCGCCCTGTCCCGGCAAGTCGGCGCGGTGGACGCCGCCCGCAACGGCCTGGCCGAATCGACGGGCGAGCAGGCGGCGGCGCTGGCCGGCATCCAGGCCATCGGCGTCCGCGTGTCCGACCTGAAGCTGAGCGCCGACACCCGCTCCAGCGACCTGGAAAGCACCGACTACGCCGCCGCCGTGGTGCAGCTCCGCGAGCAGGACAACGCCTTCCAGGCGACGCTCGCCATCTCCGCCAAGCTGTTCCAGACCAGCCTCATCGACTTCCTGCGGTAACGGCCCGGCCGCGCGGCCCGGCGGTACGTGCAGACAGACGCGGTGGAACTGCGGGTCGGCGGGCGGCGCGGGGCCGTCGGCCGGTTTGCTGGGACGCGGGTGCCCGAAGGCGGTTGCCGTGACGGGGAAGTGCGGCCGCACTTCGCCCGGCGGTTCGGTCGCGCGGGGTTCCACCGGGTCCACGTCGTTCGCCTCGGCCCAGATGGGCAGCAGGCAGTCGAGCGACCACGTCCCCCGCATCCGCTCCTTCTCCAGCTTCAGAATGGCCATCGCCGCGCGGAACCGGTCGCCGGGACAGCGGCCGCGCAGCCGCTCCCGCCGCCCTTTGGCGGTGTAGAGCAGGCGGGCGATATCGACGGGCGTGGGGGCGAAGCCGGGCATCGGCGCGTCTCCGACATGGAAGCGGATGAACACTGTATGTGTGAAATATACAAAAGTCAAGTGGCCGAGGTGGATGGTGGCGGATTTTGGCGAACCGGCGGCGTGAGCCGCCTGGGTGGGCCGCAACTCAGGCGGCTCACGCCGCCGGTTCGCCCGACTGCGGCCCGCCGGTCCCGTATCATGCCCGCATGACGCAACCGGTCCTCGAAGTCGTCGGCGTCCGCAAGAGCTACGGCCGCACGGCCGCGCTCGGCGGGGTGTCGTTCGCCGTGCAAACGGGCGAGCTGTTCGGCCTGCTCGGCCCGAACGGCGCGGGCAAGACCACGCTCATGAGCATCCTGGCCGGGCTGACCGACGCCAGCGCCGGGGAAGTCCGGCTGTTCGGCAAACGCTTCACCGCCGCCGACCGCGACGCCCGCCGGCAGATCGGCATCGCCACCCAGGATTTGGCCCTGTACCCGGAACTGACCGCCCGCGAGAACCTCCGCTTCTTCGGCAAACTGTACGGCTTCCGCGACCCGGACCTGGCCGCGCGGGTGGCCGAGATGCTGGCGGCCGTCGGGCTGACGGACCGCGGCGACCACCGCGCCGGCACCTTCTCCGGCGGCATGAAGCGGCGGCTGAACCTGGCCGTCGCGCTGGTCCACCGGCCGACGCTGCTACTGCTGGACGAACCCACCACCGGCGTCGATCCGCAGTCGCGGAACCACATCTTCGAGCAGGTGCGGGCGGCGAACGCGGCCGGCCTGACGGTCATTTACACCAGCCACTACATGGAAGAGGTGCAGGCGCTGTGCCCCCGGCTGGCCATCCTCGACAACGGCCTGCTCATCGCCTGCGACACCCTGCCGAACTTGCTCAGCCGGCTGGACGCGGTCGCCACGCTGACGCTGCCAACCGTGCCCGACGACCTGCCCGACCGCCTCCGCGCGATCCCCGGCGTGACCGGCGTGACCCGCGACGGTCACACCCTCCGCGTGTCCGCCGCCGACCTGCCGCCGCTGCTGCCGCGCGTCGTCGCCGAGTGCCGGGAGCTGGCCGCCCTCGACCTGGCGCAGCCGAGTTTGGAGCGGGTGTTCCTGTCCCTCACCGGCCGCGCCCTGCGGGACTGATCGCGCGGATTTCGCCGGGCCGGCCCCGCCGCCGCCGCGTACCTTGTCTCCCACCGGTCCGTCCGACCGGTTCCCCAACCGGAGTGACCCCATGACGCCGTTCGCGCCGCTGTTCCTCGCCGCGCTCCTCGCCCCCGCGCAGACCGACACCCCCCTGTCCTGGAAGCTGGCCAAGGGCGACGTGTTCTACGCCAAGTCGTCGAACGCGATGAAGCAGACCGTCGAGGTGCTGGGCAACAAGATGAACCAGGAGCAGGACCAGACGACGTACCACAAGTACGCGGTGAAGGCGGCCGGCAAGGACGGGTACGTGATCGAGCAGACGGTGCTGAAGAGCGTGGTCGAGGGCAACCTGCCGGGCGCCGCCGACATCGCCAAGAAGATGAAGGGGGTGACGCTCACGTACACCATGACCGCGAAGTTCGAGGTGACGAAGGTGGACGGGTACGACAAGTTCCTGGACGTGCTGGTCGGGGACAACGCCGAGGCCAAGAAGCAGCTGGCCGCCATCATCAGCGAGGACACCCTGAAGACGGGCGTGTCGGACCTGTTCGGGCTGGCCCCGGCGAAGGCGGTGAAGGTGGGCGACACCTGGAAGAAGGAGACCAAGCTGGCGATGGGGCCGGTCGGCGACTTCAAGATCGACGCCGAGTACAAGTTCGCCTCGGCGGCCGCCGCCGGCGACAAGGTGACGTGGACGGCGAAAGCCACCTACGCCGCGCCGAAGGCCGGCGGGGACGGCCCGTTCGTCGTCACCAAGGGCGAACTCAAGTCGGACAAGTTCGAGGGCGACTTCGTGTTCGACTCGAAGGCCGGGCGGATGAAGGCGACGACGACCCGCGCCCACTTCGCCGGCAAGCTGACGATGTCCATCATGGGCATGGAAGTCGAGATGGACCTGGACCAGAACCTGACCACGACCACCACCCTGTCGGACAAGAACCTGGCCGACGACTGACGCCGGCCGCCCCGTCGCGGCGGGCGAACAACACCGCGACCTGGCACCGGCACGCTCCCCGCATTTTCTTCAATTTTCTTGCAAGCGAGCGGCCCTCCGACGGATCGTGTCTCCTGTCCACGGAGGTGCCTGCCGTGTCCCCCGAACGCCCGAACGCGCTGCTCGCCCCGCCCGGCGTTCCCCACGCCCTGACCGCCCTCGCCCGTGAGGTGACATCCGCCATGCGCCCGACCCTGTTGCGAACCCTCGCCGTGACCAGCTTCGCCGCCCTGCTGGCGGCCGGCGCGGTGTTCGTCCCCGTCGCCGCCGACGACCCCAAGCCGGCCCCGAAAGCCGCCGCCCCGAAAGCGGCAGCGCCCAAGCCGGTGCCGGAGGCCGAGGTGCAGGCGAAGCTGCAACTGATCCACGCCAAGCACTACCTGACCCAACTCGCCGAGGCGTACCGGCAGTACGTCTTCACCTACGGCAAGGTGCCCGCCGACGTGACCGACGGCAACGGGAAGGCGCTGCTCAGTTGGCGGGTCCACCTGCTGCCGTTCCTGGAGCAAAAGAACGTCCACTCGCTGGTGAAGTTCGACAAGGCGTGGGACAACCCGGACAACGACTTGGTCGCCAAGGTGCTCATCAAAACCTTCGCCCCGGTCTTCCCCGGCCCAGTCTACGTCCACGGCGGCCACAAGTACGTCGGCACGTGCATCCGCCGCATCGCCGGGCCGACCGGGATGAACACCGACTTCGCCACCCCGCCGGCGAAGCTCGACCTGGAGGCCCGGCAGGCGGTGTTCGGCCGGCTTACCGAGACCGATTACCCCATCATCATCGAGACGGGGTTCCCGACGCCGTGGTTGAAACCCGACGAGGACTTCGAGTTCGACCCGAAGGCGAAGGCGGTGAAATTGCTCGGCGCGCACGAGGCCGGCACCCTCGTCGCCACCGCCGCCGGGAACGTGAAGTTGGTGTCCCGCGAACCCGACGCGGCGACGTTCGCCGACTGGATGACGAAGGGCGCGAAGGCGGCCATCGAGCCGGCGAAGCTGTTCCCGCCGGCGGGCGAGCTGACCGACGCGGACAAGGCGGCGGCCGACCAAATCGAGTCGATGTGGCTGTATCACATGGAGGCGAAGCAGAAGCTGGAACAGAGGCGATTGAAGCTCCGTCAGGAACTGGTCGCGCAGGAGACCCCGGCCGGCGACCCCGACCCGCTCCGGATGACCCGGCAGTTGGGCGAAATCAACACCCTCGCCAACAACTTCACCCTCGAATCCGAGGTGAAGCAGTTGGAGGAGGAACTGAAGAAGCGGAAGAAGAAGTGAGCGGAGCGAGGCCAGTGCCGTCTGAGCCGGAAGCGTGAGCGACGGTCTTCGGTAAGCACCGTCGCTCACGCTTCCGGCTCGGATCGACCGCCAGATGCTACTTCCCCGCGGTCGCGGCTCGCATGTTCCCGTCACCCCACGGCTTCGGCGAGCTGCCGGGTGATCCGCTTGCGGAGCTGGAACTCGTCGTCGTCCAGCCAGCCGCGGACCTGCGGGCCGAGGGCGAACTCGTCGGTGACGACGGCGGAAATCGCGGCGTCGATCAACTCCAGCGGCTTCAGCGCGTAGTACCGGGCCGTCGCGCCGTCCACCGTCACCTTGTCCAGCCGCTGGAAAAGCTCTTCCAGCCGGCCGAGCGCCAGGCGGGGCTGCACGTGGCCCAGCGCGACGGCGTAGGTGACGGCGGTGGCCGTCCGCTCGCGCACGTCGGGGACGCCGGTGACGAACAGGCGGTCGCGGGTCTCGTCCAGCGCGCGGACGGCCACCGCCTCGCGGCCGACCGCCGCCCAACCGACCGCGAACGCCAGCCGATCCGCCGCGCTGCCGTTGGCGCGGTCGCTGGCCCGCCGCAGGATGGCCTCGCATTCCGCCGTCAGGCCCAGCTTCCGCAAGCCCCGGAACACCGGCGCGGCGGCCTTCGCCAGCCCCTCGCGGATGGCCGTGTCCATGCCGCCCAGCACCGTGGCCAGGTGCGCCGCCACCGCCCGCATCGGCTCCGTCAGTTGGAAGCGGAGGGCCGTCGCCGTCGCCCCCACCAGCAGCCGGGCGTGCATCCGCGCCTCGAACTCCCACCGCTTCGCCTCCCGTTCCAGCAGCGCCAGCTTCGGCACCCACGCCAGCGCCGACGGTAGTCGGGCGAGCAACTCGGCGGCCACGGCGGGCGTCAGCCGTGCGGCAATGTCGAACCCGACCAGCACCGCGCGGGGCAGCCGGTTGCCGTCGCGGGACGCCACCGCCTCGGCCAGGAGGTCGCGGAGCGGCGGGTTCGGGTCGCCGTCGTCGGAGAGCAAATTCACCAGCCGCGCGCCGAACCCGTCGCCGCCGACGACGCCCTTCAAATCGTGGCTAAGGAAGCGGTTCGTGCCGCCGGCCGGGTCGAGGATGCGGGAGTGCAGCGGCAGCAGTTCGACGGCGTACTCGGCCAGCGGGTCGGCCAGTGCCGGCTCCCGCTGAGCCTCCGCCACAGGACGGCCGTGGTCGGCGGCGCGAGTGAGCGTTTGGAAACTCCTCGTCAACCGGCGGTGAACGTCCGGATTCACGTCCGGGCGGGCGATGCCGCTCAGGACGCGCGCGGCGGCGGCGGCCAGCTCCCGCGCCGGGGTGCGGTCGCCGAGCTTCATCAGCCCCCAGGCGAACATCAGGTCGGCGTAGGCGGCGGTGGCGGCGAAGTCGGCGTCCATCCCGAACTCGGCCAGGCCCGCGCCGGGGTCGGTCCGCTCCAGCCACTTCCGCACCGTACCCCGCGCGCGAATCAGCCACTCGCGGGCGTCGGCGAAGCGGTCCCCGCCGGCGGTGCCGTGGAAGCGGAGGAACGTCGGCGCGTCCAGGTCGAGCGCCGTGCCCCCGACGGACAGCCGGGCGAACAGTCGATCCCGACAGCGGGCCAGGGCGAGCGGGTCGCCGGACACCGCGCCGGCCGCCGCGAGCCGGGCCAGCCAGACCGCCCGCACCGGCAACTCGGCCTCGAACTGGTCCAGCAGTACCGTCGCCTCCGCCCACGGGAACACCCCCGCCGCGCCCGGTCGGCCGGCGCGGACCATCAGCGCCACCGCCACCCGCGCGGCGGCCGCCGACGGCGGGCGGGCGAGGACCGCTTCGGCCGTCGCCTTGTCCGCGCCGAAACGGGCCGACTTCGCTTCCGCCCTCACCCAGCCGTCGAGCCACTCGGCCGGCGGCGACGCGCGGTCCCAGACCGCGTTCGCCCAGCAGACGGCCGCGTCCGCCGGCTGGCCGGTCTCGCCGTACAGCCCGGCCAGTTCCGCCCACAGGTCGCCCCGGCTGCGCGGGTCGAGGCGGTGGCCGGAGTCCACCACTTGTCGTTCCAGCGCGGCGCGGCGTGCGGCCCACTCGCTCCGCGCCTTGGCCGTGCGCGGCGGGGCCGGGGTGATCGACGGGTCGCTGGTATCGGCCGGTTTCGCGGCGGGTTTGTCGGCGGTGACCTCCTCCTTCTTCGTCCGGAACAGTCCGGTCAGCCGGCCGATCCACGTCCCGCTCGCCGACACGCGCACCGCCGGGCGATGGGGCAGGGCGGACGGCGGCGGCAGGTCGTGGTCCGCCTTCGCAACTACTGGCGTGGCGACGACGAACCCCGGCAGCGCGAATAGTGCGACCGGTTCCTTCGCGCTCATCGCCACCCGCGGCGGGGCCGAGTACGCGACGAACGACTTCAGCGGGCGGAACGCCGACAGCGACAGCCGATGCACCGCGATGCCGGCCGGGTCCGGTTCGACGAGTGCGAAGTGGCCGGCCGGCAGGTCCACTGCGCGACCGACGGCCTCCGGGCGCGCGTTCGGCGACAGGGCGAAGCCGACCGGCAGGAAGACATCCGCGCGGCCGGGCAGCGGCGCGTACGGCGTTGCCGACAGCGGCACCACCGGCGTCCGCCGCTTACCGTCGGCCGGGCGGAGGACCACCCGCGTCCGGCCGTCGGCGGTCGTCAACTCGGCGGCATCGAGGAGTTGAATCAACCGCTCCTCGGCGTCGGCGGCGAACGCGGCCAGCGCCGGCAACCCGCCGGGCAGCAGCCAGAGCGTTTCCACGTCGCTCGGCGTTCGCGTTTTGCGAACCTTCAGCGGCACGCGGATGACGGCGCGGACGGACGGGTTCGGGGTGGCGATGACCGCGGCGGGCAGGGCGAACGCTTGTGCGGTGCCGGTGAACGGCGATTCGGGCAGCACCCGCCAGCCGGTCGGCGGATCGACGAGGGCGACGCGGTGCGGGTCGAACCCGGTCGGGCCGGGCAGCGGGTGTTCCCACCCCAGCCGGACCCAAGCGCCGCGCGCCGCCGGGCGATACACCCCGGCCCCCAGGTCGGCAGCGGTCAGGGTCAGGTAGTGCGGCGGCGATTCGACGCGGAGGATCGCGCGGTCGCCATCCAGCAGGAAGCGCACCGGCTGCGGGTGCAAGCGGCGGACGGCGGCGGCGAAGGTGGCGAGCTGGCCGGCGGGCAGGTCGAAGAGGAGCGGGCCGGTCGCGGTCGGTGTCGGGTCGGGGCGGAGGGGAATGAGCGCCGCCCAGCACGGCCGCTCGGCGAACGGCAGCTCCGGCGGCGGAGTGAGCAGGCGGACGTTCAGGCGGGACAGCCGGGGCGAGTTGGCGAGGTCGCCGGTCGGCCGCACCCAGACGCCGCCGGTGGCCTCGACGCCGGCCACCACCGGCCGGCCGGCGACCTCGGCGGGGATGACGCCGGCGGCCACCGCGAGCCGCACCGCGTCCGGGTTCGGGAAAAACAGCGACGGCATGGGCATCGGCTACGCGGAAGGGGCGACACCCGGAAGTGTAGCACGGAGGAGCGGCGGCTACTCCGGCAGCGGGTCGGCGTTACCCGATGGAGCCGCGACCGTCGCTAGACAACTCCCTCAAGTAGCGGCGGAACGCGAACCAAGCATAGCGGTCGGCTTGCAAGTTGCGCAAGAGTGGCCATCCCAAATTTTCGGAGTTGCTTGTTCGCTTCGTACGACTGGACGCTCAGTTCGGGGATGACGCAGTGTCCTGGGATTACCGGATTGTCTTTGTCAGCATCGGGCACTACAGACCAGCCAATCGCTTTCAATTCCGCCACTTGGAATCGGACGAGGCCAGCGGCCCCCAACTTGACGGCGGGAACCTTCGCTAACGAATCTTCAAGGCATGATAAACAACTGAGGCGGTAGACGCTGATTCCAGTGAGGTCCGGGGCATCCCCCTTGTCTCGCGGTCGAAATGCTTCGGGGATGATAAATGGGAACGACTCGGCGCGCCAGTACATCTTGTTGACGCGGCGAATGAGCCACTCATCGTCGGTGATGGGTTCGTTTTCTGATTTCATGATCCGGCTCACGCCGACTCAGGCCGAACCAGAACACCCTGGGCGACGAAGTATTCGATCCCAGACTCCGTCGCCTCAAGTTCCACATATCCCGTCGCCGTACTCCACACGAAGAGGACCGTGCCGTTCACGCCGGGCACCACACGGTCGGGAGGACGGACGCCGATGGCCGCCATCCGCATGACGACGTGTATCGCCATTCTGAGGGTGCCCTTGCCGGGTTTAGGCGAGCCTTCGCCGTCCCAGTCCTCTTCCAAGTTGCTGACCGACTCGATGCCTTCCAAGGTGGCATCCCATCTTTCGAGAGGCTGCGTGCCGGCTGCCGGGAGTAGTCGCAGCGGATCACGCAACCGTGATTGGCCGAATACTTCCGCCGGGTTGGGGCGACGTGAAAACACTGCCGCCCCGTGAGCGGTACGAGGGTTGTCCGCGACGTGGGTCGCGACTTCGGACATACTCGGGAAATCGACAGGAGCGAAGGCCATCATCACGGTTTCTCCCAGCGGGCGCGGGCATCCGGACTCGCACTCCGTTCAAACGCATCCACCGCCATCTGGTGGCCGCGAGCGAGGCCGGCGGTGAGGCCGGCCGACCCGTCGCTTGCCTGGAGTGGCCCGCGAGCAGTCATGTTCAACATCAGGCTTTCCGGTCCGTCATCAGATGCCTTCCCAGTGTGCGCAGCGACGTAGAGCCGGCCCACCTTCGGAGCGATCTCAAACGCCCACTCTGCGGCCCGTCGTTCGAGTTCCAGCCCCGTCCCGTCAGTCGGGAAGAACTGCCCGAATAGACCGGGCAGCACTTTCGGCCAATCGGTGGGCGTCTCCCAGTATTCGCCCTTCGGAAAAGCGTCAATGTAGGTGATCTCCCACTGATCGAGTCGGACCTCACCAAGGCCCAGGCCGTTCACGGCGAGAACAAACCGATCAAACGTTTCTAAGAACTCGGCGATTAACTTCTTGTAGCTCGGGTACTGGTTGTTCCCTTTCCGCCAGTTCATGTGGAACCGCGTACGCTGAATCTGGAGCAAGCGGTCGTTCGCCGTGTTAGCAAGAAGCAAGCGGCCGGGACCACGAACCGGCGTGAGCTTGAGTTGCATCGAAAGCGGTGCCCAGGGCAAAGACTCGAACGTCTCGTATTGAGGTTCGATCTCCTGGGCGTCGGACGGCGTCACCCATTCGGATCGGCCGACGCCGTCCCAAAGGGCACCGAAGTGACCGGCCGTCATCTTGTCGAGCGGGGCGAACTGCGCGCCGATGACGAGTTCGACGATGGGCGGGTTCGCGTACGTCCGGGTTTCCTGCACGGGGGCACCTCCGGTGGGGCGCGGGTGTCTTGACAACTTAGGACAAAGCCTTCTCGGTGTCGCGCTCGATTCGATCAACGGTGGCCGGGCAAGTATTCTACGCGATCAGTTGCCAACCGGTTCGCCAACGACCGTGTGGCGCGGTGCCAATTCCAGGCCGACGGATCAGTACGACCGCTATTTCCAGACCGATTCCGATCCGTCTCTTGCGGCCGGCCGACGGCCTGCCGCGCGGCGAGGTGTTCGGCCTGGTCGAGCAGATGGACCGGGTTCACTCGCCGTCCCCCGACGGGTTCCGCAGGTCCGACTCGGACGAGAGGTCGAAGTAGACGAACTCAGCCAGTGTCCCGCCCGCTCGAACGCGGTCGCGGGTCGTTTTTCGTCGCGGTCATGGCGGGTCTCCCGGTTGGCTCCATCCTACGCCACGGCTTCCGTCACCACCTTGCCGGCGATGTCGGTGAGGCGCTCGTCGCGGCCGCTGTGGCGGACGGTCAGTTGCTCGTGGTCGAGGCCGAGCAGGTGCAGGATGGTGGCGTGGAAGTCGGCGACCGGGATCGGCCGCTCGACGGCGTGCAGGCCGAACTCGTCGGTGGTGCCGACGCTGGTGCCGCCCTTCGCCCCGCCGCCGGCCAGCCACATGGTGTAGCCGAGCGGGTTGTGGTCGCGGCCGGCGCTGCCCTGGCTGTTCGGCGTCCGCCCGAACTCGCTGCACCAGACCACCAGCGTGTCCTTCAACAGGCCGCGCTTCTTCAAATCCGTCAGCAGCGCCGCGACGGGTTTGTCCACCAGCCCGCACATCTTCTCGTGGTTGCCGTTCAGGTCGTCGTGCGCGTCCCACTGCACGTTCACCGGCCCGCCGCCGCTGTACACCTGCACGAACCGCACGCCGCGTTCGACCAGCCGCCGGGCGAGCAGCAGCCGCGTGCCGAAGTCCTGCGTCTTCTTGTCGTCCAGCCCGTACATCGCCTTCGTTTCCTTGGTTTCCTGCGACAGGTCCACGGCGGCCGGGGCGCTCTTCTGCATCTTGAAGGCCAACTCGTAGCTGCTGACGCGGGCCTGGAGGTCGGTGTCGTCGGGCGGCAGGTTGAGTTCGTTCAGCCGTTTCACGAGGTCGAAGGTGCGGGCGTTGCGGGTGTCGGAAACGCCGGCCGGCGGGTGCAGGTTCAGGATCGGTTTCGGCCCCTTCCGCAGCAGCGTGCCCTGATACACGGCCGGCAGGTACGACGCGCCCCAGCACGGCGCGCCGCCCTCCAGGATGCCTTCGGGCTGCGGCATGACGCAGTACGCCGGCAGGTTCTCGCTCTCGGAGCCGAGGCCGTAGGTCACCCAACTGCCGATGCTGGGGTGGCCCATCAGGGTGCGGCCGGTGTGCAGCTCATACATGGCCGGCGCGTGGATCGTGGACAGGCTGGTGCAGGACTTGAGGAAACACACGTCGTCCACGCACCCGGCGAAGTGCGGCATCAGGTCGCTCACCCACTGACCCGATTTGCCGTGCTTCTTGAACGTGCGGGTGCTGGCGAGGATCGTCTCGCCCCCGCTGGTGAACTGCGACTTCGGCCGGCCGGTCGTTTCCGGCAGCGGTTGGCCGTGCAGCTTCGTCAGGGTGGGCTTCGGGTCGAACAGGTCCATCTGGCTCGGCCCGCCGACCATGAACAGGAAGATGACCCGCTTGGCCTTCGCCTCGAAGTGCGGGGCGCGAGCCGCCAGCGGACTGGCGGTCGGCGTCGGGCCGGACGCGGCGGCGTCGCGGGACAGCAGCCACTGGAGCGCGATGCCCCCGGCGGTGGTGGCGACGAACTGCCGGCGGCTGGGGGTGGTGTTCATACCCCCACGGTAGCAGATGGTGGCGGGTCCGGGCAATGGGGTGGACGCACGGGGGTGTGCCGACGGGGCGCTTTTCGCCCTTCCCCCCGCCGCCCGCCGCCGTACACTTCCTCCTTCCCTCGGTCGCGCTTTCGGCCAGTCCGAACTCGTCGCGCGACCGGGGCCGCCGCCCGAACGACTCGGGCCGGCGCGTGTCGGGGTCGGGGCCACAAGCGCGGCGACGTGTTCGCCGCCCCCTCGCACCCCACAACCGGGGCAACTCCATGGCCAAGCACAACAAGACGAACAAGAGCGTCAAGAAGCGGTTCCGCGTGACCGGCACCGGCAAGCTGAAGCACGGCAAGTGCGGCAAGCGGCACCTGAACGCCCACTTCACCGCCAAGCGGCGGCGGCAGCTCCGCAACGCCGGCGTCATCGTCAACACGCAGATCACGTTCAAGTACCTGATCGCCATGAACATGCAGTGACGCTCTCGCCTCGCTCCTCACCCTCACACACATCCTCACTAAAACAGGACAACGGCCATGGTTCGCGCGGGCAGTGGGAAAACGCAGGCGGGTCGCCGCAAGCGGATGCGGAAGCTGACGAAGGGGTTCCGGGCCAGCCGGCACAACCTGTTCCGGATGGCGCACTGCACCCTCATCCGGGCGCGGGCGTTCGCCTTCCGCGACCGGCGGGTGAAGAAGCGGCAGTTCCGCCGCCTGTGGATCATCCGCATCAACGCCGCCAGCCGCATGCGCGGCCTGCGGTACAGCGAACTCATCGCCGGCCTCCAGCGGGCGATGTGCATGCTCGACCGCAAGGCGCTGTCGGAGGTGGCCATCCACGACCCGGTCGCGTTCGACCAGATCGTCGAGCTGGCCCGGAAGAACCTGCCGCCGGCCCTGGCCGAGCAGCACGCCTTCAAGGCGAAGAAGGCCGCAGCCGCCAAGTGAGTCGGGACTGGTGTCGGGCGACCCGGCCGGTAGCGGTCGGGTCTTTTCGTGCGCGGTGTCGTCAGCCGCCGGCGGGAAATGCCGGACGACGCGATGGAACTGCGGGTCGGGGCAGAGTCCCGGCCCGCCCTCGCGCGGCCGGCTGGCCGCCGGCGTTCCGAAGGCGGTTGACGTGTCGGGGAAGAACGGCTTGTCTTCGCGGAGTGCGGCCGGCACGGCATTGCTGGCAGTCTCCTCCTCCCCGTCGTCCGGCCATTCGTACACCGAATCGAGCGACCACGTCCCCCGCATCCGCGCTTTCTCCTGCTTCAAGATCGCCATCGCCGCGCGGAACCGGTCGCCGGGGCAACGCGCGCGCAGCCCCTGCCGTCGCCCTTTGGCGATGAGCAGTAGGCAGGCGATGTCCACGGGCTTGGGTGCGGCGACGGGCATGGGACGCCCTCCGAGAGGAGTCTACACGACAACTATGCGCTACACATGAACAGAAGTAAAGTAAAGTGAACGGAATTCCCAAAATCGTTTTGTCTCGCCTCAGTGTTCGCGCCGGCCGCACGTTCGCGGCGAGGGGCACCATCGGCCGCCGCCCATTTCCCCGTCCGGCCGCAACTTTTCCCGCCGCCCTTCGATCTTCCTTCCGGGGTATTCCGTTTCCGACCGGCGGGGGACAGGCATGTTCGTGATCATCGGCGGCGTCATCGTCACGGCGGCCGTGCTGATCGGGTTCAGCATGGCCGGCGGCAAGCCGATGTCGCTGCTGCACCTGTCCGAGTTCGTCACCATCGGCGGGGCCACCGTCGGCGCGCTCGTCATCATGTCGCCGTTCAAGGTCATCAAGGATATCCTCCGCGGCATCATGACCACGCTGAAGGGGTCGCCCTACGGCAAGCCGACGTGCCTGGAGCTGTTCCGCGTGCTGTACGCCCTGGCCCGCGTGGTGCGGCAGGAGGGGGCGCTCGGCCTGGAGGCGCACCTGGCGAACCCGGACGAGAGCAGCATCTTCAAGCAGTACCCGAAGATCAACAGCAACCACCACCTGCGCGACTTCCTGTGCGGCGGCCTGTCCATGCTGGCCGACGGCAAAGTGACCTCCGAGCAACTGACGATCTGGCTGGCCGAGGAGGTGAAGGTGATCGACCGCGAGCACCACGCGGCGGTGGACGCGCTGACCAAGACGGCCGACGCCCTGCCGGGGTTCGGCATCGTGGCGGCGGTGCTGGGCATCGTGGTGACGATGCAGGCCATCGGCGGGCCGGTGGACGTGATCGGGTACAAGGTGGGGGCGGCCCTGGTGGGCACGTTCCTCGGCATCCTCATGGCCTACGGCTTCTTCGCCCCGCTGGCCGCCCGCATGGGCGCGATGGGCGACCAGGAGACGGTGTTCTTGCAGGCGGTGTGCGCGGCGGTGGTGTCGATGAACGACGGGGCCAGCCCCCGCGACGTGCTGACCCGCTCCCGCCGGCTGCTCGGCACCGACACCCGGCCGACGCCGCAAGAGATGTACGCCATCTTCAACGAGGCGAACGCGGCCGGGTAACGGTTCCGTCTTGTCCGAGCCGGAAGCGTGAGCGACGGTTATTGTTTGGGACCGTCGCTCACTCTTCCGGCTCGGATCAAGGGACCGTCGCTCACTCTTCCGGCTCGGATCAATGCCTCGCCCTCCCAAAACACTTCGGCAAACTTCCTCGGAGCATTCATCATGGCGGGCAAAGGCGGCGGCGGGTCGTGGAAGGTGGCGTACGCCGACTTCGTCACGGCCATGATGGCGTTCTTCCTGGTCATGTGGATCGGCGCGCAGGACTCGAAGGTGAAGCAGGCGGTGGCCAACTACTTCGTCGATCCGTCGGGCACGGCCAAGACGCCGAGCAAGACCGGCTCGACGTTCGACTCGCTGACGTACGGCCCGGTGGCGTCCCAGGACAACGTGGACGGCGGCAAGGGGCGGAACTACTACACCGGGTCGGGCGAGGCCAGCAAGCCGACGAAAAAGGTGAACGACTACTTCGCCAGCGACGCGAAGGCGCTGGCCTACTGGAAGGAGCAGGCGGCGCGGCAGCGGGACGCGGCGGCCGTGTCGGCCGAGGTGGCGGCGGGGACGAACACGGCCGGCGAGATCGCCACCCGCGCGCTGGCCAGGCAGATGAAGGGCGAGATGAGCCAGGGGGTGGTGAAGCTGAAAGACCCGCTGCACCAGGACCTGGTGATCGGCGCGATCAACGAGGTGAACTGGCAGGAGCTGGCCGAGGACATGCTCCAGCGGTGACGGATTGGCGGTTGCCCGGTCGGGACCGGTTGGCGATAATCCCCCATCGCCTCGGACTCCCCGCCCCGGACGCCGCCGTCATGAATGCCGCCGAACTGGACGCGCTGCTCCGCCAATTCCTCGTGGACGGCAAGCTGAGCAAGGCCGAGCGGACCGCCCTGACCGCGTGGGTGCAGGCGAACGTCGCCACCGACCAGCAGCGGGCCGTCGCCCGCAGTCGGGTGTTCGACGCCGCCCGCAACGCCGTCGCCGACCCGCAGGCGACGCTCGTCCTGGCGTTCCTCGAAGACGCGCTGAAGGTGATCGTGCCGCCGCACCCCGGCGGGGCCGCCGCCGAGTCGCTGTCGGAGGTCGCGTTCAGCCCCGGCGACGCCTGCCTGGGCGTGATCGTCCACCGCCTCTTCACCTGCCGCACGTCCGCCGACATCTGCGTCTTCACCATCACCGACGACCGCATCGCCGACGCCATCCTCGCCGCGCACCACCGGGGCGTGAGGGTCCGCATCATCACCGACAACGACAAGGCCGAGGACTTGGGGTCGGACATCCCCAAGTTCCTGGCCGCCGGCATCCCGCTGCTGGTGGACCGCACGCCGTTCCACATGCACCACAAGTTCGCCATCTTCGACGGCACCCGCCTGCTCGACGGCAGCTACAACTGGACCCGCGGCGCGGCCGAGCAGAACATGGAGAACGTGATCGACACCGCCGACGCGAAGCTGCTCGCCGCCTTCCAGCGCGAGTTCGACGCCATCTGGGCCAAGCTGAGTTGAATGCGGATATTCTTGGCGAGCGGGGGGCGTAAGCCCCCTGTTTGCCTTTCAAACAACAGGGGGCTTACGCCCCCCGCTCGCCAGCAATCCCACCCCTCCGAGTCCCATCCCATGCCCCGCCGCCTGCTCGCCCTTTCCGTCCTGGCCGTCGCCGCCGGGGTGCTCGTCGCCCGGCAGCCGCAGCCCAAGCCCGACCTCGTGAAGAAGGCGAATCGCACCGACACCCTGGTCGCCACGCTGGCGGCGGTCGGCCTGCCGAACCTGGACGGCCAGTGGCTCTACGCCGGGCCGTTCGACCACCCGGCCGACGGCGGGTTCGACACCCAGTACCCGCCGGAGAAGGGGCCGTTCGACCCGAAGGCGACGTTCGCCGGGAAGAACGCGGCCACGTTCGGCTGGAAGGAACTGCCGAAGTTCAAACTCGGCACCATCTACGACCTCGCCAAGCTGTTCCCCGGCGCGAGCAGCGACGCCGTGGTGTACCTGCGGCACGAGTTCCAGGCGAAGGAGAAGTGTTCGCTGCCGCTGTCGCTGGGCACCGACGACACGCTGACGGTGTACTTCAACGGCAAGCGGCTGATCCACGAGAACTACATGCGGCCGGCCGCGCCGGACCAGGACGAGGTGACGCTGGACGTGAAGCCGGGCAAGAACGAGCTGCTCGTCCGCGTCGGGCAGTACGGCGGCGGGTGGGAACTGTACGCCGCCCCGGAAGTGCCCGACCTGCTGCCCAAGCAGATCGCGGCGAAGCTGGACGGCGAGTTCCCCAAGGGGAGCGGCGGCAAGCCGGCCAAGGTGGTGAACAGCACCGAAGAGAACAAGTTCTACAAGATGTTCACCCTGCCGGTGCCGGCCGACTGCGTGCTGGAAGTGGGCGGCCTCGGCTTCCGGCCGGACGGCAAGCTGCTCGCCTGCACCCGTCGCGGCGAGGTGTGGCTGATCGACAACCCGACCAGCGAGAGCCTGACCGACATCAAGTTCGGCAAGTACGCCGGCGGCCTGCACGAGGCGCTCGGCCTGTGGGTAGAGGACGACAAGACGGTGTACGTCGTGCAGCGGCCGGAGCTGACGAAGCTGGTGGACAAGGCCGGCACCGGCAAAACGGCCACCGAGTTCACCACCTTCTGCGACAAGTGGGGCGTGTCCGGCGACTACCACGAGTTCGCCTTCGGCCCGGCCCGCGACCCGAAGACGGGCGACTTCTACGTCACCCTGAACGTCGGCTTCGGCGGCGGCCACCAGGCGAAAGGGGCGTGGCGCGGGTGGTGCGTGAAGGTGACGCCGAAGGGCGACCTGGAGCCGTTCGCCTACGGCATCCGCTCGCCGAACGGCGTCAACGTCTCGCCGGAGGGGGATCTCTTCTACACCGACAACCAGGGCGAGTGGGTGGCGACGAACAAGATGCACCACCTCCAGAAGGGCAAGTTCTACGGCCACCAGGCGGGGCTGCGGTGGGTGAAGGATTCGCCGTTCGCCGGCAAGGTGCCGGAGAAGGTGGCCAGTGGCATGATGTACGACGGCCAGCCGGCCCCCGGCAAAACCGCCCCGAAGGGCATGCCCGAACTCGCCCCGCCGTGCGTCTGGTTCCCTTACGGCCGCATGGGGCAGTCCATCAGCGAGCCGATCTGGGACACCACCAAGGGCAAGTTCGGCCCGTTCGGCGGCCAGTGCTTCGTCGGCGACCAGTACACGGCGGTGGTCATGCGGGTGGCGCTGGAGAAGGTGAACGGCGTGTACCAGGGGGCGTGCTTCCCGTTCCGCGCCGGCTTCCAGTGCGGGGTGAACCGGCTGACGTTCGGGCCAGACGGCGCGCTGTACGTCGGCCAAACCAACCGCGGCTGGGGGTCGCTCGGCGGCAAGCCGCACGGGTTGCAGCGGATCAGCTTCACCGGCGCGGACCCGATGGAAGTGCATCACGTGACGCTGACCAAAGCCGGTTTCGACTTCACCTTCACGAAGCCGGTGGACCCGGACACGGTGAACGCCAAGGCCGTGGCGCTGAAGTCGTTCACCTACGTCTACAGCAGCCAGTACGGGTATCCGGAGACGGACACCAAGCCCGAGCCGGTGACGAAAATGACGCTTTCGGACGACAAGAAGACGGTCAGCCTGAGCGTGGCCGACCTGCACCCCGGCCGCGTGTACGACTTCAAATGGAACGGCGTGAAGGCCCTGTCCGGCGAGGCGCTGCTGCACCCGGAGGCGTACTACACGCTGAACGAGCTGGTGAAGTGACCGGAATCCGAGCCGGAAGCGTGAGCGACGGGTCTTTGCTCGGTCCGTCGCTCACGCTTCCGGCTCGGATAGAATCGGACCCATGAACCTCACTCGCTTCTTCCCGTACCTGCTCGGCGGGGCCGCCGTCGGGCTGCTCGCCGTCGTCCTCGTCGTCGGCAACTCGTCGCCGCCAACCCCGCCGGCCGCGTTCGACCCGCTCGCCGAGGCGGACGACGCCCCCGCGCCGACGGCGGCCATCCCGGCCGGCGAGTTCGTCATGGGCAGCGACGCCGGCGCGGCCGACGAGAAGCCCGCGCACGTCGTGAAGTTGACGGCGTTCCGCATGGAGGTCACGGAGGTGACGAACGCCCGCTTCGCGGCGTTCGTGAAGGCGACGGGGTACGTCACCGTGGCCGAGCGCCAGCCGGACGTGACGAAGTTCCCCGGTGCGAAACCCGGCTCGGCGGTGTTCCGGCCGGTGCCGGCGTCCCTCGACGAGCGCGAGTGGCCCGGTGAACACCCGCCGTGGTGGCAGTACGTCGAAGGCGCGAACTGGCGGCACCCGAACGGCCCCGGTAGCACGTTGAGAGGGAAGATGAACCACCCCGTGGTTCACATCGCGTGGGACGACGCGGCGGCATTCGCCAAGTGGGCCGGTCGCCGACTGCCGACCGAGGCCGAGTGGGAGTATGCCGCGCGGGGCGGCCTGGAAAAGCAAGAGTTCTGCTGGGGTGCCGCGAAGCAGGGCACCGACGGCCGGTGGTTCGCCAACACCTTCCAGGGCGACTTCCCGCACGGCGACACTGGGGCGGACGGGTTCAAGGGCACCGCGCCGGTACGCAGCTTCCCGCCGAACGGCTACGGCCTGCACGACACCAGCGGCAACGTGTGGGAGTGGTGCGCCGACTGGTACGACTCGACGTACTACGGCCGCGCCCCGCGCGACCACCCGCCGGGACCGGACGCCGGCGAACCGGACCGCGGACAGCCGCAGCGGGTGCGGCGCGGCGGCTCGTTCCTGTGCGCCGAAGGCTACTGTCGGCGGTACGTTCCCAGCGCCCGCGACAAGAACCCGCCGGACAGCGGGGCCAGCCACACGGGCTTCCGGTGCGCCGAATGAGGGGGCCGTGAGCGATGAGCCGAGAGCCGAGGTTGGCAACGTGTCTTCACGCCGGAGGCGTGGCGGCCTGTAGCCAGGGGTGACGAGCGACCGAAGTGAGCGGAACCCCTGGTCCCTGGCCAATGGGTTCCCGCCCCGGAGGGGCGGCGGAATGGAGCGACGAGTCCGGCACCCCGCCGGGGTGCGGGGCGGTTTTCCGATGATTTCCAGGGGTTCCGCTCGCTGCGCTCGCTCGTCACCGCTCCGCGGTGAAGAATCCCCGAATGGATACGCGACACGTTCCCGCTGCTGCGTCGGATCAGGAGAGTACAGTCGAGAAGTGGAAGCGGTTGGCCGAGGCCGAACCGGACGACCGCCGGCGGTCCAATTACGGCGGGCTGGCCAAAGTCTTCGCCGACGCCGCCGGCCGATACCCACTGTGGTCCCAAGCACTGGAGGGGTGGAACATGAAGCGTGCGCGACCCGTGTTGGAGTGGCTGGAAGAAGGCAAGCAGGTCGGGCTGGTGGAGGGCCAAGCCCTCGGCGAGCGGATCGGCCGGCTGGAGTTCCTGGAGGCGGCGATCACCTCCAAGTTCGGGGAGCTGCCGGAGGCGGTGTTGGAGCACCTCCGGCAACTGCCCGACGAGCGGCTGGAAGCCATGCCGGGAGTCCTCCTGTCCGCCGCCACCCTCGCCGACCTGGGGCTGTGAGCCGTCAGTGGTTGAACGCGAACTCCTTCGAGTTCAGCAGCGCCCAGAGCAGGTCGCGGAACACCTCCTCGCGGGGGTCGCCGCCGGCGAGCGCGGCCGTCACCGCCGTCGTCTCGTCGGCCGTCGGCCGACGGGCGAACGTCCGCAGGAACAGCGACTCCGCCAGCTTCGCGTCGTCCTTTTCGCCTTTCAGCAGCTTCGCCAGCGAGCCGTCGCCGTCCTTGATCTTGGCCAGCAGCCGGTCGCCGTTTTGCAAGGTCAGCAACTGCGGCAGGGTCACGTCGCCGATCCGCTCGCACGCGCAGGCCGTCACCCGCTCGGAGCTGCCGAACATCTTCAGGAACGCCGACGCGCCGAACGGGTCCGGCACCTGGGTCGCCCGCACGCCGAGAGGGTAGCCGTCGAACTTCTCCGGCGAGTCGGTCGCGGCGGACAAGGCGTCGAGTAGCACCTCGGCCGGCAGCCGGCGGGCGTAGTAGTGCGAGTAGAAGCGGCCGTCGGTGCTGTTGTTGGCGGTCGTACCGCTGGTCAGTTGATACGTCCGCGAGTTCAGAACCGCGCGGATCAGCTTCTTCAGGTCGTACTTCTCCGTCGCGAACTCGGCCGACAGGGCCTTCCACAGCGCCGGGTTGCTCGGCGGGTTGGTGGCGCGCAAGTCGTCGACCGGCTCCACCAGCCCGACGCCGAGGAAGTGCTTCCACACGCGGTTCACCATCGCCCCGGCGAACGCCTCGTTCTTCGGGCTGGTGATCCACTCGGCCAGCTTCGCGCGGGGGTCATCGGCCGGCTTGATCTCGGCCGCGCTGCGGTCCAGCGGCTGCGCCTTCATCATCTGGTTCGTCCGCGGCTGCCGCACCGCGACGGGCTGCTTGTTCTGGTTGGCGTCGTGGTGCGACACCACCAGCTTCGTGGCCGCCTCCTTCGCGTCCTTCCGCTCCAGCTTGACGCGGGTGAAGAAGGCGCTGAAGTGGTAGAAGTCGTCCTGCGTGTACTTCTCCAGCGGGTGGTTGTGGCAGCGGGCGCAGCCGATGCGGGTGCCGAGGAACGCCTGCGCCACGCTCTCGGCGGCTTCCGACTTCTCGACTTCGCGGTGTTCGCCGACGGTGACGATGAAGTACCCGACGGCCGGGGACTTCGTGTTGTCGCCGGTCGCCGTCAGCACGCTGCGGGCGATGTCGTCCCACGGCTTGTTGGCCGCCACCTGCTCGCGGATCCAGGCGTGGAACTGGCGGACGCCCTTCACCCCGCGCACGTCGTGGTCCCGCTCCTTGCGGTTCTGGAACAGGTCCGACAGGAACAGCGTCCAGTAGTCGGTGAACTCCGGGCGATCCAGGAGCGCGTCGATCAGCTTGGCTCGCTTGTCGGCCGCCGTGTCCGCCAGGAACGCGACCGTCTCGCCCGGCGTGGGCAGCGTGCCGGTGCAGTCCAGGAACACCCGGCGGAGGAACTCGGCGTCGCCGCTCAGCCCCGACGGTTCGATCCGCAGTTCCTTCAGCTTGGCGAAGACGTGGTCATCGACGAAGTTGTTCCGCACCGCGAACTTGGCGTCGTCCACCGGCTTCTCGTAGGGCACCGCCAGCACCGCCACGGCCACTTCGGTGAGGAAGGCCGCGCGGACGCCGGTCGCGCCGTTGCGCGTCGCCTTCACCAGCCCCATGGGAGACACCGTCGCCACCGCCGCGTCGTTGGTGTCGAACTTCGTCAGCCAGGTGACATCCTTCTTGGTGCCGTCGCCGAACGTGGCGAACGCCGTCAGTTGCACCGTCGCGCCGGGCTTCAGCACCGTGTTCAGCGGGGTCAACTCGAAGCCGACGATCTTGGCGTCCTTCGCGTCCGGGCCGGGGCTACCGGCGGCGATCCAGTTCCGCAGCGTCTCGTATTCGCGGGACTTCACGCCGAACAGCTTGCCGCCCTCGTGGGGCACCTGGGCCGTCGGCTTGGTGACGAGGATCGACCGCTCCGGCTCGGTCGGGGCCACGCGGCGGGCGTCGAACTCGCGCGTCATCCAGCGGTGATCCTGGTCCGGGGCGTACCCGCGCAGCGACAGTTTGAACCCGTTCTGCCCGGCCCCTTTCCCGTGGCACGCGCCCTGATTGCACCCGGCCTTCGTCAGCACCGGCATGACCTCGTTCAGGAACGACGGCCCTTCCGCCGCGAACCCGACACCGGCGAACAGGAACACCACCGCGACGGCGGGGAGGACGGCGCGGAGCATATCGGGAGCCTCGGACGGCGGGAGAAGAGGCGGTTCGGCGGGAGTTTCGACAGGTGTATTGTAAGCGATGGGTGGAATGGAAGCAAAGCGATGGCGACCGCACCAGACAAAACTTCAAAATAAGAGGGACGCGGATGACGCGGATTTCAGC
>JAYTTN010000025.1:0-2823 GCA_043745295.1 Fimbriiglobus sp. | reverse complement strand
CCCCCCCCCCCCCCCGTGGTGCTATTCTCGGGGAATAGCTTTAGAGCGGCAGCGGTGAGGAAATAAGCACCGACCAAGCCCGCCACGATGGGTGGCGTCAGGAATCGTTTCACAGGATTTGACGTTTCTTGGTTCACAAAGCCGACTTTACACGACCGCGATCTCGTGTCAACGAATTTCCCTTTTTTATCACACGCCATCTCGACCTCGTGTCGCGGGCGCAGTTGCCGGCTCGCACCCCGGAAGGACTTCACCCGCCCCGCTGGAACGCGCCGTGCTGCCGGCGGCGGTCGGACGACCCCTCCTCGCTCGTTCCCCGCGCGATCACCTCGTACAGGTTCGCCTGCTTGTCGCCGTACTTCCGCAGGATGCGGCCCAGCCGCTGCACGTTCTCCTTCACGCTGCTGGACCCCGACAGCACGATGCCGACGCTCGCCGCCGGCACGTCCACGCCCTCGTTCAGCACCTGGCACGCCACCAGCACCGTGTACTCGCCGCTGTGGAACTTCTCCAGGATGTGCTTCCGCTCCTTCGCCTTCGTCTGGTTGGTGATGGCCGGCACCAGATACCGGCGGGCGATCTCGTACACGGTGGCGTTGTCGGCGGTGAACACGATGGTCCGCTCGCCGACGTGCCGGCCGAACAGCTCCTCCAGCTTCTTGAACTTGCCCTCGGCCTGCCGCTCGATCCGCTTCTGCTCCTTGTGCGCCCGCAGCGCCTCCCACCCGTCCGGCGACCGGCTGGCCTCGAAGATGAACCGCTGCCAGCCGTTCGGCTGCCGCAGGTCGATGCCGTGGTCGGCGATCCACCCGCGGTAGTGGTCGCGGCACTCCTGGTACTTCTCGGCCTCCACCGCCGTCAGTTCGACGTACTCGCGGTGCGCGGTGTACCCGGCCAGGTAGTCGCCGGACAGCTCTTGAATCTCGCGGCGGTACACGATGGGGCCGATCAAGTCGGGCAGCAGCGCCTCGCCGCCGTCGGCGCGTTCGGGGGTAGCGGTCAGGCCCAGGCGGAACGGGGCCAAACTGCCGATGGCCGCTTCCTGGAACGTGCTGCCGGGCAGGTGGTGCGCCTCGTCGAACACGATCAGCCCGAACTTGTGCGCGTACCGTTCCAGATGGATGAACGCCGAGTTGTACGTCGTCACGGTGATCGGCTGGAAGTCGTAGTCGCCGCCGCCGACCTGCCCGATGGGGATGCCCAGCATCCGCTGGAGGTCGAGGCACCACTGCGTCATGAGCACGATGGTGGGCACGACGATGAGCGTCGGGCGGCTCGCCTTCTCCACGGCCAGCGCGGCCATGAAACTCTTGCCGGTGCCGGTCGGCAGCACCACCACACCCCGCCCGCCGGCCTTCCACCACGCGGCGAGCGCCTCGGCCTGGTGCGGGAACGGCACGCGATCCGTGACTAACTTCCACCCTTGCGGTTCCTTGGGCCACGCGCGGGCGGCGTCGGTGAACGGCAGCTTCTCGCGGACGAGGTGTTCGACCAGGCCGCGGTAGTGCCGCCCCTGCGCCCGATAGGTGGATGTGCGGGGGTCGAACCGCACGCCGGGCAACGTGGCGAAGTCGTACCCGCGCGGCCCGCCGCCGATCAGCACGGTGCCGGCGTCGTAGCTCAGCGCGAACGGCGTGTCGTCGGTCATGGGGTTCCCGGTTGGTCAGCCCGACGCGCGAGCGAGGGACCTGCGCGGTTCGGCTTTCGCTCGCGCGTCGGGCGAGCAGGTGGTCTTCACGCCGGAGGCGTGGTTGCCGGTAGCCAGGGGTGACGGAGCGCAGCGACCGAACCCCTGGTCTTCGGTCCCAATTCCCCGGAGCCGCGGAGCCGCGGAGCGACGGCAGAGTCTGTCGTCCCTCCGCGACTCCGGCGTTTCGCAACAGGGTCCAGGGGTTCCGCTCGCCGCGCTCGCTCACCCCTGGCTGACATCTGCCGCACCTCCGGTGCGAAATCCGAGGACTTCCAGCGAACTTCCGCGTCCCCGGCAGGTGGACGGCACTGGCCTTCCCCCCGCCCACACCGGCCGTCACACCGCCACCTGCGACTCGTCCTCCGCGTCGGGGTCGCGGAGGGTGCCGGGGAACAGGTAGCAGATGCCGATGCCGAGCATGTACAGGCCGAACAGCGGGACGAGCAGGTACAGCATCGTCACGGCGTCCGGCGTCGGCGTGATGACCGCCGAGAAGGCGGCCAGGATGATCAGCGCGTACCGCCACTTGGACCAGTAGTCCTTGTAGCTGAACATGCCGATGCGGCTGAGGACGAACATGACCAGCGGCGTCTGGAACGACACGCCGAACACCAGCGGCAGCACCAGCGCGAAGCCGAGCCACTCGTTCAGCCGCAAGTCCGGGTCGAGGTCGAGGAAGTTGTTGAACCCGAGCAGCGCCTTCACCGCGCCGGGCAGCACGACGAATTGGCAGAGCAACACCCCGGTCAGGAACAGGCCGATACTCGGCGCGAGGAACTTGTACACATACGCCCGCTCCTTGGGGTACAACCCGGCGGCGACGAACGCCCAAATCTGGTAAAAGATCCACGGACTCGCCAGCACCGCCGAGCAAAGAATCGCCACTTTGAAGTAGACGACCATCGCCTCTTGCGGGCTTTGGGTGCGCATGAAGTTGCGGTTCTCCAGGAGCGTTTCGCCGCGGTTGTTCGCAAAGTGAATGTGGGCGGGGTAGACTTTCAACTTGGCTTCGATGTCGGCTTGCTCGGGGTTCTTGGCTTTGATGCCGAAGGCGTCCTCGAACGCCTTCACCGGAATCAGCACCGGCATTTCGATCGGCGCCCCCCGCATCGTGGCGAGTTCTTCACTGGTCA
>JAYTTN010000024.1:0-10465 GCA_043745295.1 Fimbriiglobus sp. | reverse complement strand
TCGCCATCATCGCCATCCTGATCGGCCTGCTGCTGCCGGCCGTCCAGAAGGTCCGCGAGGCCGCCGCGCGGATGAAGTGCAGCAACAACCTGAAGCAGCAGTGCCTGGGCCTGCACAACCACGCCAGCGCCCTGGGCGTGTTCCCGCCGGCGTACCGCACCCCCCAGCCGGCCACCTACCAGCCGGGTTGGGGCTGGGGGGCGATCATCCTGCCGTACGTCGAGCAGGACAACCTGCACCGCTCGCTCGGCGTGGACACCACGACCTTCGGCCCGCCCGGAGCGATCGGCGTGTTCGCGGCGAACATCCCCAGCGGGCTGACCCAGACCCCGCTGTCCATCTACCGCTGCCCGTCGGACACCGGCCCGCCCACGACCGCGTTTCGCGCCAACCACGCCATGTCCAACTACCGGGCCATCATGGGGCCGAACGGGCCCGACATCAACCCGCAGTTCGGGTTCGCCATCGGCGACCAGGATCTGGGCGGGGTCATGTTCCAGAACAGCAAGGTGCGGCTCGAGCACATCACCTCCGGCGACGGCACCAGCAACACCCTGGCCGTCGGCGAGTGCATGTGGGACGGCACCCAACTGCCTGGGGGTGCGACGGGCGCCCCCACCAAGCGGGCGGCCATCTGGGCCGGCATGACCGGGTTGCGGCCGGACGTCGGGGCGACGGCCAACTCGCTGTGGATCAGCGATGTCATGTGGTGGATGGACCAGAACTCGGCGACCGTCAACGGGACCGCCGGGCAGGCGTTCAGCAGCCGGCACCCGGGCGGGGCCATGTTCGGCTTCTGCGACGGGTCGGTGCGGTTCTTCCGCAACGGCGGCGACCCGCTCCAACTCCGCTGGCTGGCCGGCTACAAGGACGGCCGGATCGTCAGCAACGACTTCTAACCGGAGGCCCACATGACGCGCATCCTCTTGCTGGCGGTCCTGCTCGCGGCGGCCGGTTGCGGCGGGGACGACAAGCCCCCGCCGACCCCGACGCCGGGGTTCACCCCCGACCCGGCGAAAGCGCCGAAGCCGCCCAAGGGCGAGAAACTCGCTCTGCCCCAGTGACCCGAGCGGAACGCGAATGCCACCGGGCATGACACGAAGCCCGGTCCGGACAGGAAGTAATCGACCCGTCACGAGGCGGTGGCCGGTGCCAGCAGGCGGGACAACTGGTCCCGCGCGACGCCGGTCAGCGCCTCGAACGTCGGCGGCCGCTCCGCCGCGTCCGCCGCGAACACTTCGACGACCACGTCCCGCACCACCCGGTCCGCCGACACGCCGACCGCCCGGTTGCCCAACTCGGTCGCCACCCACTGGCGCAACCGGGGCAGGAACGGCCACAGCCACGCCTGGTCGGGATCCGTGTCGTGTTCGTCGACGAGCGGCCACGCCTTGGCCCCCGGCGGTACCTCGGCCGGTCCGATCGATTGGTACACGACTTCGCGGCCGTTCTCGACGACCACGATGCGCGTCCACTGTTCGTCACCTTCCGGCACCAGCGGCGCGAAGACCTGCTGGCGACCGGTCTCGACGACGGTCACGACCGGCCAGTTCGCCGTTTCGGGCGGGACGTTGGACGCAGTCAAGTCCGGAAACACCTTTGATCGGAAGAGAGTTCCGCGGCAGGGCACCGGTGGGGATGTCGGCTTCTTCTTCATGCTCGGCCCTCTTCGGCCCGGAAGCGGTAGGTTCGGATCGGCTCATCGAATGGCCCGTCACCCGAATGCAACTGCATTTCGTAGTCCCCAGGCACTGGGAACAGAAGGTTCGGCAGGGGAGCCGACAGTTCAAAGATGTGATCCTCCGGGATCAACTCGATGAGAATCGGTCCATAGTCGAGGTGGTTCCCGTCCACACCGAGAGGTATCGTTTCCTCGTCGCCCAACTCCGAGACCTGGACGCGAACAAGCCGGAAACGGACGCTGTGTTCGCCGGCCGAGCCGAAGAGTTGGACGTACGCGAACAGCCGGGGGTGCTTTCACGGGAACGCGATGTCCGGCTCCGGTCCGAATCGCGCGACGACCCTCCCCAGCGAGAACCCATGCTCCGGTTTCTCGTGGTCGTACCAGATGGAATGGCTCACCACCATACGTCTGGCAATGCAGTTGCCTGGAATCGTCCCACGAGTCGTTCGCGTCGTCCATCGCGTACCCCTCCGAGATACCGCCTCATTGTACCGCACCCACGTCACCCCTGCCAGTTGTGCGCCACAGCCTCCCCTCGGTCCCTGCCAGAACGGCATTTTCGTACCCGACACGCGCCGAGATCGTTTCGGCAACCGCTTCCCGCGCATCGAGTTGCGCCACCGCATCGGCGCGGCACCGCAGTTGCATACCATGCCCCGCACCTTCCTTCGGTACGAGACCGAGAGCCATCCTTTCGGAGTGCTTCATGGCCGCCAAACAACTTGCTTTCGCCGACGACGCCCGCGCCAAACTGCTGGCCGGCGCGTCCAAACTGGCGCGGGCCGTCCGCGCCACCCTCGGACCCCGCGGCCGCAACGCCGTCCTCGACAAGGGGTGGGGGTCGCCGAACGTGACCAAGGACGGGGTGACGGTCGCCGAGGACATCGACCTGCAAGACCCGTTCGAGAACATGGGCGCGCAGCTGATCAAAGAAGCCGCCTCCAAGACCTCCGACGTGGCCGGCGACGGCACCACCACCGCCACCGTCCTGGCCGAGTTCATCTTCCGCGAGGGGCTGAAGTCGATCGCCGCCGGCGCGGACCCGATGGCCCTCACCCGCGGCATCCAGACCGGCGTCGAGAAGGTCGTCGAAGAGCTGCACAAGTTGTCCGAGAAGATCGACCCGAAGGACAACAAGGCGATCGCCGAAGTGGCCACCATCAGCGCGAACAACTACAAGGAAATCGGCGCGAAGCTGGCCGAGGCCATGAAGAAGGTGGGCGCGGACAACGGCGTCATCACCATCGAAGAGGGCAAGACGCCGGAGACCGAAGTCCACGTCGTGCAGGGCATGCAGTTCGACCGCGGGTACATGTCGCCGCACTTCGTGAACAACCCGGAAGCGGTGACGTGCGAGTTCGAGAACCCGTACATCCTCATCTTCGAAGACAAGATTTCGAGCGTGAAGGCGCTCATCCCGCTGCTCGAGCTGGTGGCCAACAAGCAGAAGGCCCCGCTCGTCATCATCGCCGAGGACCTCGAGGGCGAGGCGCTCGCCACCCTGGTGCTGAACAAGCTGAAGGGCGTGCTGACCGTGTGCGCCGTCAAGGCCCCCGGCTACGGCGACCGCCGCAAGGCCATGCTGGAAGACATCGCCACCCTGACCGGCGGCACCGCCATCTTCAAGGACTTGGGCGTCACCCTCGAGACCATCAAGCTGGAAGACCTCGGCCGCTGCAAGAAGATCAAGATCGACGCCGAGAACACCACCATCACCGAAGGCAAGGGCGAGAAGAAGAAGATCGAGGGCCGCGCCGAGACCATCCGCCGCGAGATCGAGAAGACGGACAGCGAGTACGACCGCGAGAAGCTGCAGGAGCGGCTGGCGAAGCTGGCCGGCGGCGTCGCCGTCATCAAGGTCGGCGGGGCCACCGAGACCGAGATGAAAGAACGCAAAGCCCTCTACGAGGACGCGCACGCGGCCACCAAGGCGGCCATCGAGGAGGGCATCGTCGCCGGCGGCGGCGTCGCCCTGCTGCAAGCCCGCAAGGTGCTCGACAAGCTGAAACTGGACGGCGACCAGGCCCTCGGCGTGCGGGCGCTGTACAAGGCGCTCGAGATGCCGTGCCGGCTGATCGCCGAGAACGCCGGCGCGGACGGGTCCGTCGTCGTCGCCAACATCATGAAGTCGAAGGAGAAGTCCTACGGCTACAACGCCGACACCGACGAGTACCAGGACCTCCGCAAGGCCGGCGTCGTGGACCCGGTGAAGGTCACCCGGTCGGCCCTCCAGAACGGGGCCAGCGTCGCCTGCCTGCTGCTCACCACCGAAGGCATGATCGCCGACATCCCGGAGCCGAAAGGCGGCGGCGGCGACCACCACGATCACGACCACGGCGGCGGCGGCATGGGTGGGATGGGCGGCATGGGCGGCATGGGCGGCATGATGTAAACGACTCCTCCTGGCGAGCGGGGGGCGTTAGCCCCCTGTTTCTTCTAGCCGGAACTTCGACCGAAATAACAGGGGGCTGACGCCCCCCGCTCGCCAAGAACATAATCCCGAACCCCGATACCCGAGTTCCCCAATGGCCAAGAAAGCCGCCGCCGCCGACGCCCACAACCTGCACCCGCTCGACGACCGGCTGGTCGTGCTGGCGGAAGAAGCCGAGGACAAGACCGCCGGCGGCATCCTGCTGCCGGACACCGCCAAGCAGAAGCCGCAGCAGGGCAAAGTCCTGGCCGTCGGCCCCGGCCGACTGACCGACGCCGGCGTCCGCGCCGCCCTCGGCGTGAAGGTCGGCGACACCGTCCTGTACGGCAAGTACAGCGGGTCGGACGTGGAAGTCGGCGGCGTCGAGTACAAGATCCTCCGCGAGTCCGACGTGCTGGCCAAACTGGCCAAGTGACCGGCGATTCGCCGCGGAGCGGCGGCAGATGTTAGCCAGGGGTGGAGCGAGCGAAGCGAGCGGAACCCCTGGTCGGCTGCCGCCCCTCCGGGGCCTACTGATTTTCGGCTCCCCTTCCAGGGGTTTCACCCCTGGCTAACTTCTGCCGCCGCTCCGCGGCGAACACACCAAACCAACGAAGCACAATCATGGCGAAGCAACTGCTGTACACCGACGACGCCCGCAAGAAGCTGCTGCAAGGGGCGGAGAAGCTGGCCAAGGCGGTCGGCTCGACGCTCGGGCCGACCGGCCGGAACGTCATCATCGACAAGTCGTTCGGCGGGCCGACCGTCACCAAGGACGGCGTCACCGTGTCGAAGGAGATCGAGCTGGCCGACCCGTTCGAGAACATGGGCGCGAAGCTGGTCAACGCCGTCGCCCAGAAGACCTCGGACACGGCCGGCGACGGCACCACCACCGCCACCGTCCTGGCCCTGGCCATCTACCAGGAAGGGCTGCGGAACATCACCGCCGGGGCCAACCCGATGGCGGTCAAGAAGGGCATCGAGAAGGCCGTGGCCAAGGCCGTCGAGTTCCTCGAAACGACCCTCGTCAAGAAGCTGACGAAGAAGGAAGAGATGGAGCAGGTGGCCAGCATCTCGGCCAACAACGACCCGAAGATCGGCAAGCTGATGGCCGACGCCTTCGAGAAGGTCGGCAAGGACGGCGTCATCACCATCGAGGAAGGCAAGACCTCCGAGACGGAGCTGGAGTTCGTCGAGGGCATGCAGTTCGACAAGGGGTACATCAGCCCGTACTTCGTCATCAACACGCCCGACCTGAAGTGGGAGGCGGAGAAGCCGCTCATCCTGATCTACGAGAAGAAGCTGTCCAACGTCCGCGAGTTCCTGCCGCTGCTGGAGAAGGCCGCCACCGCCCGCCGGCCGCTGCTCATCATCGCCGAGGACGTGGAGGCCGAAGCGCTCCAGATGCTGGTGGTGAACAAGCTCCGCCAGTTGATCGACGTGTGCGCGGTGAAGGCCCCCGGCTTCGGCGACCGCCGCAAGGCCATGCTGGGCGACATCGCCACCCTGACCGGCGGCACGTTCATCAGCGAAGACCTCGGCATCTCGCTGGAGAACGTCGAGCTGGAACACCTCGGCCAGGCCGACCAGGTGCTGGTCGAGAAGGAGAACTGCACCATCATCTGCACGACGAAGGACAAGAAGCGGGAACAGGCGATCCACGAGCGGGTGGCGCAGATCCGCACGCAGATGGACCAGACCGAGAGCAGCTACGACAAGGAGAAGTTCACCGAGCGGCTGGCCAAGCTGGTCGGCGGGGTGGCCATCGTCCGCGTCGGGGCCGCCACCGAAGCCGAGATGAAGCAGACCAAGGGCCGCATCGAGGACGCCCTGCACGCCACCCGCGCGGCGGTGGACAAGGGCATCGTCCCCGGCGGCGGCACGGCGCTGCTGCGGTGCGTCTCGGTCGTCGAGGCGCTGGCCGAGAAGCTCAAAGGGGACGAGCGGATCGGGGCCGAGATCGTCGCCCGCGCGCTGGTCAAGCCGATCCGCACCATCGCCGAGAACTGCGGCGTGGACGGGGCGGTCGTCGCCGACGAGGTGACGACGCGGGGCGAGAAGTCGCCGAACGTCGGGTACAACGCCAACACCGGCGAATACGTGGACATGGTGAAGGCGGGCATCATCGACCCGCTGGTCGTCACCGTGTCCGCCCTCCAGCACGCCGCCAGCATCGCCGGCCTGATGCTCACCACCGAGGTGATGATCACCAAGATCGACGACGACGACAAGAAGTCGCGGGTGAGCGGGGCGGTGGCGTGAGCGGTCGCGCGGGGCGGATTCCTTCGGAGCCGGAAGCGTGAGCGACGGGGTTTCTCTTCTCGTGACACCGGCCTCCGAGCCGGTGGGTTACCGACCACCGGCTCGGAGGCCGGTGCCACAAGACTGAACCCGAAGACCGTCGCTCACGCTTCCGGCTCGGATCGGCAGAGCCAGAGGGAAACGGGGCGATTCCCGTTCGCCCTCTGGCTTTCGCCCGTCACGGTCTCCCGCTATCCTATCAGGACGGTTTTCGGCTCCCCGCTCTCGGCTCAAGGCTTCCCAATGGCCAAACGCGACTTCTACGAAGTGCTGTCGGTCGAAAAGACCGCCGACGGCGAGGCCGTCAAGAAGGCGTACCGCAAGCTGGCCATGCAGTACCACCCGGATCGCACCGGCGGGGACGCGGCGGCGGAGGTGAAGTTCAAGGAGGCGACCGAAGCCTACGAGGTGCTGGCCGACCCGGAGAAGCGGGCGCGGTACGACCGGGGCGGGCACGCGGCCGTCGAGGGAATGAACCGGAGCGGCGGCGGGGCCGGCGGGTTCGGCGTCGATCTGGGCGACCTGCTCGGCGACCTGTTCGGCGGCTTCTTCGGTCAGGGCGGCGGCAAGGGCGGCCAGAAGCGGGCCGGCCCGCAACCCGGCCGCGACGTGCAGGTGGTGCTGGACATCGACCTCGTCGAGGCCGCCACCGGCACCAAGAAGTCGGTGACCATCCAGCGGGAAGACCACTGCGACACCTGCCACGGGTCGGGCGCGAAGCCGGGTACCAAATCGTCCCCGTGCAAGCGGTGCGGCGGGCAGGGCGTGACCATCCAGCGGCAGGGCTTCTTCCAGGTGCAGCAGCCGTGTCGGGCGTGCAACGGCGAGGGGATGATCGTGTCCGACCCGTGCGGCGGCTGCCGGGGCGCGGGGCGGGTGGTCGGGCGGAAGGTGTTCGACGTGGACATTCCGCCGGGCGTGGACACCGGCGACCGCATCCGCTACCAGGGCCAGGGCGACGCCGGGGAGCCGGCCGCGCCGCGCGGCGACCTGGAGTTCGCCATCCGCGTGAAAGAGCACAAGTTCTTCCAGCGGGACGGCGCGAACCTGATCTGCCAGTGGCCGATCACCTTCGCCCAGGCGGCCCTCGGCGGGACCGTCCAGTTGACGACGCTGACCGGGCAAAAGGTGAATCACGAGCTGCCCCGCGGCACTCAAACCCACGAAGTGATCCAGCTCCGCGGCCACGGGATGCCGGGCCGCCGCGGCGGGCGGGCCGGCGACCTGCTCGTGCAGGTCATCATCGACACCCCGCAGACGCTGACGCCGGAGCAGGAGACGCTGTTCCGCCAACTGCTGGAGATGGAGAAGGCGCAGGCGTCCGCCCCGCCGGCGAAGAAGAGCTTCTTCAGCAAGATCCGCGACTTCTTCGGGAGCGACGAACCGAAATGACCGAATCGAACGCCACCACCGAGACCGCGACCTTGCTCGACCCGCTCGACGTGGCCCTCGCCAAGATCGGCGAGTTGGAAACCCAGGTGGCCGACTACAAGCTGCTCATCGCCGACATGCAGAACTCCACCCGCCGCCTCCGGGACGACGCCGACCGCCAGCGGAAGTACGCCAGCGAGCCGGTGGTGAAGGACTTGCTGGGCGCGTTCGACAACCTCGACCGCGCGGCCTCGGAAGCGAAGAAGGTCGGCGACACCGGGCCGCTCGCGCAGGGCGTGACCGCCACCGTGAGCATGTTCCTCGCCACGCTCGAACGGTACGGGGTGAAGAAGATCGACGTGGCACTGGGTGCCGCCTTCGACGCCAACCTGCACATGGCCGTCATGCAGCAGCCGTCCGCCGACCACTCGGCCGGCACCGTCCTGCAAGTGCTGCAACACGGCTTCCAACTGCACGACCGCGTGCTGCGACCGGCCAGCGTGATCGTCGCCAGCTAACCAGGCGAGCGGGGGGCGTTAGCCCCCTGTTTGCCCGTCAATGAAACAGGGGGCTAACGCCCCCCGCTCGCCAAGACATTTCCCCGGAACCGCCCATGCCCACCTACGACTTCGTCTGCGACGCCTGCGGGCACACGTTCGAGGAGTGGCAGTCGTTCCACGACGAGCCGCTGACGAAGTGCCCGAAGTGCAAGAAGAACAAGGTCCGCCGGCTGATCGGCACCGGCGCGGCCATCGTCTTCAAGGGGTCCGGCTTCTACGAGACGGACTACCGCCGGGACGAGGCGTACAAGACCGCCGAGAAGGCGGACAAAGCCCCGCCGCCGACCCCCGCCGCCGAGACCAAGCCGGACGCGACCCCGGCGGCCACGTCGCCGCCCCCACCACCGCCGGCCGCAGAGTCGCCGAAGGGTGGCAAGTCCGGTGGCACCGGCAAGGGAAGAAAAGGCGCGAAGTAAGGTCGTCCGGCGTGGGCGGGGAATTTCCGAAGTCCGGGCGGGGGAGAGCCGATGAAAGGGGTGCAATGCCCGATCTGCGACGCCGCGATGCCGGCGGACTGGACCGAATACCCGGACTACCCGTTCTGCTCCAAGCGATGCCGGGTCATCGACCTCGGCCGCTGGCTGGGCGAGGAGTACAAGGCGTCGTCCGGGCTGCCGGCCGACGACCGCTCCACCGCCGGCGACGCCGACCGCGACGACGCCCGCTAATCCGGCCGCTCCTTCGGCCGAAACGATACCCCGCCCGAGGCACGACACCCGTCGTGCCTCGCGGCGTTTCCAGGGCGTACCATATTCAGCGGTCGAAGCCCCCTCCCCGGAGTCCCCCCATGGCCCTCTCCCGTCGCGAGTTTCTGGCCGCGTCCGCCGCCGTCGCCGCCGCGTCCGCCCTTCCCGCCGCCGACGAACCCAAGCCGAAGAAGCTCGTCCTCATGGCCGGTACCCCCAGCCACGGGCCGGGCGCGCACGAGTTCAACGCCGGGGTGAAGCTGCTGGCCAAGTGCCTGGAGCCGGTGAAGGCCGTCACGGTCGAACTGCTGCTCAACGGCTACCCGAAGGACGACGCGATCCTGGACACCGCCGACGGCATCCTCTGCTTCGCCGACGGCGGCGGCGGGCACCCGCTCATCCGCGACAAGCGGCTCGACCGCATCGGCAAGCTCATGGCGAAGGGCGTCGGCCTGATGTGCGCCCACTTCGCCGTCGAGGTGCCGAAGGACATCGGCGCGGACGAACTCCGCGAGTGGATCGGCGGCTGCTACGAGAACGCGTACTCGTGCAACCCGATGTGGAAGCCGGAGTTCAAGGAGTTCCCCAAGCACCCGATCACGCGCGGCGTGAAGCCGTTCGGCGTGAAGGACGAGTGGTACTTCAACATGCGGTTCCGCAAGGATATGAAGGCCGTCACGCCGATCCTGACGGCGGTGCCGAGTGACGCCGTGCGGAACGGACCTTATGTCTACCCGCCGGGGCCGTACAAGCACATCCAAGAAGCGAAGGGGAACGCCGAACACATGATGTGGGCGGTGGACCGGGCCGACGGCGGGCGGGGCGTCGGGTTCACCGGCGGGCACGTCCACGACAACTGGGGCGACCCGGACTTCCGCAAGGTGGTGCTGAACGCGCTCTTGTGGATCTGCAAGGCCGACGTGCCGGAGGGCGGGGTGGCGAGCGAGATCACCGCCGACGACCTGAAGGCCAATCTGGACCCGAAGAAGAAGTAGTCTTGCGAGCCGCGACCGCGAGGGAGCGGCATCTTCACGGAGTGTGCCGTGATCCGCTTCCAGTTCCCGCAGGGGCACCCGATGGCGCGGGTGGCGTACACGCCTGACTCGCTGGCGGTCATCACCGCGCAGCCGCACACCGGCGTGTTCGTCCGCGACCGCTTCACCGGGACGACGCTCCGCGAGTTCCCGATCCCGAATGTGGCGGAGTACTTCCACCTCGCGGTGTCGCCGTGCGGGCGTTTCCTGGCCGTGAGGCACGCGAAGCGATCCGACATCTTCGCGCTGACGGAGACGGGCACCAACCCCACCTTCGTTAGCCGGAGGTTGACCGCATTGGCCCTCGGTAGTGGCACGCTTCACGCCGTGAACCGGTACGGCGACGCGAACACCGCGATGGCTTGGTCGTTGGAGCCGGTGGACGTGCGGCCCGCAGTCCCGCTCGCCACCTCCGGCAC
>JAYTTN010000023.1:0-10477 GCA_043745295.1 Fimbriiglobus sp. | reverse complement strand
GCTGACGCCCCCCGCTCGCCCGGCGGCCTCCGCGTCCTCGTGGCCCAGTCGCCCGACATCCTCGAATTCACCTGCAAGGACGCGACCAACCCCGTGGCCGACGGGCCGCCGAAGAAGTTCCTCACCGGGTTCGGCGGGTTCGACCACGACCACGGCGTCCACGGCCTGCACCTGGGGCCGGACGGCAAGTTGTACTTCACCGTCGGCGACAGCGGCGTGAAAGACTTGCAGAGCAGCGACGGCAAGGGCAAGAAGTGGACGAGCAACAGCACCGACGTGCAGAAGGGCACCGTCTGGCGGTGCGACCTGGACGGCAAGAACGTCGAACTGATCGCGCACAACTTCCGCAACAACTACGAGGCGTGCGTCGATAGCTTCGGCGAAATCTGGCTGAGCGACAACGACGACGACGGCAACCAGCAGACGCGCATCTGCCACGTTATGCCCGGCGGCAACTACGGGTACGGGCCGCGCGGCGCGGGCCAATCGCACTGGCACGAGGAGCAGCCCGGCATCGTCCACAAGACGCTGCGGACGGGGTTCGGCAGCCCGTGCGGCATCCAGTTTTACGAAGGGAGCCTGCTGCCCAAGCAGTACCACAACACGCTGATGCACGCCGACGCCGGCCCGCGCGAGATTCGCGCCTTCACCCGCAAGCCGAAGGGGGCCGGGTACGAACTCGACAAAACGCTGATGCTGACCAGCACCGACACTTGGTTCCGCCCGTCGGACGTTTGCACGGCCCCAGACGGCAGCGTGTTCGTGTGCGACTGGTACGACCCCGGCGTCGGCGGGCACGGCATGGGCGACTGGACGCGGGGGCGGATCTACCGCCTGACGCCGACCGGCCACAAAGGCTACAAGGTGCCGGAAGTGAAGCTGGACACGAAGGAAAGCGTGCTGGCGGCGCTCATGACGCCAAACACTGTTGCGCGGCACGTCGTGTTTGAAAGTTTGGGCGAGGTTAAGGGTGAAACGGTCATGGGCTACCTCCGAGACACGCTGGAGCGCGGGGGTGGTCGAGATGCCCCCACTCTCAACAAAGAACAGGTTCGGGCGCTTCTTCTGGTCGCCCGCAAGGTCGTGCCTGCCGAAGATCGCCTCCGTTGGGTGCAGAGCGAATTGGCGGAAGACCTCCCGAACACCCGTGCTCTCGGTGCCCGGTTGCTTGACGGGCTGCTCGGCCCGGACGGAGACTACAAGATTCGGTTGTCACTGCGGAAGGGTGGCGCTCCAGCAGGTACTCCGACGAACGCGAGAGGGTGGGAGTTTTCCGACGCCGAGACGGTCGAAATCGGCCGCGAACTACTGCTACTCGGCCGGCGTGCGAAAGACATCGATTCGGTGAAGGTACTCTTTTACACCCTCGCGAAGAAGTACGACGGCTCCGACATCTTCTACCGGGCGGCGCTGAACATCGCCTGCGGGACGGACCCCGTTCGCCGCGATGCCATCCTCGCCGACTTCGAGAAGCACTTCCCGGAGTGGAACGACAAGGTCGCCGACCTCGTATGGGAGCTGCGGCCGAAGTCGATGCTGCCGAAGATGGAGAAGCTGCTCGCCGACGCCAAGCTGACCGGCCCGCAGAAGGCCCGCATCGTGGACATCATCGCGTCGAGCGACGATGTGTCGGCCGGTAAGACGATGCTGTCGGTGCTCGCATCCGATGCCGGGCCGGAGACGAAAGCCCGCGCCCTCGAAAGCTTGAAGCTGTTCCTACCGACGAAGTGGCAGGAGTTGAAGAAGGGCAAGGAACTCGGCACGGCCATCGACTCGCTGTTGAAGGATCCTTCGAGGAGCGACGGCGGGCTTCAACTGATCGCCGTGACGAGCGACGTGAATCGGATCGACTCGGTGGTCAAAATCGCGCTCGGCGGTTCGAGAGAAGCCATCAAGACACTGGGCAAACTCCGTACGCTGAAGTCGGTCGAAACGCTGCGTTCGATCGCTGGCAAGGACACGTTCTCCACGAAATCGAATTCGGGTATCGAAGCCCTGAAGTCTTTGGCCGCGCTCGTGACGGTCCAAGCGAAGGATGAGATCACCGCCAGGGCTTTGGCCGCGATCCAAGAGCAGTTCGGCCGAAAGGACTATCCGGACATGCAAATGGTGGCTGTCGGAGCGCTCGCGGGCACTCGACTCGGCACGCTCTGGTTGCTCGAATCGCACGAGAGGGGCCAACTGTCGAAGGAACTGCTCGCTGATGCGGGTCGGTTGCTCCGCAATAGTCCGTTCCCCGACCTGCGGAACAAGGCCGTGCTCGCCTTCCCCGCGCCGGGCAAGATCGACCCGAAGAAGCTGCCGCCGATTGCCGAATTGGTGAAGCGCGCCGGCAACGCGAGCAGCGGCAAGGTTCTCATGGCGAAGTCGCTGCTGGGCGAGAGCCAGTGCATGAAGTGCCACGTGGTGCGCGGGCAGGGCGGCAGCATCGGGCCGGACCTCAGCCTCATCGGCAAGAAGGGGAGCAAGGAGAATCTGTACGATTCGATCCTGACGCCGAGCAAGGCCATCGCCGACCAGTACGCGACGTGGAAGGTGGACACCGACGACGGCCAGAGCATCGTCGGCCTGCTTGTCGGCGAGACGGAAACGACGCTGACCATCCGCGACGCCAACGGCAAGGATTACCAGTTCCCCGTGAAGGGCACCGAGAAGAAGAAGCAACTCACGTCCTTGATGCCGGACAACCTGATCGCCACGTTCACCGAAGATGAACTGGTGGACGTGGTGGAATACCTGATGACGCTGCAAACGCCGTCGCTGACGCCGGACTCGTGGCACATCGCCGGCCCGTTCGCGGCCGAGGGCGATGCGGCACTGGACAAGGACTTCGGGCCGGAGAAGGCCGCAGTGGACCTGGGCGCGAAGTACGGCAACGTGACGTGGCGGAGTGTGCGGCCGGCGAACACCGGGTACGTCGATCTGGCCGCGTTCCACGGAAAGAAGGCCGTCAACAGCGTGTCGTACCTGTACCGGGTGATCGAATCGCCGGTCGATCAGGAGGCGACGATCCTGCTCGGCACGGACGACGGCTGTCGGCTGTTCGTCAACGGGGCGAAGGTGTTCGGCCACGAACGGCACGAGGCCGCCGCGCCGGAACGCGACGGCGTCAAGGTGAAGCTGAAGAAGGGGCCGAACGACATCCTGCTGAAGGTCGGCAACGGCAGCAACCCGCACGGCGTCTACTTCACCGCGACCAGCACGGAGGAGTTGAAGCTGAAGTAGGTCGTGGTCGAAGTTCCCCGAAGGGGAACGAGGCCCGACAGCCAACCGCCGTGGCGGAAAAACCGATGTCGGGCCTTGCTTGCCTCCGGCAAGCCGCGACCGCGACCTACACAAAGAATCCGGGAGGGTTTCCGCCCGTCACGTCCTCTTGATGGTGGAACCACCCAGGAGGCAGCCATGACCGCCCCCATCGCCGCGCTCGTCCGCCGCCTGACCGCCGACCAGCAGACCGCCCCCGACGGCGAGCTGCTGGCCCGCTACGCCACTTCCCGCGATCAGACCGCCTTCGAACTCCTCGTGTGGCGGCACGCCGGGGCAGTGTGGGCCACCTGTCGGCGGATGCTGTCCCCGGACCGCGACGCCGCCGAGGATGCGTGTCAGGCGACGTTCCTGGCGCTCGCCACGCACGCCGGCCGGCTGCGACAGACCGCCGCGGTCGGCGGCTGGCTGCGGACGGTGGCGGTGCGGGCGAGCCTGGATTTGCAAGGGCGAAAGCGATTCCAGCCACTCCCGAACGAACCCGCGTCCGACTCCCGCGAGCCGGTCGCGCACGCGGCGGACGCCGAACTCCGCGCGGCCCTCGACGACGGGTTGAACCGCCTGCCGGACAAGTTCCGCGTGCCGTTCGTGCTGTGCGAACTCGACGGCCTGTCGAACGCGGAAGCGGCGGCGGTGTTGGGCTGCGCCGTCGGAACGGTCGAATCCCGGCTCGCGCGGGCGCGGCAGCGGTTGCGGACATACCTGACCGCGCGGGGCGTGCAACCGGCGGTCGCCCTCGGCGGGGCGGTGGCGATTCCGGAGTCGGTGTGGGCCGGGTTGATGGCCGTCAGCCCGGAGTCGGTAGGGCAGGGGGTGCGGGAGTTGGCGGTGCGGGCGGTGGCCGGCGGCTTCGCGGTGAAGGTGCGGGCGGTGGTCGCGGTGGGAATGCTGCTGGTGGCGTCCGCCGTCGGCTTCGGCCTGATGCCCGACGACAAGCCCGCGCCGAAGCCGGTGGCGAAAGCGCCCGACCCGAAGCCGGTCGTGGCGGTGGAGCCGAAGGTGCCGGTGCCGGAGGGGGTGTTGACCCGCCTCGGCTCGCCGCGCCTGCGGCACCCGGCGTGGGTGACGGCCCTCGCCTTCTCGCAGGACGGCAAGCGGATCGCCTCGGTGGGGTACGACAACACCATCCTTATGTGGGACGCCGAGACGGGGCAGAAGCTGTTCGCCATCCCGTGCGAGAAAGGGGAGACGACGAAGCTGACGTTCGCGGAAGGTGGGAAGACGCTCCTCGCGGCGATGGAACTGCCGGACACGTCAGGTGTGATGTGGCGGATCGACACGGTCACCGGGAAGACCGCGGCGCGGCTGCCGCTCTGGGACGTGAAGCAGCCAGCGTACGTCTCGTTCTCGCCGGACGGGTCGAAGGTGCTGCGCGTCGCCAAATCCACGACGGCGGTGGGGTGTTCGCTTCTCGAAACCGGAACTCTCGGACCGGTGCCATCGTTCCCCGATTTCCTCGGGAAGTTGAGCGGGGTTCGCGCCGACTTCTCGGCGAACGGCCGCTCCCTTCTGATCGGTCAAGCCGGTTCCGTGTCGCTGGTGCCGCTCGACGCGAAAACCGACGCGGAGACGGTCACGCTGGTTTCAAACCCGAAGAGAACCGAGGTGTACGACCGGGCCATTCTGTCGCCGGACGGAAAGACAGTCGTCGCGCGCGAGAGTTCCGGTCAATATCTCGTCGCGTTCGACGTGATGACGAAAACGCAACTCGCCCGCACGCAGGTGCCTGCCGGAGTGGCGATGCTGTTCGCCCGGAGCGGCAAGTCTCTCGTCCACGCGGGGTCGGGGTTCGCCGCTGGTGTGATGGAGCCGGGCGCTACGGAGTGGCGAGGGTATTGGGATCCGAAGGCGATTCGGTTCCCGAGCATGGTGGAAACCACCTGCGCCGCCATGCACCCGAATGGCAAGGTGGTAGCGCTCGCCAACACCAGCGGCACGATCTGCCTGTTCGACGTGGCCACGGGTAAGCCGGTGTTCCCGACTGCCGACCCGCCGCACGAGGTCCGGCATCTGCGGTACTCCCGCGACGGCAAGGCCGTGTCCGCCTGGGCCGCAGACTGGCTGAGTTGGGATGTCGTCTCCGGCAAGCAGACGGCCGTCACCAGCACCGGCTGGAATCACGGCGTGCCACTGTCGCCGGACGGCAAGTTCATCGCCGAGTTTGTGAGGTTCTCCGGTTTCGGCCGGCCCGGCGACACGGAGAGCGGAACTTACTTACAGATCCGTCGCGCCGACACGAACCAGGTCGTCCACTCGCACAAGGCGGAGGGGAATTCCGCGCGCTGGCTCGACTTCACCCCGGACGGCAAAGGCGTCATCGGGGCCGGGCACGACGGCACGCTGCGGGTCTGGTCGGTCGCAACGGGCGAGGAGACGGTCGCGTTCAAAGGCCACCCGCAACCGCCGGTCGCGCACGCCTTTTCCGCCGACGGCAAAGTCCTGGTGACGGCCACCCGCGACGCGCCGGAGAAGACGCCCGTCCGCGTGTGGGACGCGAAGACGGGCAAGGAGCTGGCGACGTTCGGCGCGGAAGCGCCGGTGCTGAAGCTGGCGATCTCCGCCGACGGGTCGCGGATCGCCGTCGCCCCGTACACGAACTCGGCCGGCAAACCCGACCCGCGCGAACGGGTGACGGTGTGGGACGTGAAGGCGGGCACCGTCGCGGCGACTGTGCCGCAGGGCGGCGACGGCGGGCACGTCGCGCTGTCGCCGTGCGGCCGGCTGGTGGCGGTGTCGGCGCGGAACAAGCCGGACGTGCGGGTGTACGAGGTCGCCACGGCCGGGCTGCGGTTCCACTTCAAGCACAAGGCCGAGATCACCTCGCTGGCCTTCGCGCCGAACGGCCGGTCGCTCGCAGTCGCCAGCCTGGAAGCGCCGGTGTACCTGTGGGACATCCACGACGGGCCGGGCGAGCCGCCGGCGTGGGACGGCAAGGCGGTGTGGGACGACCTCGCTTCGACCGACGCGGCGACGGCGTTCGCGGCCGTGCGACGGGTGCGACACAACCCGACGAAAGCGGTGGCGTTCCTCCGCGACGCGACCCGCCTGCCGGTCGCCCCGACGGCGGCACGGTGGCGGGAACTGGTCGCGGAGTTGGGGGCGAAGGACTTCAAGACCCGCGAGTCCGCGACGACCGCCCTCGCGGAGTTCGGCGAGGTCATTCGGCCGGAGTTGGACGCCGCCATTGCCGCCGCCACGAACCCGGAGGCGCTCCGCCGACTGAAGGCACTGCGGGCGAAGCTGGACATCCGGACGGCCGACGGCGTGCGGTTGCTCCGCGCGGTGGAAGCGGTGGAGGGGCTGGACGCCGCCGAGGGCACCCCGCTGTTGACGGCATGGGCGAGTGGGTTGCACGGCGACCGGTTGGCAACGGAGGCCAGGGCCGCGCTCGCCCGCCGGGAGTGAACCGGACACCGGTTCCCCCGCACGCCGGCGGTTCGCGCACTACGGTTTCGGCGGTGAGAGGAACCACCGCCGGAGCCGAATGCCATGTCGTCCGCCCCCGTCACGGGATCGAGAGCCGCCGGGTGGCCGGCCGCGCGCGGCGGCCCGCCGTCGGTCGCCGAACTGACCCGCAAAGGGTACGTTCGCCTGGCCGAGCGGATCGACGTGACCAAGTCGCGGCACAAGCCGCTTTCCCTGCTGCGGCAGGAAGGGAAACGGGTTCTGGAGCAACTGCTGGACGCGGACGGGACGCACCTGTCGAAAGGCGACCGCGAGCGCGTCGTCGAAGACGTACTCGGCGGGGCGCTCGGCTTCTGCCCGCTGGAGGAGTTGTTCCGGGACGACACCCGGCAGGAAATCATCACCCTGGCGTGGAATCAGGTGATCGCCCGCACCGGCGAGCAGTGGCTGCCCACCAGCAGCCGCTTCCGCGACGCCGACCAGTACCGCGAGTTCGTGCTGCGGCTGGCGGAGGTCGGCACGGCCCTGGCCGCCGGGCCGGAGCCGGCCGGCGCGTTCGACGTGCGGCTGCCGAACGGCTTCCGGGCGGTCGCCATCCTGCCGCCGGGCGTGATGGGCCAGCCGCCGCTGGTGCTGCTGGCGCGGGGGGACGCGATCCCCGTGCCGGGTTCCAGTTCGGCGATCCTGACGACGCCCGCCCCCCGTAGCGTTTCGGTGTCGAAGTCCGCCGTCCAGCCGACACCCCCGCCGCGCGTCGCGCCGACCCCGCCCGCCCCGCCCCCGACGACGGCGCTGGAAGGCATGGTGTCGTTCAATCCCACGCGGCCGTCGGCGACGACCGACTCCGGCGTGCGGCCGTCGGCCGTCCAGGAGTCGGGCGGGTTCGACCCGCTCGCCCGCCTCCGCGCGCGGGTGACGGAGCGGCTCATCGCCCGCTGCGCGGCGGTCGGCATGTACGACATCAGCCAAATCCCGACGGGCGAGTTGCGGCGCATCCTGACGGTTCACATCGCGGAGGTGGCGGGAGCGGAGAAGCTGCGGCTGGACGAGAACGAACAGGAGCGGATCGCGCTGCAAATCCTCGTGGCTATGAACCGCTGAGGCGGAAGTTTTCCGAGACCCCACCTCTTCCCCATCAATGGTGGGGGGGGTTCTTGCGAGCCGCGACCGCCCAGGAGTGGCATCTTCGATTGCTGTCTTCGCACCGGGGGTGCGGCTGCCGGTAGCCAGGAGTGACAGGCGAGCACGCTCGCGGAATCCCTGGGAAACCCGTACACGGGATGCACCTGCGGTCACGGCCTTCGGGGGGCGGTGATGCGGCTGGTGAGCTTGTCGTAGACCAGGCCGACGACCTGCTCCAGCAGGTCGAGGAACTCGGTACTCGCGATCATCCGAACCCGGCTGAGCAACTCCCGCCGCCGCTCGATCATCTCCACGCACTGTTCCACGCCGAGGCGTATGAGCGGCCCGCCGTCCGCCTGCATGTCCAGCAGCTCGGTGATCTCGTCCGGGCGGAACTCGGCCGAGCGGTCCTGGTTCCGCTCCAGCCAGGAGAGGAGTTCGGGCAGCACGGCGCGGGAGTGCAGCAGCCGCAGCGACTCCTCGTCGGCCGGCGGCTTGCCGTGCATCCGCGGCAGCAGCCGTTCGAGGGGCAGGGTGCGCAGCTCGTTCACCGTCAGGCCGAGGGCCTCGGCGCACTGGCTGACGGTGGCGTTCCGCAGCCGCCGCTTCGGGCCGGCGTTCAGGATTTGGCGAATGGTGTGTCGGTTCAGGTTGGAGATGCGGGCGAAATCCTCCTGATTCCACCCCCGCTCTTCGACCAATTTGGCGATCTTGAACGCCAGTTCCGTCGAGGCCGTCGCCGCCAGCACGACCGCCGCCGAGCCGTTGTCGGGTGTCATCGTCGTGCCCCCGCCTTGTCCACCGCTGCCGCCCCGCCGTGATACTACTACTGCGCGACGACGGCGGTAGTCGGGTTCCGCCAAACCGTCCCGAATTGCGCGCGGCCGCCGCGCCGGACGATCCGGCGCGGCAGTCTTCGATAGTGTTCTAACGTCCAGATCAGTCGCCGCTCGTCCCGTTCAGGGTCGGGATGCGGGGCAGGTCGCTCGGCACCAGCGGGACGATCGGGGCCGGCTCCAGGCTCGTCTTGTCCTTGACCGGCTCTTTCTTCGGCTCCTTGTCCTTCGGCTTGTCCACCGGCGGGGGCGGCATGACCACCGGGCCGGGCGTCACGACCGGGGCCGGCATGACCACCGGCGGGGCGACGGGGGACGAGCCGACGACCGTACCGCCGTAGTACGGACTGGAGTGGACGGTGCCGACGCTACCCGTGCAGCCGCCGCACGCCGGAGCCGAGACGGCGACGGTGGCCGTCGGGGTGCCGCAGCCGCCGCACCCGCCGCCGCTCGTGCGCGAGCGGAGCCGCGAGAACAGCCCGCCGCGGCCGGCGGTCGTGGCCGAGTCGCAGCAGCCGCTCGATCCGACGGTGACGAAGCTGGACCGCAAGGCCGGGCCGCACGACGGGGCGGCGGTGGCGGTGTGCGAGGCGACGAAGCTGGACCGCAGAGGCGACCCGCAGGCCGGGGTGCCGCACGCCGGGGCGGCGACCGGCGGGCCGCAGTCGGCGGTGCCGCACCCGGCCGAGTGCGGTCGGCTGAACCGCGCCCGCAGGCGGTCGAACAGGCCCGCCCGCGCGGACCCGCACGACCCGCCGCAGGCGGCCGCGCCGAACGACGCCGACGCGAACGACGGCGAGGAGTACGACTGCGAGGCCACCGAGGCGGCCGACCCGCAGTTCGTGCAGCCGGCCCCACTCACCACGATCGGGCCGGGGTCGGCGGCGAGCCACGCCGTACTCAGCAGCAGGAGCGATGCGTTCATGCGGAGAACCTCCAAGTCCTTGAGGATGTGTCCGCCGCGACTCGCCTGGGGGGCGTCGTCGCGGGGCTTGACGGGCGATGTCGAGAGTTGCATCGTCGCCGGCCGCTCCGCCCGGCCAGAGGCGGCGGGCGAAAAAGGCGGAATCGGCCCGCCCGCCGCGCCCGCCGCACCGCTCGCATCGGTTCCCCCGGCGGGCCGGGTGCTGCCGCGCGTGCCGGTCGCGCCGGGGCGAACCGCCCGACCCCGCCCGGCGTAGTACGACCGCCGTCGGGTTGCAATTCGCCGCCCGTTCCCGTAGATATATCCGCCACCCGATCCGTCCCCCGAGACCCACCGGAGACGACCCGATGCGTTCCACCCTCCTCGCCGCCGCGTTCCTGATCGCCGTCGGCGGCCTGCTGGCCCAAGCCCCGGACCCGAAGGCTCCGCAGCCCGACCCGAAGGCCCCGGCCCCGCAACCGCCGGTCGATCCGAAGGCCCCGGCCCCGCAACCGCCGGTCGATCCGAAGGTCCAACCGCCGGTGCCCGCGCCGGCCGCGACCGCGAGCGACTTCTTCCCCATTAAGAAGGGGACGAAGTGGACGTACAAGTACGCCGAGTCGGACGTGGTGATGGAGGTCAAGGAGTCCGCCGGCGAGGTGAAGGTGGACACCCTGTCGAACGGCAAGGTGGTGGCGTCGGAGACGCTCAAGCTGATGGCGGACGCCCAGGGCGGCGGCGGCATCTACCGCACCAAGATCAACAACCTGGACATCACCCCGCCGCTGAAGATCCTGGACATGGAGACCAAGGCCGGCAAGCTGGTGCCCAAGGCGAAGGGCACCAAGTGGGCGGTGGACGTGAAGGTGCAGCAGGCCACGCTGAAAGGCGACTACACCATCGGCGAGACGGTCAAGCTGAAGCTGCCCGCGCCCCTCGGCGACAC
>JAYTTN010000022.1:0-2845 GCA_043745295.1 Fimbriiglobus sp. | reverse complement strand
GCCCGACGGCCCCAAGCACGTCCTCGACCTGGTGGCGAAGGTGGCCCTCGCGGGGCCGGCCGGGGCCGATGGCGCGTCCGACCCGCCGGCGTGTCTGGAGCTCGTCCACATCGAGATCGAGTCGCCCGACCGCACCACTTCCATCGCGCCGCGCCTGCCGAAGTACTGGCGGCACCTGACCGAGCAACTCGGCCTGCCGGCGCTGCCCATCATACTCTATCTGAAGGTCGGCCTGGACGGGCTGGGCGAGGAGACCATCGTCGAACCGTTCCTGGAGTTCGGCGTCAACACCTTCCGCTACCTGTACGTCGGCCTGCCGGGGCTGGACGCCGACGACTACCGGCACGGCGACAACTGGCTGGGGGTGGCGCTGTCGGCGCTCATGCGGTGCCCGAAGGACCGCATCGTCGAGTGGGGCGCGGAGGCGATGCGGCGGATCGGCGCGGCCCCGCTTTCCGACCGCCGGAAGTTCCTGCTCGGCGAGGTGGTCGAGGGGTACGCGCCGGTGTCGGCGGAGGAACTGGCGCGGTTGCGCGGTATACTGGACCAGAACGCTACCGGGAGGGTTCCACCGATGAACAAGACATCGTACATGATCGGCAAAGAAGAGGGGCTGGAGGAAGGGATCGAAAAGGGGATCGAGAAGGGGGTCGAACTGGGGATCGAGAAAGGGGTCGAACTGGGCCGGCGGAAGGGGGCCGTGGAGTTCCTGGAGGCGTAACTCGTGGCCAAGTTCGGGCCGCTGTCGGCGGACTCGCTGGACAAACTCCGCCAACTGCCGGACGCCGACCTGACGCGGATCGGCCTCGCCATCTTGACCGCCCCGTCGCCGGCCGACCTGGGGCTGTAACCGACACATGGACGCGCTCACGTTCCTCGACAAGCCGCCGGCCAAGCGGCAACCGGTGTACGCCCTGTTCGGCGACGAGGACTTCCTCAAGCGCCGCTGCCGCGACGCCATCATCGCGCTCGTCGTCGGCGACGCCGACCCAGAGTTCGCCGTCGCCAGCTACCCCGGCGACAAACTCGACTTCAGTACCGTCCGCAACGAATTGGAGACGCTGCCGTTCCTCGCCCCGGCGCGGGTGGTCGTCGTCGAGCCGGGCGAACTGTTCGTTTCCGAACACCGCGACAGCCTGGAGAAGTACGCCCTCGCCCCCGGCAAGGTGGGCGTTCTCATCCTCGACGTGAAGTCCTTCCCCGAAACCACCCGGCTGGCAAAGGCCCTGCCCGACGCGGCGAAGCTGAGCTGCAAGTCGCCGGCACCCGCGAACCTGCCGGGCTGGTGCGCCAAGTGGGCGAAGGCCGGACACGGCAAGAAGCTGGTCGGCGACGCCGCCGAGATGCTGGTGCAGTTGGTCGGGCCGAGCATGGGGCTGCTGGCGCAGGAGGTAGAGAAGCTGGCGTCGGCGGTCGGGCCGAAGGCGGACATTACCGCCGACGACGTGGACCGGCTGGTCGGCCGCAGCCGCGCGGCGAACGTGTTCCACATCCTCGACGCCATCGGCGCGGGCAAGCCGACCGACGCGCTGAACATCCTGGCCCAACTGTTCGACGCCGGCGAGGACGCGATGAAGACGCTGGGCGCGCTCACGTCGCAGTTGCGGAAGCTGGCCACCGTCGGCCGGCTGCTGACCCAGGGGCAATCCCTCGGCCCGGCGATGGACGACGCCGGTATCCCCAGTTGGCCGCAAGCCCGGCAGAGCGCCGAACGGCAGGTGAAGCACCTCGGCCGCGGCCGGTTGAACCAACTCCCCGACTGGCTCGTGGACATCAACTACGGACTGAAGGGCGGCAACCCGCTGCCGCCAAAATTGCAATTGGAGCGGCTCGTCGCGCGACTGGCGACCCCGCTGCGGAAGTAGCCCGTCGGCTCCTGCCCGTCATCCGCTCGTCCTCCTCGGACTGGATGAAGTTCGTCGGCCGCATGACGCGACGAGAACCTTGCCCGGCGAGCCGGGGGAGACGAACCGCAACGGCAGCACCATGCAGTCGGCGTCGGGGACGAACCGCTCTTCGGCTTCCGACACGACCCCCTGCGCCGCCGCCTCGTCTCGCATCGACATGCCCGCAATCGGAAACGCAGACAGTTGCTCGAAAAGCAACTCCGCTACCGGCGGCCGTCGGGCTACCGGTGAATTGGGCACGGCCGAGCGGCGTCTTTCGGCTGCCGGTTCCCTCACGCCCACTCCCCGAGGACTTCCCGATGAACCGCCGCTTCTCGCCCCTGCTTCTGCTGGCCGTTGGCGTGACCGGCTGCACGCCGCCCCGACGGTCACGAAGGGAACCTTCACCGGGTCGCACACGCTCACCATTCAGCGCGGTTCGGCCGACGTGGCGGTGAGGGCAAACGGCTTGGCCAGCAGTTTCGTGAGGGTGGCGAGGTCCACCGGCTTGACCAAGTGCCCGTCGAAACCGGCTTTTTTCGACTTCCGCCGGTCGTCGTCCTGACCCCAGCCTGTCAAGGCCACCAGCACCATGCCCTTGCCCCACGGCTGTTCCCGGATTTTCCGGGCCGCCTCGTAGCCGTTCATCTTCGGCAGGCCGATGTCGAGCAAGACCACGTCGGGGCGGAACGTCGCCGCCGCTTCCACCGCTTCGACTCCGTCGCGGGCGGTGTGCGTCTCGTTGCCGGTGAGCTGTAGCAGATCGGCGAGCGACTCGGCCGAGTCCCGGTTGTCATCGACCACGAGGATGCGGCGGCCGGTCGTCGGCGCGCCGGCGGGCGGCTCCGGCGGCGGTCCGGGGGGCGGTCCGGGCGTCAGTCCCGGAAACAGCAGACCACGCCGTGGCCGCCCTCCGGGAGCGGGATGCGGTCGATCTGCCACTCGTAATACTCGGTCAC
>JAYTTN010000021.1:0-2850 GCA_043745295.1 Fimbriiglobus sp. | reverse complement strand
TGGGGGCGGCCGGCGGTTGGGCCGGGGCGACGGCCGCCGACAGGCCGAGGAGCAGCAGGGCGAGACGCGAACGGGTCATTGCCAGAACCTCCGAATGGAAACGGGAAAGCCGGGCCGCGCCAGGAGTTCGGACGCGGTCAGAGCGGCCATATGTTAATGCGCCTTCCCGCCGAATGCTGTCAGGAAAATAGCCAGGATCACAAAAATTTCCTGTTCGGCGATATGCCCCCGCGCGGCTGGCACCCAATTGCGCTCACATCTCCGGGGCGACCTCGACCGCCTTTCGCATCTCCACTTTGCCGCCGCTGCCCACCGCAAACTGGAAGTTCGTCTTCAGGGTCGCGGCCGCGCCGACTTCCCCCTTCGGGCTGAGAGCCAGGAAGGCGCAGTTGGCCGGGTGGACGCCCCGCCGGGCGGCGGCCGCGTTGATCCGCTTGGCGGCCAGTTCGCACGCTTGCTGCGGCGTCTTGCCGGCCCGCATCTGTTCGACGACGAACAGGCTGCCGCCGATGCGGATGATCTCCTCGCCGACGCCGGTCGCCCCGGCCGCGCCCGCCAGGTCGTCGACGTACAACCCGGCCCCGATGAGCGGCGAGTCCCCGACGCGGCCCGGCAGCTTGTACGCCAGCCCGCTCGTGGTGCAGACGCCGCCCAGGTGCCCGGCCTTGTCCAGGCCCAGCACCGTCACCGTGTCGTGGTTGCTCTCGTCGATGGGGATGTTGATGTCGTCCGGCCCCTCGATCTCCGCCGGCGCGTCGTCCCGCTTCTCCTTCTTCTTGTTGTCCGGGTGCCGCTCCAGCCACTCCTTGATGCCTTCGAGCGTGTGCGGCATTTCCAGCTTGAAGCCTTCCTGGAGGGCGAACCACTTGGCCCCTTCGCCGACGAGCAGGATGTGCGGCGTCTTTTCCATCACCCGGCGGGCGACGGCCGACGCGCTGCGGATGTGCTGCAACCCGGCCACCGCGCCGCAACTGAGCGTCTTGCCGTCCATGACGCACGAGTCGAGGGTGAGCTGGCCGATGCGGTCGGGCAGGCTGCCGAAGCCGACCGAGCGGACGGCCGGGTCGTTCTCCACGGCCTGCGCGCCGGCGACGACGGCGTCGAGGGCCGCCTTGCCGTCGGCGAGCAGCTTGGCGGCCAGATCGACGGCCGTTTTCCCGAACGTCCAGGTGGCGATGACGACTGGCTCGGCCATGACGGGAGACTCCGGCGAGGGGCGAATGGGGATGGCGGGATGATACACGCGACCGCCCCGCCGGTCACTTCTTCTTGGCCAGATGCTCGTCGAACCAGTCGGCGAACAGCACCAGTTCCTTGTCCATGCCGGCCCACCCGTGGCCCCCGCCGGCCTTGACGACCAGCTTGCACGGCACCTTCTCGGCCTTCAGTTTCTCGACGATCCGCTCGGCCTGCTGGATCGGCACCAGGAAGTCCTTGTCGCCGTGCGCGATGAGCGTCGGCGCGCTGTCCTTGGACACGTGCGTGATGGGGGAGATCGCCCGGCCGATCTCCTCCCGCTTATTCTCGTCGGTAATGGTGACGAACGTCCGCGTCTTCGGGTCCAACTCCTTGAAATCGAACGGCGCACGGAACCCGGCCAGCACGCCGTTGCCCAGCGCGATCTCGCCCTCCTTGCCGAAATTCAGGAAGTCGCTCGCCGGGTAGAAGCAGGCGACCGCCGCCACCTTCGACGACTGCCGGTCCACCGGGTCTTTCGCCGCCGGGGTGCCGATTTTCGGGGCGCACCCCTGCATGAGCGACAGGTGTCCGCCGGCCGACCCGCCGCTGATCCCCAACCGCTCCGGATCGACGCCGTAGTCCTTCGCCTTGAGCCGGATGAACCGCACCGCCCGGTGCATGTCGTCCAGTACCTCCGGGATGGCGAACTTCGGCTGCGACCCGTGGACGACGGCGAACACGACGTACCCGCGCTTCAGGAACTCTTGATACCCGGCCGGGTTGATCGACTCCTTCGCCGAGACCCAGCCGCCGCTGACACACCAGACGACGCCCGCACCGTTCGGCTTCTCCTTGGGCGTGAACACGTCCATCGTCAGGGCGGTGCCGAATTTGCGGCCGTAGATCACATCCTCCTTGCGGTCGAACTTGGCGTCTTGGGCCGACGCGGTGCCGGCGAGCAGCACGGCGAGAACGGGGGCGAGAACGAGGGCGCGCATGGAAAGCATCCGGGGAGGGGAGGGGCACTATCGGGGGTTGGTATTGGGATCAATTTTGGAAGCAGACCCCACCCCCCGTCCCCCTCCCGTTCCGGAGAGAGAGAGGGGGTTTAAGCGGGAAGCCGTGATTTGCGAGCCGCGACCGCCAGGGAGTGGCATCTTCGTTTTCCGATGCCACTCCCTGGCGGTCGCGGCTCGCAAGAACACCCCCTCTCCGGAACGGGGAGGGGGCCGGGGGGTGGGGTTTCTTCCGAATACCTACCCCTGCCAGCCCCCCAGCGGGGAGAGGTGGGAGACGAAGAGTACGTCCGGCCTGGGTGTTCAGCGGGACATCGGGGCGGCCGAAAAGCCGAGGCGATTCGCGGTCCGTCGGGTTCCGGGTTCACGACGCGGCGCGCGGGCCGCGCAGGTGCGTCAAGTACCGATTCGCGCTCCGCGATCCGGCCAGTACCCCCGCGAAGCCCACGCACGCTCCGCCGGTGAGCACGGCGAGTGCCTGCACCGCGACGCCCCACCCGCCCACCGCGAGCAGCAAGACGACCTCGCCCCGCAGGCTGAAGGTCATGGACGCCCCGAGGCGGACGGCCACCCCGAGCGAGGCGAGTCCCCACACCGCGAACAGCACCACCCCCAACCACTTGGCCACGCGATCCCCGCCGAACGCGACGTACAG
>JAYTTN010000020.1:0-10614 GCA_043745295.1 Fimbriiglobus sp. | reverse complement strand
GCGAGGGAGCGGCATCCCGTGTGACAGGACCAGAAGCCGCTCCCTCGCGGTCGCGGCTCGCCGGAACGCTCCCATGACCACCGCCCGCGAAACCGTTCTCGAAGCCACCGGCGCGCGGGGCCGGCTGGCTCGCGTGTACGCCGAGGCGCTGCTCGCCGCCGCGACTCAGGCGAACGAGGCCGACGCCGTCGGCGAGCAACTGACGGCCGTGGCCGACGACGTGCTGGGGAAGAACCCCGTCATCGCCCGCTATCTGGCCAACCCGGCCGTCAACCGGCAGGCCAAGTTCGACGCCCTCCGCGCCGCCTTCGACCGCCGCGAGAGCGGCACGTCGATCCTGTTCCGCAAGTTCCTCGGCGTGCTGCACGCCAACGGCCGGCTCGGCCTGCTCCGCGACATCGCCGTCGCGTATCAGACGCTGCAAGACAAGGCCGCCCGCCGCGTCCGGGTGTCCGTTCGCGCGGCCGCCGAACTGACCGCCGAGCAGACCGACGCCCTGACGAAAAACTTGGCCGAGTCCCTGAACCAAACCCCGATCCTGCGGGTGACGGTCGATCCCGAGTTGCTCGGCGGCCTCATCGTGCAGGTCGGCGACCGGGTGTACGACACGTCGGTCCGGTCCCGGCTCGAAACCCTCCGCACCCACCTGATGACGAGCGCACCCCATGTCGTTCAAGCCCAACGTCAGTGAGATCGCCTCCGTCCTCACCGAGCAGATCCGCGACTTCGGCCAGCAGACCGACGTCCGCGAGACCGGCCGCGTGCTGGAGGTCGGCGACGGCATCGCCCGCGTGTACGGCCTGTCCGAAGTGATGGCCGGCGAACTCGTGGACTTCCCCGGTGCCGACGTGAAGGGCCTGGCCTTCAACCTGGAAGAGAACTCGGTGTCGGTCATCATCCTCGGCGACTACTTGAAGGTCCGCGAGGGGATGGAGGTCCGCACCACCGGCCAACTGCTGAGCATCCCCGTCGGCCCGGAGATGATCGGCCGCGTCGTGGACCCGCTCGGCAACCCGGTGGACGGCGGCCCGCCCATCCTGGCCAAGCGGACCCGGTTCGTCGAGAGCATGGCCCCCGGCGTGGCCGACCGCCAGCCGGTCAAACAGCCGCTCCAGACGGGCATCAAGGCCATCGACGCCATGACCCCGATCGGCCGCGGCCAGCGGGAACTGATCATCGGCGACCGCAAGACGGGCAAGACGCAGATCGCCATCGACACCATCCTGAACCAGAAGGAAGAGAAGGTCATCTGCGTATACGTGGCGTGCGGGCAGATGGAATCGAAGGTGGCCGCCGTCGTCGAGAAGCTGAAAGCGATGGGCGCGATGGACTACACCGTCGTCGTCGTCGCCTCGTCCGCCGACTCGGCCCCGCTGCAATACATCGCCCCTTACGCCGGCACCGCCATCGCCGAGTACTTCATGTACGAGGAGGGGAAGGACACCCTCGTCGTGTACGACGACCTGTCCAAGCAGGCCGCCGCGTACCGCCAACTGTCGCTGCTGGTCCGCCGGCCGCCGGGCCGCGAGGCGTACCCCGGCGACGTGTTCTACTGCCACAGCCGGCTGCTGGAGCGGTCCGCGAAGCTGGCCGAGAAGTGGGTGATTGTCCCGGCCGATGCGAAGGACGTGGACGTGACCGCCGACTGGGGCGTGAACTCCGCCACCCAGCCGAACGAGAAGCGCGGGTCGGGGCCGTGCCGGGTGTACATCGGGCCGGGCGGTTATGGCGGCAAGGAACAAGCGGAGAAAGACCACGCCGACTTCCCCGGCACCAAGATCGCCAAGGTCGTCGGGTCGGGCGGGTCGCTCACCGCCTTGCCGATCATCGAGACGCTCGAAGGCGAGGTGTCGGCGTACATCCCGACGAACGTGATCTCCATCACCGACGGGCAGATTTACCTGCAACCCGACCTGAAGAACGCCGGGGTGCTGCCGGCCGTGGACGTGGGCATCTCGGTGTCGCGCGTAGGCGGCAACGCCCAGATCGGCGCGATGAAGGACAAGCGGGTGGCCGGCGGCTTGAAGCTGACCCTGGCCCAGTTCCGCGAACTGGAAGCGTTCGCCCAACTCGGCACCGACCTCGACAAGGCCACCCAGCAGCAGCTCGACCGCGGCTACCGGATGGTCGAAATCCTGAAGCAGGGCCAGTACGAGCCGCTGAACGTGATCGATCAGATCATGATCATCTTCGCCGGTAACAGCGGCGGGCTGGACGCCGTGGACCGCAAGAAAGTGCGGTCGTGGGAGGGGCAGTTCTTCAAGTTCATGAAGGAGCAAATGCCGGAAGTGCGGGCGCTGCTGGCCAAGGAGAAGAAGATCACCGACGAGGTGGCCAAGCAACTGACCGCCGCCATCGCCGCCTTCCAGCCGCAGTTCAAGGCGTAATCAGGATCGAAGCCCCGAAGGGGCGGCATCAAATAGCCCAGGGCGTCAGCCCTGGGTACCAAGTTGGAGGAAGTACCCGTGACCGGCGTGAAAGCGATCATCGCGGCAATGGAATCGTCGAAGGCGTGGCTGGAGGCGTTCGTCGGCGACTTCACCGACGCGGACCTGCTCATCCGCCCGTGTCCGGACGCCAACCACGCGGCGTGGCAGATCGGCAACGTCATCGGCGGCGACCCGTTCCTCGTGAAGGCGGAACTGCCGGACGCCGCGTTCCCCGAACTGCCCGCCGGGTTCGCCGAGTTGCACGGCGGCAAGGGCGCGAAGATCGACGCCGACCCCGGCTTCCTGACGAAGGATGCGTACCTGAAACTGCTCGGCGAGGTCCGCGCGGCGGCGGTCGTCGCGACCGCCAAGCTGACCGACGCCGACCTCGACCGGCCGTCGCACGAGAAGGTGGCGTTCGCCGGCCCGACCCTCGGCCACGTGCTGATGTTCGTGCCGTTCCACACGCTCATGCACGCCGGCCAGTTCACCGTCATCCGGCGGAAACTCGGCAAGCCCGTGCTGTTCTAAGTGGTGGCGCTGACCCGATCCCGAACCCTGAAGAACAAGGAGGCATGGCCCGATTCGCGTGGCCGGATTGGAACCTCGCCAAGTTGGACCTCCACGGCCTCGGTGCCGAGGAGGTCGAATTCGCCTGGGCGAACCGTCGGGATGTCGATGCGTGGGACGAGCCGGAACCCGGCGTCGCCAGCTACGGCACCCTCCCGTGCGGTCGCCCAGTGAAGATCATCTGGCGGTGGAACGGCGTCGGCGACGACACTTTGGTGTTCGTCGTCACCGCGTACCCGGTCCCCAAGCACCGAACGAACCGACCCTAATACGCCGGCGAGCGGCGCGATGCCAGCCAGCCGCGTGATCCGAAGCGTGATCGCAGTGCCCCAAAGGGATCGACCCCGTGGACGCGTTCTTGCGGATCGACTGGAACCTCCAGAAGATCGACAACCACTCGTTGTCGGCCGACGAGGTCGAACGCGCCTGGCGGAACGGGACGGTCGCGTATCGCGGCAATCACCCGACGAACGGCCCGTACGCGGAAACGGTGGGGACGTGTCCGAACGGCCGCCCGATACGGATCGTGTAGCGGTATGATGTGGACCGGGACGGCGAACGGAAGGTGTTCGTCATCACCGCCTACTGACGAGGGGACCACCATGACCTCAACCCTGACCGATGCGGACCACCGGACGACCGCCCGGAAAGTGGCCGATGAAGAAATCGCTTGGAGCGTCGAGCGGTTCATCGTGACGGACCCGGCGACGGGCTGGGCGATTCACGAGGCGACCGACGAACGGCGGCGGCTGGCGGACGAGGCGGACGACGACAACGCCATCGCCGACGGCGGCTTGAACGTGCCGTTCCTGTGGAACGGGCGAGTGTATCGGATCACGAAAGCCCGCTGTTCCGCCGGGCGAACGGAGGTCGAGGCGGTGCCGAACGACCCGCCGTTCGTCGCCGAGGTGCGGAGGAGAATCGACGCCGTGCCGTACCGGGTGTTGACCTTCTGCCAGGGTTTCGGCTTCGTCTGCTTTCCGGAAGACCACGCCAAGTATCTAGGGTGACTCGCTCCCATGCCCAACCTGCGAACCCTGGTGAAGCGCCGCAAGGCGATCCGGAACATCCGGAAGATCACCAAGACGATGGAACTGATCGCCACCGCGCGGTTCAAGAAGGCGCTCGACCGCGCCGTCGAGGCCGACGCCTATACCAAGAAGATCGCCGAGCTGGCCGCCGACCTGAGCGGCAGCGCCGGCGACGTGTCGCACCCGCTGCTGGCCGCCCGGCCGACCACCAAAAAGGCGCTGGTGCTAGTGCTGACCGCCAACCGCGGCCTGTGCGGCGGGTACAACGGCGGCGTCCTCCGCGAGGCCGCGTCCCAGCTGCGAACGCTCCGCGCGGACGGCACCCCGTTCGACCTGGAAGTGTCCGGCAAGCGCGGCGCGCAGTACTTCAAGTTCCAGCAGGTGCCGACCGCCGCCTTGTACACGCACTTCGAGGAGAAGCCGAAGTTCGAGGAGGTGGACGCCCTGGCGTCGAAGTTCATCGACCTGTACGTGTCCGGGCAGGTGGACAAGCTGATCGTCGTCTACCAGAAGTTCCAGAGCATCGCCCGCCAGTACCCGGTGACGGAAGTGCTGCTGCCGCTGTCGTCGGTCAGCCTGGAGACGACCAAGCGGCCGAGCGGCCCGCAGCCGGACGCCGTGGTCGGCCCGAAGTCGGACTACGACTTCTTCCCGGACGCCGCCGGCATCCTGAACGAACTGGTGCCGGTCGCCTTCAAAGTGCGGCTGTTCAAGTGCTTCCTGGACGCCGCCGTCGGCGAGCAGATCGCCCGCCGGGTGGCCATGAAGGCGGCCACCGAGAACGCCGGCGACCTCATCAAGGAAGTGTCGCGGCTGTACAACCGCACCCGTCAGGCGAACATCACGAGGGAGATCAGCGAACTGATTGCGGGGAGCGAGGCGCTGAAGTAATCAACGAGGACACGACCATGAAAATGTGGTGGCTACCCCCGTCCGTGGCCAACACGCTGATCACGTGCGGCACGGTGCTGACGCTCGGTTCGATCTGGTTGCTCCCGCACGAGACGACGGGACTTCCCAACCCGCCGGCGGAAATGGTGCGATTGATTATGGCGATCCTCGGGGTGGGTCTGGGGGCCGGAATGATCGTGAATGGGATCGCCCGCTCGACCCGACCTCCGGATTCGCCGAAGTGACCGTGACGCGCCGCACCCTGAAGTTCGCCACCCTCGCCGACGCCGTGCGAGACGCCCAGGCGCTGTTGGCGAAGGGGTACGACAAGGCCGGTAAATGGAGTCTGGGTCAGGCGTGTTACCACCTGGCGCTCTGGGTCCGCTACCCGCTCGACGGCTTCCCGCCGTTGCCCGCGTGGCAACGGCCGCTGGCGTGGGCGTTGCGGAACACGGTCGCGCCGGCCTACACGCGGCGGGTGATGGCGAGCGGCAAGGTGCCGACTGGCATCCCGGCACCGCTGGGCACCGTGCCCCCGACGGCGGTCGCGGACGCCGACGGCGTGACGCAGTACGAGGCGCAGGTGGACCGCCTGCGCGACTACCAGGGCGTGCCGCACTGCTCGCCACTCTTGGGGCAGTTGAGCAACGCGGAGTTGAAGACACTGTCGTGCGTCCACGCGGCCCACCACCTGAGCTTCCTGGTGCCGAAGGGCGGGTGAGCGATGCTGATGCCGACCGGGTACGCCCTCGTGATCTCCACACCGGATCGCGTGCGGGTCGAGGACACGAGTGATCCGAAGTTGTTCATCGACGGAGACATCGACAGTTCCGGTGCGGTGTTGTTCGAGATCCGAACGGAGCACGAAGACGGAAGTCGAAGCATGGTGTCCGGCGCGGTGTTATTCGAACTGATGATGCGGCACTTCGGGGCCGCAGTCGCCGCGGTTCGCGGGCTTTGGACTTACGGCACGAACTTGGCCGAGTTCAACCGCCTGACCGCCCTCGGCCTGACCGAAGACGAAGCCGCCGGCGGAACGTGGACCGGGCAGCGGGCGAAGGATCACGGTTTCGGTGTCGCCGTTTGCGAGTTGGCAATCGGCGGCACCGGGTATTATGGGTGGGTTGAGGCCCGCTTCACACGCTGACGGGAGGACCGCCCGTGACCGTACCCGAACACTTGCGGGACGAGTTGATTCGACTGATGGAACGCGGTGGGACCGTTGCCGAACTGCTTCGGTGCGCGAGAAGCGTCCTCGGCGAGGATACACCGCAACGCGACTGGATCGAAGCGGTGAGGAGTACACTCGGCTTGCGTGTCGGCGGGTGGACGGTCGTTCCCGCGACCGAAAGCTTCGGGACCGGACGGGTCCGCGACTCCGTCCTGACCTGGGGCTTCCTGCCAGAGATGCTGGCGAACCGCGACAAGTGGGACACCCCGGCGGACGAGCGGTCGGACGAACCCCGCTGGTACGACGGACTGCGGCGACTGACCGGGGACGAGTACCTCGCCGACGCCGAGAAGAGCCACGGCCTCAGCCCGGAAGGATGGGCCGCCCTCGGCGAGCAAGACCGTCACCGGGTTCGCGTCCTCGAACGGATGCGGCTGTCGCTCGGCGACGACGTGCAGCTACTGGCCGCGCTGGCCGAACAGCTCCAGCGCCGCGTGAACGAACTCGAAGGACGGCACGAGCAACTGAACCACCACCCGGCCGCCGCCGGTGCCGCGTAACCCCGACGGAGTGTTTTCGACATGGTCGCCACCGCCAAGAAGCCGGGCAAGATCGTCCAGATCATCGGCTCCACGTTCGACGTGGAGTTCGAGGAGGGGCAACTGCCGGAGATTTACAACGCCCTGAAGATCGACGCCACCGTGAAGAACGGGCTGAAGATCAAGCTGACCGGCGAAGTGCAGCAGCACCTGGGCGGCAGCCGGGTGCGGTGCGTCGCCCTCGGCAACACCGACGGCCTCGTCCGCGGGCTGGAAGTGTCCGACACCGGCGGGCCGGTGAGCGTGCCCGTCGGCCTCGGCACCCTGTCGCGGGTGTTCAACCTGCTCGGCGACCCGATCGACGGTCGCGGCCCGGTGACCGCCACCGAGACCCGCAGCATCCACCGCGAGCCGCCCCGCTTCGACGAGCTGTCGCCCAAGTCCGAGGTGCTGGTCACGGGCATCAAGGTGATCGACCTGCTCATCCCGCTGCCGCGAGGCGGCAAGGCCGGGCTGTTCGGCGGGGCGGGTCTGGGCAAGACCGTGATCCTGCAAGAACTCATCACCCGCATCGCCAAGGAATATAAGGGGTACTCGGTGTTCGCCGGCGTGGGCGAGCGGACCCGCGAGGGGAACGACCTCTGGCTCGAAATGCAGGAGACGAAGACCGGGGCCGACGCCGACGCGAAGAGCGTCATCGAGAACACCGCGATGGTGTTCGGCCAGATGAACGAGCCGCCGGGTGCCCGGATGCGGGTCGCCCTGAGCGCGCTGACGATGGCCGAGTGGTTCCGCGACAGCACCGGCACCGAGACGCTGTTCTTCGTGGACAACATCTTCCGCTTCAGCCAGGCCGGTTCGGAAGTGTCGGCGCTGCTGGGCCGGATGCCGAGCGCCGTGGGCTACCAGCCGACGCTGGCCACCGAGATGGGCGAACTGCAAGAGCGGATCACCAGCACCAGCAAGGGGGCCATCACCTCCGTGCAGGCGGTGTACGTGCCGGCCGACGACCCGACCGACCCGGCCCCGGCCAACACGTTCCAGCACCTCGACGCCTTCCTCTACCTGGAACGGTCGATCTCCGAGAAGGGCATCTACCCGGCCATCGACCCGCTGGCGTCGAACAGCCGACTGTTGGACCCGCAACTGGTGGGCGAGCGGCACTTCGCCGTGGCCGACCGGGTGAAGCGGATTCTGCAACGGTACCGCGAACTGCAAGACATCATCGCCATCCTCGGCGTGGACGAACTGAGCGAGGAAGACAAGCAGGTGGTGGCCCGCGCCCGGCGGATCGAACGCTTCCTGAGTCAGCCGTTCTTCGTGGCCGAGGCGTTCACCGGCAAGTCGGGCGAGTTCACGAAGATCGAGGACACCATCCGTAGTTTCGAGGAGCTGTGCGACGGCAAGCACGACGCCCTGCCGGAAGGGGCGTTCATGTACGTCGGCAGCATCGAGCAGGCGGTCGAGGCGGCCAAGAAGATGGTGGTGAAGTAAAGGTCCTACTGTTCGCCCCAACGGGGCGACCGAAAATAGCCTGGGGCGTAAGCCCCAGGAATCTACCGCCGCGTTGCGGCTCCGTCAGATCACCGATGCTCGACCCAGGGCTGACGCCCTGGGCTATTTCCGGTCGCCCCGTTGGGGCGAAGACACACGGCGGAAACACCCGATGGCCGATACCCCCGCCCTCCGCGTCGTCGTCGTCACCCCCGAGCGGGCCGAACTGGACACGCCGGCCGAGTTCGTCGTGCTGCCCCTGTTCGACGGCGAGCGGGGCATCCAGCGCGGGCACAGCGCGTTCGTCGGCCAGCTCGGGGCGGGCGAACTCCGCATCACCACCGGCACCGAGACGAAGCGGTACTTCGTCGATGCCGGGTTCGTGCAGGTGGCCGGCGGCACGGTGAACGTGCTGACGGCGAAGGCCGTGCCGGCCGATAAGGTGACGGCCGACGCGGCCACCACCGCCCGCGCCGCCGCCGACGCCCTGCCGGGCGTCACCACCCTCGAGCGGGAGACGCGGGCCAAGGCCGTCGCGCGGGCGCAAGGGCTGGCGGCGGTGGCACGCCGCAACGGGTGACGTGCCCTCGCCGGCGAGCGACAACAGGTCCGATCAACGGCCGCGTCAAAGGGACCGACGGCGAGTATTCGGCAAACACCTCGTCGATTCGCACGCGGAGATGCCCGAGCCAGGGTGAAAACTGGACATTCTTTCCATTTTGATTTGACAAAAGTGAAAACGGAACACATAGTTGCTGATGTGCAAAAGCTTCCACGTGGAAGCTTTTGCAAAGTCGAGTCACGCCGCCGCCAGGCAATTCCGTAGGAACCTCACCCCGTGGGCGATGTCTTCGAACCGCTCGGCCTGCGTGCCCACTTCCCGCTCGATGCACAGCGCGCCCCTGAAGCCGACCCGCTTGAGCGCCGTCACGAACGCGGCCGTGTTCGTCTGCCCCCGGCCGAGCGGCACCTCGCTGCCCCAGGTGCCGGGTTCGGTCGGCCGGTTGGCGTCCTTCAGGTGAACGCTGCGGATGTCCGGGGCCAGCAACTCGACCACCGCGAGCGGATCGTCCTTGTCGTACAGCAGCATGTTCGCCGGGTCGAAGTTCACCTTCAGGTTCGGGCATTTCAGGTCGTCGAGCGTGCGGCGGAGTAGGGTGGCCGACTCCTGGCCGGTCTCGAACGCCACGACGATCCCCTGCCGGTGCGCCAGGTCCGACACGACCGCGAGCGTGTCGAGGAACGGCTTCCGCGCCGGGTCGCCGACTTCAGGGATGAACCCGGCGTGCAGCATCAGGTCCGACAGGCCGAGTTCCTTCGTGCGGTGCAGCGCCCACTGGAACCGCTCCAGCCGCTCCGGGCGGGTGGCCGGGTCGCCGAACCCGCCGGTCTTCTCGATGGTCCGCGGGGTGGTGTAGTCCTCGCCGGGGAAGCCGAGCATGGCACCGCTCATGAGGAAGCCCGCGGCGACGGCGGCGGCCGGCATCCCGTCCCCCTCGACCCAACTGGCGTGGTGCGGATCGCCGCACGCGATCTGAACGACGTCCACGCCGAGCTTGTCCAGGAAGCCTTTCAGTTCGGGCACGCCGGTCACTTGCAGCGACCAGCTACAGACGCCGATGGCGAGCGGTTCGATGGCGGGCATGGGGCAGGCTCCGGAGAGTGGATGCGGAGATGATAGGGACTGGCGACTCACACCGCTTTCCGCACCAGCATCAGCAGTTCCGCGTGGTCGAACGCCAGCGGCGGCGGGGCGTCGAGGAGGTGCCACGCCACTTCCGCCGCGTCGTCGGCGGCGACGGCCGTCGCGTCCTTCGCCCTCACCCGCGCCAGGTACAGCACGGTGACGGTCCACCCGCGCGGGTCGCGGCCGGGGTCGCCGGCGGTGAACAGCGGCAGCAGCTTCGCGACCGTCAGCGACGTTTCCTCGACTAGTTCCCGCCGCGCCGCTTCGACGATGGTTTCACCCTCGTTCACGAACCCGCCCGGAAATGCCCACATCCCGGCGAACGGGTCGTTCTTGCGGCGGATCAGCAGTATTCGCGGACGCTTTTCGGTCGTGACCACCGCCACGTCCGCCGTCAAGGCCGGGCGGGGATAGTCGTAAGTGAACTTGGCGGGTGTCTTCTTGGCCATCGCAACCTCCGGGCGGCGGTCGGGGTTGGGGCGGAATCCGCGCCTGCGCTGCTGGCGAAGTTAGAGGAAAATGGCGTCGCCGCCAGACCGGAATTCCGGACGGGTGTCCCGTAGACTGCTTTCGCCCGACACCGTGGTGCGGTATGGCGACCCCGTCGCCGGCCGACCGGATGTATTGCTGGGAACTGATGGCGGCCGAACACCCGCTGCTGCCGGCGGTGCGCGACCTGTACGAGTCCGCCTTGGCCGAGGAGGAGCCGTCGCCTGGCGGAAGCCCGAGAGCGGTTCGGCAAACGGGAAAATGCTCGCCGTTCCCTTCCGTTCGCATTCGCAATCGACCCGCTCGGGATGCT
>JAYTTN010000019.1:0-10639 GCA_043745295.1 Fimbriiglobus sp. | reverse complement strand
TGGTGTGGCGGCGTACCCGCAGTGGCGGAAGTAGTTGCGGCACTCGTCCGGGCGGAACTCGTCGATCAGTCGCCCGAGGCACGACCACAACCCGTCCACCGTCCGCTCGGCCGCCTTCCGCAACAGCCGCTTCAACTTCGAGAAGGCGTTCTCGATCGGATTCGAGTCCGGGCTGTACGCCGGCAGGTACCGCACCTCCGCCTTCGCCGCCCGGATCGCCTCGGCCACCCCCGCCACCTTGTGGCAGGCCAGGTTGTCCATCACCACCACATCGCCCGGCCGCAGCACCGGCACCAGCTGCTGCCGCACGTGCGCCGCGAACAGGTCGCCGGTGAGGGCCCCGTCCACCACCATCGGGGCGACCATCCCGGTCACCCGCAGGCCGGCCACGAAGGTGGTCGTCTTCCAGTGCCCGTGCGGGACGGCGGCGATCAGACGCTCCCCCTTCGGGGCGTATCCGTGGGTGCGGGCCATGGCCGTCGTCGCCCACGTCTCGTCCAGGAACACCAGCCGCGCCGGGTCGAACCGCGGCATCACCACGATCCGCCAGTCGGATCGGGCGGCGGCCACGTCGGGGCGGTCCTGCTCGGCCGCCCGATCCGACTTCTTTTGAACGTCAGACCGAGCCGGCGGAGCGTCCGCCACACCGTCAGCGGGGACACCGCCACGCCGAGCCGGTCGCCGAGCTCGGCCGGGGTGAGGTCCGGTTCGGCGGCCACCAGGCGGCGGAGTTCGTCGGCGCGATCCTCCAGAGCGGGCCGGGGGCCGCGGCGGGACTGTTCGCGGGGACCGGTCTCGCCCGTCTCCCGGCGGCGCTGCTTCACCCGGCGGACCCACGCCCGACTGACGGCGAACTGGTCGGCCACCTCGGCCGTGTCCAGGCCGTCGTCGCAGGCGGCCAGCACCCGCAGCCGCAAGTCCATCGAGTACGTCCGCATGGGCAACCCTCCGTGGTCCCCACCGGTCTACCAAATCGCGTCCGCCGACGCTACACCACCTGGAAGTCCGCTCTAACCCGAAGCGTGCGACAAGGCAACCGCGGATATCGCGCCCGCCCGCACCCAACTGACGGACTTCGCGGCCCGCATCGGCACGCCGTTCCCCCACGCCGCCCGCCTGGACGCGCTGCTCGAACTGCGCGAATGCCTGAAACGGGCGCCGAGTGCCAATGCGCCACAGCCGGTCGAAGTCGAAGCCGCGCCGCCGACTTCCGTCGAAATCGCGGACGGGATCAAGGGATTGCTGGCCGCGAAGTCGGACGGCGATTCGTCGCTCGCGCGACCGGCGCGGGTTTCGCCCCAGTCCTCCGCCACGAGAACGCGGTGACGCCCATCCGGTTGTCGCAGGGCACGAAACGAGCGCCCATCCTTGAAAATCCGACCGCTCCGCTGCAGCAGAATGTCGCGCCGTGAGGCCGAATTTGCCCGTCTGTTTTGCGTGTCGCGCGAACCGCCTGGAAGGCGATCAACGACCACGCGATTGCAACCGCCAGGGTTTTTCGTTTTTCGAGTAAGATTGCCCCGCCTCGAAGCCTTGAGAAGGGGTGCGATTCGCTGGTGAAAAATGAACGAAACATCGAATACCTGGCTTGGCCGGCTCCAGTCGCGCGATGAACAGGCGTGGCGCGACTTCATGGCCATCTACGAGCCGTTCATTCGCCGCACGCTGGCCGGGATGAACGTCGGCGACGAAGACGACGTGACCGGCGAAGCGCTCGCCGCCGTCGTGCAGTCGCTGCCCGAGTTCACCCGTCAGCGGACGGGTTCGTTCCGCGCGTGGGTGCGGGAGATCGTCCGCCGGCGCGTGCAGGCTCACGTCCGCGATCGAAAAAAATGGCCGACCGACTCGGACGCGCTTGCCAAACTGGAACAACTCGCCGACAATTCGAGCGAAGTGAGCGGCCAGTGGGATCGAGACCACGACCGCTATGTCCTCTCCCAATCGCTGGCCATCGCCCGCGCCGAGTTCGGCGAGCGGGTGTTCGCCGCTTTTGAAGGCACGGCCGTGAACGGCCGGCCGGCCGGCGAGGTGGCGGTCGAGCAGGGCATGACGCCCACCGCCGTGTACGTCGCTCGGCACCGCGTTCTCGCCCGCATCCGCGGCATCGTCGCCGACATCACCGGCGACGGGGTCGCCCCGTCGATATCCCCGGAGGCACAGGCACCATGACCCGCAACGACTGGGTTCTCGCCGGCTGTGTCGCCGCGCTCGCCGGCGCGGCCGCGTTCTTCTTCTTCTCCGAGGACGCCGACGACTCTGTACGGGCGAAGCGATCACAGGTGGCGAAGATCGACCCGAAAGATCCAACCGGTCCCGATCCCGCCGCGCGGACGGCGAGCGTGGTCGATACGCTGTGCCGGGGCGGGTGGCCGAAGCCGCAGGCGGAGGAGTTCGACCGGCTGAACGTGCAGTGCTGGCCGCCGAAGCACGGCGAGTGGGGCACGGTGGCCGACCGAGTGCTGCCGCGGGTGGCCGGCCTCGGACGCCTGCCCGCCGCGATGACGCTGGTGCGCGCGCACCCGCACCTCGCCGTACTGCTGGCGTTCGCGAAAGACCCGAGCCGGACGGCGGCGCTGCTGAACAAGTTCCCGCCGGAGCGGGTGGCGGCGGCCAACCACTTGTTCGAGCAGTACGCGCTGCCGGACGACATCGACCTGCTGGTCGCCGCGCTCGAGCGGCACGCGGATGTCCTCTTCGAGTTGGCGGCGAAGGGCGTCACCGGCGCGGAGCAACTGTTCATGCACCCGCGCGACGGCACCGCCGACGACGAGTACGACCGGTGGCTCGGCGGCCTCGCCCGCGCGCACCTGCTGCCCGGCGGCGGGATGACTGACGTGCAGAAATCGGTTCTCGGCTTCCTGATGATCCAGGGGCCGCGGATCCGCGAGAAGATGATCGCCGACCCGGCGTTCGGCGGACAGTTCCGCGACGTGCTGTGGCCGCGGTTCCTCACCGTCGCGCCGCCGGCCGAGTGGGACACGTATGCCGCCCTGCCGGGGTTGTGGGAGGTACTCGCACACAAGAGCGGGAACGGGGCTGAGTGGGTGCGGAAGTACTTCGAGTTGCCGATGTTTCTGCTCGTCGGCGACGGCGCATACCCGCAGGAGTTCCACGAGGTGATCGAGGCCGCGCTCGACAAGGACGACATGGAACTGCTCGTCGCGCTACAGTCGTGCCGGGGGGAGGAGGACTTCCTACACCTGCTGCGGCGGCGGCCGGAATTAGAAAAGGAGACGTTCAGAGCGGTGCTGATCGGCTTGTGCGAGTTGGCCGCGCCGGTCGGCGACATGGCTGACGCTCCGGAAGCGGTGGCCGCACTGACCAACACCCGGCGGAACAAGCTGCGGCAGATTAAGGGGTGGGACGAGATCGTGTTGAAGAAGGAATTCGACCCGAAGGATCTGCCGTTCCTCATCACCCTCATCCCTGGCGTTGGAGTGCTGACCGCACTCGACAAAGCGATCGACGGTCGGGAGTTGACGGCCGACGACTGGATCAGCGCGGGGGTCGATGCGGCCACGCTGATCTCTCTTGGCACGGCGAAGGCCGGGCAAGTGGTCGCGAAGGTCGCCGTCGGCAACGCCAAAGGGCCGGCGGTCAACCAGTTGCGAAATCAAGCGGTGAAGCGAATGACGGCGAAGTCAAGTTCCGGCGTCCCCCGCGTCGCCCGCGGAGCCACCCTCGGGACCGCGATGACCGCCCGCGCCGGCACCACCAGCGCAGTGTTGAAAGTAGTCGGCTCGTCCACCGGAGTCGCCCAGTCATCCCTGAAGCGGCTGATCGATTGGGAGGTGCGGTTCGTGGTCACGCGGGGCGGCAAGGCGCTCGTGTCGATCGGCCTCATCGACGGCAAAGGCATCGCCCTGTCGCTCGCCGAGATCCTCGCCCACAAAACGGTCGCCGCGCTCCGCGACGCACCCCGAGCGGAGCAGGACGACGAGCGGGCGTACCGCCAGAACGCGCACGCCTACTGGTTGACCCAACTGCTGACCCGTCACTCGGACCGTTGAATCACCCCAAAGGAGCCGATTCCCGTGAAGATCCCGAAACACCTTTACCGTCTCGCCCTGTTCGGCCGGTCGGACGCCGGCAAGACGTGCATCCTGACGGCGCTCAGCATGCCGCACAAGGCGCACCCGCTCGGCCACAGCGTGGCGTGGGTGCCGGACCCGCCGGAGGCGGACACCGACGATAAGGATGTCGCGCAGGCGTACCGAGAGGGGAAGGCGGCACTGAACAAGGCCCGCGCGGCGATGGAGGCCGGCGACAAGCCGGCCCCGAACCCGCTCCGCATCCTGCGGTACCGGTTCGACTTCACCACGATCCGGCCGTACCCGCGAAAGTATCAGGTCGAGTTGTTGGATTACTCCGGCGAACTGATCGACCCGCGGATGAACGCCGAGGGGCTGGCGAAGAAACTCCGGGACCTGCTCGGCAACATGGACGGGGTGTTCGTGCTGGCCGAGGCCCCGCGACCCGGCGCGGAGCGGAACCGCCTGCCCCGCGAGTTCGAGCTGCTCCAGCAGGCGTTCGCGCTGCTGGCCGCCGAGAAGGAGCGGAGCGGAGCGGCCGCCCGCACGCCGGTCGTGCTGATGCTCAACAAGTGGGACCGCCGGCACCCGACGCCGGCGTCGCCGGCGCAGCGGGCGGCGGAGATGGACGAGTTCCTGCACGGCGACCCGGAGCCGCCGCACCTCGCGCTGTCCAACTTCCTCGAGGGGGCCGTCGCCGAGAACTGCTTCAACGCCATCCCGGTGAGCGCGTTCGGCACCGCCCGCGTCGAGACGCTGACGGACCAAGAGGGCGTGAGCCGGCAGGTCGAACTGCCGCCGCTCGACCTGCCCCTGCCGTCGTTCGGGCTGGAAGACGGGTTCGTCTGGGCCGCCCGCGTGCGAGACGAGCAGGAGTTAGCCGCGCTCGAGCGGACGGCCGCGCGGACGGGCGTGGCATCGCTCATCCCGTGGTTCGGGCTGAACGCCTTCAACCCGTGGGGCGCGGCGGCGGTGCGGCGGGAGGGGAACCGGCTGGCCGAGCGGTTCCCGGAGTCGTCCGACATGCACAAGCGGGCGCGGGCCGGGGCCGCCAAGGGGCTTCGGGTTGGGGCCGTGCGGTCGCTCTTACTGGTGGCGATGCTGGCGGCCGGGCTGTTCGGCGGGGAGGCCACGTTGGACATCGCCCGGTATCGCCGCGCCGAGGCCGACTTCGCACGCACCGACCTCGAGTTCGCCGACATGGAGCGGCACCAGAAGTTCCTGCTCGCGTACGCCACCTCGCCGGCCTACCGGCACTTCGGCAGCCGCCTCCTGGTCGGCCGGGAGGACGCCCGCGGGCTGCACCAGAAGATGTACGACCGGCACGAGCAGCTGTTGCAGAAGAAGATCGAAGGGCTGGACGGGGACGTGCTCGCCCAGGAGCCGTACGTGGACGAGTACGGGCGGCTGTTCCCGTCCGGCCCGTTCATGCCGAAGGTGGCCGAGGTGAAGCAGCGGGCCGAGACGAAGCGGTGCGTGGCGAAGAACCAGAAGCATCTGGGCGACGCCGACGCGAAGGTGATCGAGTTGGCCGCCCGCCCGCTCCTGCGGCGAGAGGACGTGGACGCATTGAACCGGCAGATCGCCGACGTGCCGGACGTCGCGCACCAGACCGACGAGCAGAAGCAGGCGCTGGCCGCCCTCCGCGGCAAGTCGCTCGCGCTCGGTCAGAAGGTGGATCGGCTGGAAGGCGAGAAGGGGATCCAAGACGCCATCGATGTGGGCGACTTCGCCAAAGCCGGCGAGCGGCTGAAGGCCGCCGAGAGTTGGGAGAACGGGATCGACACGCGCGCCCACGCCGCCGCCGCGATGCAGAAGGCGGAGGACATGATCCGTGCCGAGTTGCTCAAAAAAGACTGGGCGAAGGCGGTGGACCTCGGAGGTAAGATGAGAGTCGGGTTCAGCGACCGCGCGCTGCTGAACGGCGACCAAATCCGGAAGGTGGAGGAGTTGATAGACGCCGCCTACCGCGGCCAGCACCGCGACCTGTACGCCGAGGTGGTCCGCAACCCCACCGCCGAAGGGTGCCGCGTGTACCTGCAGTCGGCGAAGGTCGGCGGCACGTACAAGACACGCCGCAAACAGGTCGAGGAGTTGCTCCGGTACTACGAGGACATGGGCAAGCCGCGGCCGCTCACCATCGGCATCGAGTCCCTGTACATGGGCGGGCGGGACACGTTCTGGAAGGACAGTTTTGAACTATACGCCACTCTCGACGGGAGTACGCTCGGTGAGAGCAAGAAGAACGGGTGGCCGGCCAGCCAGACGCACGCGGTCGGCTTCGCCACCCCCCTCACCCTCACCCCGACGGCCACCGCCAGCGTGTACGTCCGCCTCCGCAACGACGGGCTGGCGAAGACGCACGACGACATGGGGGTGGAGACCTTCAACGTGACGGTGGCGGAGATGAACGGCAAGACGCTGACCCTGCCGGTGACGAAGTTCTACGTGAAGAAGTCCGACCCGAGCAAGGTGAAACTGACCGTCAGCGGGCTTCCGGTGCGGCCGACCCTGCCGGCGTCCGCCGACTGACGCGGCCGCCCTGCGTATAATGTCGCCGTGTCCCTTGCTCCACCCCGGAGGCCGCCCGTGGCCGACCGCCTCCTGATCGCCGAAACCCCCCGCGCCGGCCGCTCGAACCACCGGTTCATCTGCTCGCCGGGGGCCGGCATCTCCGACGTGGACGCCAGCCGCCTCGTCGCCGACGCGCTCGCGCTCGCCGGCGACCGGCCGTGGGTGGCCGGGTCGGACTATGTCGCCGTCATCCGCCGCGGCCTGTTCCAGGCGAATAGCGACCGTCTCGGCAACGAGGTGCTGGTGCTGAAAGGGGTCGGCACCGACATCGCGCCACCGGCCGCGCTCGAATCGCTCGCCGCCCGCCTGACCTTTCACCTCGGCACCCTCGGCGAGGTGGCGGCGGACGTGGCCGACCGCCCCGGCTTGGTCGTCGAACACGCTCGCTTCGGCGTGTGGCTGCACGGCCTCGGCGACCTCGGCGGAGCCGCGCGGCCTGCCAGCGGCGTGTCGGCGCGAACGGTCGTCCTGGTGGCCGTCGTCGTTGGCTTGCTCGCCGGCGGCGGCATCGCGTTCTACGCCACCCGCCCGAAGGTAGACCCCGCACCGCCCGACGGCGGCACCGTCGCGGCCGCGTCCGGCGGCGACTCGCCAACGCCTCAACCGACCGACGGGAAGATCGACCCGTTCGCCGGCCTCCAGAATTCGCCCGCGCTGATCGCCCTCCTCGGCCCCGGCACCCGCCTGACGAAGGAGGAGATGGGCGAACTCCGCGCGTACCTCGGCGAGTGGCGGAACCACCTCAAGGCCTTCCGCGACGCGGCGAACAAGGCTGGGCTGACGCCGGACGGTGGGTGGCTTGGCAAAGAACCGCCGGCTCTCGCCGACGTCCCGGCTCTAGCCCTGTTCGCGGAGTTCACTCGCCCCCGTGCGGCGGCGTGGGCCGACCTTGAGCGGGTCGATGCGAGTGGGCCGGGATTGCCGGCCTCGCACGCGGCGGCGGCGGCGATCCTGCACGATGTCTTTTTCACCAGCCCGGCGGGCCGCGCGTTCTTGGGCGAGCCGCCCTCGTTTCGCGCGGCGCTCCGTGCGCTGCGTGACCCCGGCCTGAACCAGCCCGGCGGACCGAAGTCGCTCGCGGTGGTGTTGAAGCAGGAGGCGAGGCGGTTGTCCGTCCCCGTCGCCGACCGCCTCGTTCCAGTGCAGACGGCGGCGTTGAATTTCCAAAGTGCCAACAACCCACCGACCGGCGGCGGCCGACCGCCGCTTGACTTTCCGGCCATCCCCACTCACTGACCGCGCCCGAACCTCTACACTCTCGGAGTCCGTACCGATGTCGAAATCCGCTCGCGGTTGGGTGCTCGTGTTGCTCCTCGTCGGCGTCGCCGGCGGCGGGTTCGTCGGCTGGCGGCTCGGCTTGTGGGACTGGATCCTCGGCCGCAAAGGTTCGCCCGACCCGAAGGCGGTCGAGTCCGTCACGGGGGTTGACGCGGTGCTGAACCACAAGGCGCTCGGTCTGAAGAAGGACGACGCGGCCGGGCGGGACGCCGTCAAACGCGAGCTGTCGGACGCCGACCCGAAGGCGGTCGCGGCGGAGTTGGACAAGGCGGCCGACGGGAAGGAGTACGACGCGTGGCGGTCGCTCCCGAAGGACGAGCGGGCTGACCTCGCGCTACTCGCCCCGAAGGAGTTGACCGCTCAGAAGGTGCGGGCGTTGCGGGCGTACCTGGCCGAGTGGCGGACGCAACTGGCCGCGCTGCGGAAGGCCGCCCAAGACGCGGGGCTGGCGACGGTGCCGAAGGACGACGCGAAGAAGAAGTTCGCGGACCTGCCGACGCTCGGGTGGCTGTCGGTGCTGGCGCGACCGCCGGAGGACGGGCAGTACGATTTCGGCAAGTTGCCGGCACCGGGCGGCGGTTCGGCCCTGCCGTTCTTCTCGAAGGACGACGCGGCCACGGCGACCGCGCTGCGGCAACTGTTCGGCGAGCGGCAGGGCAACTTCAGCGACCTGGTGAAGGCGTTCGCCAGCAACGTACTGAAAGGCCCGGACGCCGGGCTGGCGGAGCGGCTGAAGCTCGCGGCCGAGCTAACGCCGCCGCTCGACGAATCGATCCTCGGCGAGATCCAGAAGGGGGTGATGGGGAAAGTGATTCCGGGCGTGGACGCGGCCGGCCTCCAGCCGTGTTCCAACGCGCTCGACAAACTGACCCGCGCGTTCCGAAACAAAACGCTGGATCCTACCGCGTTGAGCGGCAAGTGAACCCCACCCCGCACGGAGAACCGCCGCATGCCGCCGCACCCGAACGAAGATGAGTTGCGGCAATTCGCCCGCGGCGGGCTATCCGAATCGGCGGCGGAGCGGTTAGCCGAACACCTCGCCGGCTGCGCGGCGTGCGGGAACGCACTCGCCGAGTTGACGAACACCGACCTTCTCGCGGCGCTCGCCGCCGCTCCCACACCACTCCCGGATGATGTCCTCGCGCGGTTGCGGATCGACCGGTACACCGTCGGCGACCTGCTCGGCCAAGGCGGGCTAGGGCGGGTGTACGCCGCCATTGACCCGCACGGTCGCGCGGTCGCACTCAAGGTGATCCGTGCGGACGCGGCCGCCGACCCGGCCGTCGTGCGGCGGTTCCTGACGCGGGAGGTCGCCACCCTCCGCGGCCTATCCCACCCGAACGTCGTCCGCTACTTCAACCTTCTGTACCCCAACACCACCCCGGTCCTGGTGATGGAGCGGGTGCCGGGCGAATCGCTCCAGGCCGCGCTGGACCGCGCCGGCGGCCGTCCGTTGCCCGACGCGGTCGGGCACGCCCGCGCGCTGCTGCTGGCCGCCGAACACCTGTCGCACGCCGGCGTCGCGCACCGCGACGTGAAACCCGGCAACTGCGTCGTCACCCCGTCCGGTACGCTCAAGCTGGTGGACTTCGGGCTGGCGAAGGACGCCGACGGCCCGTTTGACGAGACGGTCCCCGGCCAACTGCTCGGCACCCCGCTGTACATCGCCCCAGAGCAGATCGACGATGCGCGGCGGGCGGACCACCGCTCGGACCTGTACGCCGCCGGGTGCGTACTGTTCCACCTGCTTACAGGCCGTCCGCCTTTCGAGGGGAAGAACCGTGCCGTCGTGCTGAACAAGCACGCCCACGAACGGCCGACGTTCCCCAACGCGATCCCGCGACGGCTCGCGGCCGTACTCGCGCGGCTGCTGGAGAAGAGACCGGCCGACCGCTTTCAAACCGCCACCGAAGCGCTGGACGCGCTGGACGCGGCGACGGCCCCGCCGAACCGCCGCCGCACGATTCGCTGGGCGGCCGCGGGGGCCGTGGCTCTCGCCCTCGCCACGACCGTCGCCGTGTGGGTGCTTCTCGCGCCGCCCACGACGACGACGCACGCACCGACTCCCCCGTCCCCGCCCGCCCCAGAGGCCGCCCGCCATCGGGTCGAAAATGGCGTGCTGACCGTTGACGGCAGCGCCGGATCGCACGCGGTGTTCTTCGGCCACACCGACTGGCGCGATTACACGCTCCGGGTGGAGGTGAGTTGGGAGGGCGCGGCCGGAGGCGACGTGTACTTCCGGTCGGCGGACGAGCGGAACGGGCACCGGCTCTCGTTCGGCGTGGCCCAACCGCGGTTCGTCGCGTTCCGCCGGGCGGACGCCGGGGTTCCGCACCCAGAATCGGGGCCGATCGATTGCGGCCTGATCGCGGCGGGGTGGGCCACGATCAAGATCCGGGTCGCGGGCGGGACCGCGACCGCGCGGGCGAACGATCGCCCTGCGGCGCGCGGTGTGTCCGGCCCGTTGAGGCCGGACGGGCGCATCGGCTTCGGCGCGGACACAGGGGCGGTCTGCCGCTTCCGCAACCCGAGCGTCACCGGCCCGGCCGGGGAATTGCTCCTCTCCCGATTCGCGGAATGAGCCGGGATTAACCGGCGGTTTCGGAATTCAGAGCAATTCGTGTAGTAGGGCTGTAGTGGGATAGCCGTCCTCGGCTTGGTGCGCGACGTTGGCGATGCCGCTCCGGAGTCCGCCCGTGCTCACCTTCGACGCCCTCGCCCGCTTCCCGGCCGTCTTCCCGAGTCTCTTCGGCGTC
>JAYTTN010000018.1:0-10648 GCA_043745295.1 Fimbriiglobus sp. | reverse complement strand
TTCTTCGACCCTTCCAGGATGGCGCGAGCGTTGACGAGGTCGGTGGTGCAGAGGCCGGCCCCGCCGATCTCGCGGATCGACCGGCGGAACGGGTAGTTGGTGTACCCGGCGAGCGGGGCCAGCACGAACCGCGTGGCGAGGCGAACCCCGCCGATGTGCAGCGGGTCACGGTAGTGGGCGGGCGGCGCGGGGATGGCATTTGGCGCGAGGGCGAGCATGGCGGTATTCTAACGGTGGGCGAAAGAGGAAAGAGGAGAAACGGGGAGGCCGAAGCGATGACGGAAGAAGAATGGCTGACCTGGACTATCCCCGAATACCTCCTGCACGGATTGTCTGGGCATCTCACGAACCGAAAGTTCCGGCTCTATGCGACGGCGTGTGGCAGGGATCTGCTGTCGGAGTTTCGGCATCAGCGAGTCGCTGCGGAGGCGGCCCTGGAACTCGCTGAGCGTTTCGCGGATGGGTTGGCAGAACTGGATGAGCTAAAGCAGGAGTATGACGGGAATCACAACACGCCAGAAGCGGGTTGGTACGTCGTTGGAGCGGCTTGCACCCCATACCGCTACCAACACCTTTCGGCGGATTTCCATGCAGCACATTCAGCCTCCAGAAGTGCCATTGATTTCGCGCCAACCGCTTGGGTGAAGCGAAACCCTGGACAACGAAAGCGGTCGAAAGGAGCGATTGCCGCCACCGAAATCACAAGAACCAGGGTACTCGCCCTTCTTCACGATATCGTTGGCAACCCGTTCCGCCGGGTAGCGTTCGACCCCCGGTGGCGCACCGAACACACGGCCGGCCTCGCGCTTCGCATGTACGACGACCGCGACTTCGCCGCGATGCCGATCCTGGCGGACGCGCTCGAAGAAGCCGGGTGCGAGAACGCCGACATCCTCGCCCACTGCCGCGAACCGAGCGTGCATGTCCGCGGCTGCTGGGTGGTCGATTTGGTGCTGGGAAAGGTTTGACCCTTCTTCAGCCCGAAGGGCTGTCTCCTCCAGCCCAGGCCTCCGGCCTGGGTTTCCGTACTCCCAATTCTTCCGAGCCTGAAAGGCTCGCTCAACACCGCTTGAGCGTGCCTTTCAGGCTCGGAAGAATTTCTCATTCTTTCCCAGGGCGAAGCCCTGGGCTGAGGGAGACAGCCCTTCGGGCTGAAGAGAAGCGGGGTGTTCGCCGGATCTTGGCTTCAATGTCGTCCGGGTTCAAGTAGCGTTCCAACAGGCGCGCCGGAACCACCGTCTTCATCGTGCTTTTCCCCGACCCGTTCGGTCCGGCGAACATCCGCAGTCGAGGCACCATCATCGCCCCACCCGCGTTTCGCCCACGCGGGCCGTAGCCCACGGCTCCATCGCCTTGATGACCCGCCTCGTCCCGTCGCGGAACACCTCGACGAGGAACCCGTCCTCCACCCGCACGACGCTGTCGGCAGTCTCGGCGGCGCGGGCGGCGGCCTGCCGCACCGCCTCCATCATCAGGTGCGGCAGTTTCTCCTCCTCGGCGTCCATCTCTTCGGGCGTCACGGCGAATCCTCCTCGTGGCACCGGCATTCTACCTCACCCGCCGCTCGTCTTCGCTTCCAGTTCTTGCCAGCGGGCGTACAGCTTCTCGACGGCTTTCTGCGCGTCCTCCAACCGCTTGCAGGCATCCGTCAGCGCCTGGCGGCCGGCGTTGCTGGCCGCTTGCACGTCGGCATCGCGGGCCGTCACCACGGCCTCGGCGGCCGTGATCGCCGCCTCCATGCCGTCGAACTCCTGCTTCTCCTTGAAGCTCAGCTTCTTCGCCTTTTGCGACGGGGAAGCGGACTTCGGGCCACTTGCGGACGGGGCCGGCTTCGCCGCATCGATGGCCGCGCGCTCGTGGGCCGTCAGCCACTGCGACACGTTGCCGAACGGGGCTGCGCCGCCCCTGCCGTCCAGACCGATGACCTCGGTACAGAGGCGGTCCATCAGGTCGCGGTCGTGCGTGACCAGGACGACCGCGCCGGGGAACTCGCTGAGGCTGTCCTCCAGCACTTCGAGCGACGGGATGTCGAGGTCGTTGGTCGGCTCGTCGAGGAACAGCACGTCGGCCGGCTTCAGCATGAGTTGCGCGATCCGCACCCGCGCCTGTTCGCCACCCGACAGCGCCGACAGTTGCAGGTTCAGCAACTCCGAGCGGAACAGGAACCGCTGCGCCCACGCGGCGACGTGGAGCTGGCGGTCGCCGAACGTCACCGTGTCGCCGTTCGGGCAGAGCGCCTTGTGCAGCGTCAGGGTCAAATCGAGGGCGGCGCGGCCTTGCTCGAAGACGACGGTGCGCAGGCCGTCGGCGCGGACGACGGTGCCGGTGTCGGGTTCCAGCGTGCCGGCCAGCACGCGGAGGAGCGTACTTTTGCCGCTGCCGTTCGCACCCAGCAGGCCGAGCTTGGTGCCGGGACTCAGCAGCAAGTCGAGCGGGCCGAAGAGCGGTTTTCCGCCTAGCGCCTTGCTGATGCCGGTGGCGGAGATCAGCTTGCGGGTCTGTCGGCCGGTGCCCTGGAAGTCGATGCCGGCGGCAGTGCCGGTCGAGGTGCGGTATTGCAGTTCCGCCAGTTCTTCCCGCCGCGTACCGGCCGCTTCGATCCGCGAACTCGCCTTGCGCGTTCGGGCGGCGGCCTTGCGGCCGAGCCACTCGGTTTCCTTGCGGACGACGTTCGCCACCGATTCCATCGCGCGGGCCTGGCCCTCCAGGAACGCCTCCCGCTTCTCGGCGAAGTCGTCGTAGTTGCCGGCGATGCGGAACGCCCCGGCCGGGTAGACGCGGCTGAGTTCGACGATCTCGTCGGCGACGGCGCGGAGGAACGCCCGGTCGTGCGTGGCCGCCAGGTAGCCGAAGGGGGCCGAGCGGAGCAGCCGTTCCAGCCAGACGACGCCGGGCAGGTCGAGGTGGTTGGTCGGCTCGTCGAGGAGCAGCAAATCCGGCTTGCGGACCAGTTCGCGGGCCAGCGCCAGCCGCTTCCGCCAGCCGCCGGACATGTTGGCGTGCAACTGGTCGTGGTCGGCGAACCCGACCTGCGTGAGCGTGATGGCGGCGGCGGTCTCCCGCTCGTAGTCTTCGGTGCCGTCGTTTTTCAGCGCGTCGAGCAGCACTTCGCGGGCGGTCAGGCCGGCGGGAAAGATGTCTTCCTGCGGCAGGTAGCCGATCCGCGACCCGCGCCGCAGCGACCGCTCGCCGGCGTCCGACACTTCCAGGCCGGCGAGGATCTTCAGCAGCGTGGACTTGCCCGCGCCGTTCGGGCCGATGAGGCCGACCCGCTCGCCGGCCCGGATGTCGAGGGCGAGGCCGGCGAACAGCGGCCGCGGCCCGAAGCTCTTGGTCAGCCCTTGGGCGCTCAGCAGCAACGACATGGGGTGCGGTCTTGGGGGGCAGCGGGTGGGAACGCGAACGAACACCCATGATACCGACTTCGGCGGTCGCCGCGACGAATCGGCCCGTCCGCCGTTGCCGCCGACCGCGCCGGTGTGCTATTCGTGACCCTATCGATCCCCCACTCAGGTGCCGCCATGCCCCGCATCACGTCCGTCGACGCCTTCCGCGGGTTCGTCATGTTCCTCATGCTCGCGGGGGTGTTGCGCCTGCCGGCCCTGGCGGACAAGTTCCCCGACTGCGCGACCCTGCAAGCGGTGAAAACCCACACGTCGCACGTGGACTGGGTCGGCTGCTCGCTGCACGACCTGATCCAGCCGGGGTTCACGTTCCTGGTCGGCGTGGCACTGACGTTCTCCCTGGCCCGCCGCGCGGAGCGGCCCGCCGGCTGGCGGCTGCTGCACGCGGCGTGGCGGTCGCTGGTGCTGGTCTGGCTGGGCGTGTTCCTGCGGTCGAGTTCGGCCCGGTGGAAGACGACGAACTTCACCTTCGAGGACACGCTGTCGCAGATCGGGTTGGGCTATCTGCCGCTGGTGGCGATCGCGCTGTTCAAGCCGCGCGTCTGGCTGCTCGCACTAGTCGCCATCCTGGTCGGGTACTGGGCGCTGTTCGCCTTCTGGCCGCTGCCGCCGGAGGGCTTCGACCGCACGACCGTCGGCGTGGACGCGACCTGGAAGCACGACGCCACCGGCTTCGAGGCGCACTGGAATTTGAACCGCAACCCGGCGGCCGCACTCGACGCGATTGTCCTGAAGCAGCTCCGGGGCGACACCGACGCAACGTACCGATGCAACGCCGGCGGGTACGCGACGCTCAGCTTCGTTCCCACCCTGGGCACGATGCTGCTCGGCCTGTTCGCCGGGCGGTGGCTGCAAACCGCCGGCACCGCGTGGCAGAAGGTCGGGCTGTTCCTCCTCGTCGGCGTCGGGCTGCTGGCGGCCGGGTACGGGCTGGGCGCGGCCGGCGTCTGTCCGGTCGTGAAGAAGATTTGGACGCCGAGTTGGGTGCTGGCCAGCGGCGGCTACTGCTTCCTGCTGCTGGCCGCGTTCCACGCGCTGACCGACGCCACCGGGTACGGCGGTTGGAGCTACCCGCTGCGGGTGATTGGGGCGAACTCGATCCTGATTTACGCGGTCGCCGGGCTGGGCGTCGGCGACTTCATCAAGGACTCCTTCCGCAAGCACTTCGGCCCGGACGTGTTCGCCGTCTTCGGCGAGCAGTGGAAGGACGTGGCCGGCGGCGCGACGGTGCTGGTCGTGTACTGGCTCGGCCTGTGGTGGCTGTACGCGCGGAAGGTGTTCGTGCGAGTGTGAGGGTGGCAGGCGTCGTCGCCGCGAGCTTGCGAGCGGTTCGGGTTGTCCGCTCGCAAGCTCGCGGCGACGATGGCCCACTTCCCCTCCGACCCGTTGCCGCGGCCGCCCGATATAGGCTAAGATGAATACTGGACATCCCCCGCCTGACCGCCCTTTTGAATCCGTCCGCCGATTTTTCCGCCACCGACATCGCACCGCACCCGCGTTCCGGGGCATAATACCCACAACCCGACGACGCCCCGCCACCCTCACCCCGAGGCGCACGCTCATGAACTCTCCCCCGCTCACGGCGCGAACGCTCACCGCCGCCCTGCTCGCCCTGGCCGTGACGGTGTGCGCCACCAACCGCCCACCGGCCGCGATCGCCGCCGGTCCGGTGCCGAAGGCGGAGCCGGTGAAGGCCGTCGCCAAACTGGAATACAACCGCGACGTGCGGCCGATCCTGGCCGAGACGTGCTTCGCCTGCCACGGCCCGGACAGCGCCGCGCGGAAGGGAAAGCTGCGGCTGGACCAGCGGGACGCCGCCGTCGAGCGCGGGGCGATCACGCCTGGTAAGTTGGACGAGAGCGAAATGATCGCCCGCATCCTGCTGCCGGAGTCCGACGACAAATTGATGCCGCCGGTGAAGTCGCACAAGAAGCTGACCGCCAAGCAGATCGACACGCTGAAGACGTGGGTGGGGCAGGGGGCCGAGTACCAACTGCACTGGTCGTTCCTGTCGCCGGTGAAGCCGCCCGTCCCGGCCGTCGGGGATCAAGCCTGGGTGAAGACGCCCATCGACGCCTTCGTGCTGGCCGAGTTAGAGAAGCGCGGGCTGAAGCCGGCCCCGGAAGCCGACCGCCGGACGCTGGCCCGCCGGCTCAGTCTGGACCTGACCGGCCTGCCGCCGAAGCCGGAAGACGTGGAGGCGTTCGTCGGCGACAAGGCCGCGAACTACTACGAGACGTTCGTGGACAAGCTGATGACCTCCCCGCACTGGGGCGAACACCGCGGCCGGTACTGGCTGGACGCCGCCCGCTTCGCCGACACGCACGGCATCCACTTCGACAACTACCGGGAGATGTGGGCGTACCGCGACTGGGTGATCCGCGCGCTGAACGCGAACATGCCGTTCGACCAGTTCACGACGGAGCAGCTCGCCGGCGACCTGCTGCCGAACCCGACCCTCGACCAGAAGATCGCCACCGGGTTCAACCGGTGCAACATCACCACCAACGAGGGCGGCGCGATCGGCGAGGAATACCTCGTGCTGTACGCCCGCGACCGCACCGAGACGGCCGCGCAGACGTGGCTGGGCCTGACCGCCGGGTGCGCCGTCTGCCACGACCACAAGTTCGACCCGTTCAGCGCCAGGGACTTCTACAGCCTGGCCGCGTTCTTCAACAACAGCACGCAAGGGGCGATGGACGGCAACATCAAGGACACGCCGCCGATCCTCTTCGTCCCGGCCCCGGAGGACCGCGAGAAGTACCTCGCCTACGACGCCAACCTGAAGGTCGCGCAGGCCAAGCTGGACGGGCGGAAGAAGGCGGCGCGGGCCGAGTTCGCCGCGTGGCTGAAGGAGGCGAAGCCCGACGGGTTCACCCCGCCGAAAGCGGGGCTGACGTTCCACGCCAGGTTCGACGAGGGCAAGGGGAAGGAAGTCGCGTCCGAGTGGAAGGGCAAGCCGCGGACGGACGCGCTGCCGACCGGCGCGACGTGGGTGGCCGGGCCGACGCCGGACGCGAAGGTGCTGGCGATCAAGGCCGCCCAGGGGACGATCAAGTTCCCGGCCGGGGTCGGCGATTTCGAGGCGGACAAGCCGTTCACCTACGCCGCCTGGGTGCAGGTGCCGCAGCGGGGGCAGACCGGCGGGGTGTTCGCCAAGATGGACGAGAAGGATCAGCACCGCGGCTGGGACTTGTACCTCCAGAACGACAAATTCGCCGTACACTTCGTTCACGCCTGGCCGGACAACGCCTTCAAGCTGACCACCAAGGGCGGCTTCGACCCGAACAAGTGGCACCACGTTACCGTCACGTATGACGGCAGCCGCAAGCCGTCGGGCATGACGCTGTTCGTGGACGGCGAGCCGCAACCGGTGGACGTGGACGTGAACGGCCAGCAGAACCCGGCCGGGTTCAAGGATCCGTCGCCGAGCAAGACGACCAAGACCGAGACGCCGTTAGTCCTCGGCCAGCGGAGCGAAGGGGCGAAACTGCGGCAGGTCGGACTGGCCGACTTCCGGCTGTACGAGCGGGCGCTGACCGGCAAGGAAGTGGGCGAGTTGGCCGCTGCCGGCAAGGTGTTCGCCACTCTGAGCAAGCCGGCCGACAAGCGGACCCCCGCTGAAGTGGACGCGCTGTTCAATTGGTGGGTGACGACCCGCGACACCACCTCCGCCGCGCTGGCCGAGGAACTGTCGAAGCTGAAGCGGGAGGAGTCGGCGTTCAAGGGGCGGGGCACCACCGCCCACATCTCGGTGGAGAAGGCGACGCCGCCGGAGGCCCACATCCTGAAGCGCGGCGACTACGACAAGCGGGGCGAGAAGGTGGGCGCGGACACGCCGTCGGCGCTGCCGGGGTTCGACAAGAGTCTGCCGCGCAACCGCCTCGGCCTGGCCAAGTGGCTGCTGAACAAGGACAACCCGCTGACCGGTCGCGTCACCGTCAACCGCTTCTGGCAGGAACTGTACGGGCAAGGGCTGGTTCGCACCGCCGGCGACTTCGGCGTCACGGGCGAACTGCCGTCGCACCCCGAACTGCTCGACTGGATGGCCGAGGAGTTCGAGTCGCACTGGGACGTGAAGACGTTCTTCAAGCTGCTGGTGACGAGCGCGACGTACCGGCAGGCGGCCGCGACCACCAAGGAGAAGGCGGAGAAGGATCCCGGCAACCGCCTGATGAGTCGCGGCCCCCGGTTCCGCATGGACGGCGAAATGGTCCGCGACTACGCCCTCGCCGCCAGCGGGCTGCTGGTGCCGAAGATCGGCGGGGCGAGCGTGCGGCCGTACCAGCCGGACGGCGTGTGGGAGGCGGTGGCGATGATCGGCAGCAACACCCGCGACTACAAGCGGGACACCGGCGACAGCCTGTACCGCCGGAGCGTGTACACGTTCATCAAGCGGGCCGCGCCGCCGGCCAGCATGGAGGTGTTCAACGCCCCGAACCGCGAGACGTGCGCGGTCAAGCGGGAGCGGACGAACACCCCACTGCAAGCGCTGGTGACGCTGAACGACGTGCAAATGGTCGAGGCCGCCCGCGTGCTGGCCGAGAAGGCGCTGGCGGCGGCTGCCACCGACGACGCCCGGATCGACTTCATCGCCAAACGGGTGCTGGCGCGACCGCTCCGGGCGAACGAGATCGGGATCGTGAAGGGCACGCTGAAGGAGTTGCTGGCCGAGTACGAGGTGAAGCCGGCCGAGGCGAAGAAGCTGATCGCCTTCGGCGACAGCAAGGCCGACCCGAAACTGAATCCGGAGGCGCTGGCCGCGTGGACGATGCTGTGCAACCAGCTCCTGAACCTGGACGAGGTGCTGAACAAGTAATGCCTCATGCACGCTCCCTCCGGTCGCGGCGAAGACAGAGTGGTTGTCTTCGCCGCGACCGGAGGGAGCGTGGCCCGAACAGACTCCCCAACCCGGACACCCCCCCCATGCTCTTCCCCAACGCCCACGTCGCCGCGCATACCCGCCGGCACTTCTTCGCCTCGGCCGGGTTCGGCCTGGGCACCGCCGCCCTCGCCACCCTGACCGGCGAAGGCCGCGCCGCCGACGCCAAGCCGACCTCGACTGTCGGCATCGGGGCCGGCGTGCCGAAGACGCACTTCCCCAGCAAGGTGAAGAGCGTCATCTACCTGCACATGGTCGGCGGGCCGAGCCAGATGGACCTGTTCGACTACAAGCCGAAGATGGTCGAGCAGTACGACAAGGACTTGCCGGAGAGCATCCGCAAGGGCCAGCGGCTCACCACCATGACCAGCGGCCAGGCGCGGTTCCCCGTCGCCCCCAGCAAGTACAAGTTCGCCCAGTACGGCAAGAACGGGACGTGGATCAGCGAGATGCTGCCGTGGAAGGCGAAGATGGCCGACGACATCTGCGTCATCCGCAGCATGAACACCGAGGCCATCAACCACGAGCCGGCCATCACGTTCATGCAAACGGGCAACCAGATCACCGGCAAGCCGTGCATCGGCGCGTGGATGAGCTACGGCCTCGGCACGCTGAACAAGGACCTGCCGTCGTTCGTGGTCATGGTCGCGGTGCCGAGCAATCAGGATCAGGTGCAGGCGATCTCCGCGCGACTGTGGCAGTCGGGCTATCTGCCGGGCGAACACGCGGCCGTGCCGTTCCGGGCGAAGGGCGATCCAATCCTCTACATCAACAACCCGCCCGGGGTTTCTTCGGACGTGCGCCGCATGACGCTCGACGGCCTGAAAAAGCTGAACGAACTCAACCACGCCCAGACTGGCGACCCCGAGACGCTGACTCGGATCGCCCAGTACGAGATGGCCTTCAAGATGCAGTCGAGCGTCCCCGATTTGACGGATCTGACCAAGGAAGACGCGAAGGTCATCGAGAGTTACGGACCGGACGCGAAGAAGCCCGGCACCTTCGCCAACACGGTGCTGACGGCCCGCCGGCTGGTCGAGCGCGGCGTCCGGTTCGTGCAGGTTTACCACAACAACTGGGATCACCACGGCAACCTCGTCGGCCGGATGGCGTCGCAGTGCAAAGACGTCGATCAACCCTGTTACGCCCTGATCCAAGATTTGAAGAACCGCGGGATGCTCGATGAAACGCTCGTGATCTGGGGCGGCGAATTCGGCCGGACGATCTACAGCCAAGGCGGGCTGACCAAAGAGAATTACGGCCGCGATCACCACCCGCGCTGCTTCAGCATGTGGATGGCCGGGGGCGGGGCCAAGGGGGGCACGGTCTACGGGGAAACCGACGACTTCAGCTACAACATCACGAAGGACCCGGTGACGGTGCGCGACTTCCACGCCACGGTGTTGAAGCTGCTCGGCATCGACCACGAAAAGTTCACGTACAAGTACCAAGGGCTGGATCAAAAGCTCACCGGCGTCGAACACGCCAAGGTCGTCAAGGCGCTGATCGCTTAGCGTCAACGAGCCACCGGGCTTGCCCCGGTGGGTCAATGAGCGTCACGCCACCACCGGGGCAAGCCCGGTGGCTCGTTTCGCCAATACCACCGCACCCAACGCCGGGTCGGTGACGAATTCCACCGATCCCGGTACGATCCCGCAATCGGCGAGTGCCGACAGGAAGATGCGGCGATAGGATTCGCTGAGCGTCAGCACGCCGCCCGCCAATGCGACGGGGAGCTGTTCGCGCGGCAGTCCATTCGCTTTCACCGCCCCGGCGGCGGTGCGGGCGAGTTCGGTCGCTTCTTCGCGGACGATCTGCATCGCCACGGCATCGCCTTGCTCGGCGGCTACCAAGACGAGCGGGGCCAAGCCCGCGATGGCGGCTCGATCCCAAGCGCCGCGGTAGACGGCGGGGATCAAATCGGGGGCTTCGGTCAAGTTCATCGCGGTCACGAAGCGATCCACCAACGCCGTCGGCGGATCGACGCGATCGAATGCCCGGCAGGCGGCCCTCAACCCTTGCACGGCAATGCGGTAGGCGCTCCCTTCGTCGCCCATCAGATAGCCCCAGCCGCCGCAGCGGCCGAGTTGCCCGGATTCCGTTTTCACGAACGCGATCGAGCCGGTGCCCGCGATCACGGCCAAGCCCCAACCGTCGGGCGTCCCGGCCGCGAGTAGCAATGTTGCATCGTTGGCGACGAGGACTTTGTCGGCCAGGGCGACCCGCGCGGCCCAACCGCGGATGATGTCGAGACCTTCTTGGCGGTCGATGCCCGCAAGCCCCAAGCAGACGGCGGAGACGGTGGAACGGAGAATGCCGGCCGCATCGAAGGCGTTGTCGATGGCATCGTCGAGCGACTTCA
>JAYTTN010000017.1:0-2887 GCA_043745295.1 Fimbriiglobus sp. | reverse complement strand
GACAGCAACCCGGCCGCCATCGAAGCCCTCCAGGTGAGCCCGGACCTCGCCCGACGGCTCATCGGCATCCCCCAAACCCGATAACGGAATGGCCCTGGCCGACCCTCCCCGTTCCCCATTTTTTCCTTGCACGCCCGGCGGGTCACGGCTATTGCGCCGCCGTTCGTGAACGAAAATCGTTCGCCGGTTCGGGGCGCGGCTCGGGGGAGCCGCTCGCGCCGGGCCGTGGGGAGCCTCGTCCCGCCCGAAGGGGGACTCGAACCGGGGGGTCGATCATGCGCGTGCGGAACTGGTGGTGCTGGGCCGCGATGGGGGTCGCGGCGGCCGGCGGGATGTCATTCGCCCAACCGAAACCCGGCGGGATCACGCCGGCGATCCCAACCGGGCCGCTCCCCGCGCCGAGCGGGGCCAGCCAGCCGCAGCCCACCTTGTCGGCTGCGGCTAGCGCCCCGATCCCCGTTCCACCGACGCCCGCCCCGCTGTTCCAGCCGGCCGACTTCGCCCCGGCCCCCGCGCCGCTGCCGCCGCCCACCGTGACGCAGCTTCCCGGCCTCGTAAATCCGACCCCGCCGGGGGCCCAACCGCCCGCGCTGGCGGCTTCGGGCCTGCTGCCCGCGCCCACCTCCACGCCGGCGGGCAGCGGTCAGCCGGCTCTCTCGGTCAAGCAGACCCTGCCGGAGTCGGTCGCGCCGGGGCAGCCGGTGGCCGCCGAGGTGACGGTGACGAACGTCGGCTCGAAGGCGGCCGACAACGTCATCCTGACCGGCTGGTGGACGGCCGGGTACGACATCGCCGACCAGTCGGTGGCGTCGCAGACGATGAACGGCCGGCGGTCGTGGGGCATGGGGGCCATCGCCGCCGGCGAGGCCCGCGTGGTGCGGCTGAAGCTGGTGCCGGCGACGAACACGCCGCCGACGACCGAGTTCCGTAGCGGGTTCGACGCCACGTTCAGTTCGGCCGTCACCGACACGCGGTCGATCAAGGTGCTGAAGCCGGAGTTGAAGGTGGCCGTCACCGCGCCGGACCAGGTGTTCCTCGGCCAGCCGGTGCCGGTGCAGATCAAGGTGACGAACGCCAGCGCCATCCCGGTGCAGAAGATGGTGGTGCAGTCGTTCATGAGTGGCGGCGTGGCGTACCCGAAGCTGCCGTCCGGGGCCGGGGCGGGGCTGACCTCCGAGCCGATCAGCCTGATGCCCGGCGCGGCCGACGTGATCCCGCTCGACCTGACGGCGGTGCGGGCCGGGGACGGCAAGGTGACGGTGCGGGTGACGGCCGAGGGGGCCGACGCGGTGACGCAGGAGGTGACCATCCGGGTAGTCGAGGCCCGCCTGGCGGTGACGCTGCACGGGCCGAAGACGCTGTACCAGAACTGGCCGGCCACCTACGAGGCGGTCATCGAGAACCAGGGCGAACACCCGATCCGCGCGGCCACCTTCGAGGTGAAGCTGCCGACCGGCCTGGTGGACAACCTGCGGGCCAGCGACAAGCCCGGCTACGACGCCGCCAGCAACCGGCTGGTGTGGAAGTTCGACGTGCTGCAACCCGGCGAGAAGAAGTCGGTGCTGTGGTTCGGCTACTCGAAGCAGGCCGACGACCTGCTCACCACCGGCACGGCGACCGTCGGCGGGATGCCGCTGAAGCGGGCCGAGTGGGTGACGAAGAACCTCGGCGCGGAAGCGAAGTAGGGGTGGAGAAGGCAGATCGCGCGAGCCGCGCCCGCGAGGGTGCGGCTCCTTCGTCTTCTTGGCGTCCGCACCGTCCTGTACAGAAATTCATCCCGTGAAACTTGGCACCCGAGTTCGATTTGCGGCGGGCGGAAGTGAACGCGCTGTCGTCGGGGTTTGGAGGCGAATGTGGGCCACGGCCGGTGGCGCGGACCATCTCCTCTATCACGAGTGGTTGGCGGCCGTCGGCGATCCGATTTTCACGGCGGAAAGCACCGACGCCGACCGTCACGCGGCGCGACGGTAGTGTTCGAGCAGTCAGCCGAGTCGTTCCCGACACTCGACTCGCGCCGGGAACGGCAGCGCGACCGGTTCCTCGCCGACCGCCTCGGTGGGCACGTCGTCCGCTGATGGTCTACGTGTATCATACGACCGTGATTCGCCCTTCGGCTTTCCGGTGGCCCGCCATGCGCCGCGTGTTCCTGTCGTACCGCCGCGACGACTCGAAGTACCTCACCGGCTTCATCTACCAGCACCTCGAAGACCCGGACGCCTTCGGGCCGGGGTCGGTGTTCATGGACATCGACGACATCCCGGACGGGGTGGACTTCCGCGACGTGATCGACGAGGCCGTCGGAAAGTGCGAATTCTTCCTGATCGTCATCGGCCGCCACTGGGTGACACCGCGCCTGACGGACGCCAACGACTTCGTCCGGCTGGAAATCGAGGCCGCGCTGCGGCGGAAGATTCCCGTCACGCCGGTGCTGGTGGACGGCGCGACGATGCCCCGCGAGGACGAGCTGCCGCCCAGCTTGCACCCGCTGCGGTTCAAGCACGCCCGGACGATCCGCCACGGGAAGGACTTCAGGGCGGATGTCTTGCAAATGGTGGCGGGGTTGCACACGGCGAAGAAGTGGCTCGCGGACCGCGCCGCCGCGAGCCAAGGGCCGGCAGTGGGCGAAGGGCGCGACGTGAGTCCGCCGGTTCTGAACGCTGGCGACCGGATGGAAATCCTGCTGCCGGACGGCGTGCCGATGGCGTTCGCCTACTGCCCGCCGGGGAAGTTCCTGATGGGTAGCCCGCCGTCGGAGGAGGATCGGGAGGACGACGAGCAGCAGCATGAAGTGACGTTGACGAAGGGCTTCTACATGGGCGTTCATCCGGTGACGCAGGCGCAGTATCGGGCGGTGATGGGCACGAATCCGAGCCACTTCAAGGGCGAC
>JAYTTN010000016.1:0-10738 GCA_043745295.1 Fimbriiglobus sp. | reverse complement strand
GCGAGGCTCCCGCCGAGCCGCCAGGGTGGTCGGCGGCTCGGCGGGAGCCTCGCCCTCCCGGAAAACTCACCGCCCGCCGCCGGGGCGGTACAGGCCGGCGACGATCTGCTCCCACGACGGCACGTCCCAGTTGGCGATCAGTTCCCGCGACGCCTCGACGGTCGGGCCGCCGTCGTCCACCGGGGCGCGGCGGGCCGGCTCCGCGTCCTCCTCCGTCTCGTCCTCGGCGGTCTCGTCCGCGTCGCCGTCGCTCTCGTCGTCCTCGTCCTGCTCCTGTTCGCCCGCGGCGGTCGGCGCGGCCGCCTCGCCCGCTTCGCCGGCTTCCCCGCCCTTCTTCTTGCGGCGGCGGCGGCGGCGGCGCTTCTTCTTCGGCCCTTCCTCGCCGGGTTCGCCGGTCGGCTCGCCCTCCGCCCCCTCGTCCGGACCGTCGTCGGAATCGGCGTCGCCGCCGTCCGCGTCCGGCTCGTACTCCTGGAACAGGTCCGACTGGCCGTCGGCCGGTGCGAAGAGTGGGTCGCCCTCCTCCTCCGGTTCCGCCTCCGCCTCGGCGGCGGGGGCGTGCGGGCGGGCGGGCGGCGGGTCCAGTCCGAGTTCGCGAGCGAGGTCGCCCCAGCCGTCGTCGGGGTCGGTGATGCCGGTCTTGGACATGGGAAGGTCAACTGCGCGGGGGGAATGTCTTCCGGTACTCTATCGCGCGACCGGCCGACCGGACATCCGCGCCACCAACACGCCCCGCCGCGCGGTGGCCGGCCGGTGGTTGCCGGTGAACCCGATATCGACCACCCGGTCGCCCGGCGCGGCCCCGAACCCGGACGCCAGGTCGGCCGCCGTGTCGCCGGTGCCGGCCAGCTCCTCGCGGTGGACGAAGTAGGCGTCGCCGTCCCGGTTCGCCTCGAATTCCAGGGCCGCCATCAGCGCGTCCGCCACCTGCGGCGGGGCGGACAGGCCGGGCAGCAGGCGGGCGACGAATTCGGACACGGCGTGTTCGAGGCATTCCCGCGGCGGCAGCACGAAGAAAGTGGACATGTCTTCCGCATCCGAGTGTAGGGCTGGTGGGACGCGGGAGTTATCGGCGAACCGGCCGCGCCAACCGCCGTGCGCCACCCGCGAAGCGGGCATGAAAGCCGGCCGGCGGGCGGAACAACCGGCACCCGGCTCGCAAGGCATTCACTTTCCCATTCGCTTCAGCGCGCGCGCGGCGTCGTCGGCCCACGCGGTGCCGGGCCGCGTGTCCGCCAGGGTTTTCAGCACCGCGCGGGCGTCGGGCGTGCCGCACCGCTCCAGCACTTCCACCGCCCGCAACCGGGCCAGCGCGAACGGCGCGGCGGTATCGGCATGAACCGCCAGCAGCTTTTCCAGCCGACTGCAAACTTCGGGTGAAGGGCCGGCCTTCAGCGCCGCGCGGAGGGCCGGCTGCGTTTCGGGGCTGAGGGCGCGGAGCGCCTTGCTCGCCTCTTCGCGGTCGGCGAACAGCTTCGAGCCGAGGCGTTCGACGTGTGCGGCCACGACCGGCGCGTCTGGCGTGTCGGCCAGCAGTTTCGACTTCAGGAACGGCACCGCCTCGGCCGAATGGCGGGCCAACTCGAACACCGCGTCCATCGCCGCCGGCTCGCCGAGTTGAGTCCAAAGCAGCTTCAACCGCGCTTCGGACGGCTTCCCCGGCGGCGCGACCTTCCACGCCAGCGGTTCGAGGCTTACCCGCTCCGCCCCGCGAATGCCGGGCAGTGTCAGCACCGACTTGCCATCGGGGAAGAAGGCGGCGGAGCCACTCGACAGGGTTCGTACCACTTCACCGCTCTTTGTGTCATAAATGCGTTCGCCTTCCCCTACTGGCAGCGTCATGTATCGACCGTCTGGAGACACCTCGACCCCTCCGAAAGGTTGAGGCCAGTTGTAATCCCGTAACGAGTGCCCCGGAAACTTCGCTGCGAGATCGAAGATCGTAACCACGACAAATACGATCTGCCGAGGGCGACTCACCACACAAGTGGACAAGGCAATTCGGCCGTCATCACTGAGTTGCCATCTGCGTGCGTCGCCCTGTTTCACGTCTAACTCCACCAGCCGCTTCCCGGTAGCGGTGTCGTAAGCGAACGTCGCGCTGTCGGTGTGCTCGACGACCAGCACTCGGCCGTCGCGGGACACCACCGCGTTGGTCTCGTTGCCCAACCCCAGACGGTGGTCCAGTCGCACGCGGGCCAGCTCCTTCCCGGTGGCGACTTCCCGCGTGCGGACGAACAGCGGGTACGCCCACTGCCCCTTTTCCATCACGCTCTTCTCTTCGATCAGGTCGGCGATCCGCTTGCCATCGGACGACACCGCCAGCGTGCGGTAGTAGCGGTACGGCAGCATCGGCCCGAGTTCCTGGCCGGTCTTCGCGGTCCAGGTGCGGACGCCAATCGGCCCCCAGAAGCCGACGGCGGAAACGGTGGTGCCGGTCGGGTTGAAGTGCAATTCCCGCACCGCCGACCCGTCGGGGTCGGTATGCCACAGCGGTTTGCCGGTGGCCGCGTCCCACACCCACACCTCGCCGCAGGCGTGCCCGGTGGCGACCAGCTTGCCGTCGGGCGAGATCGCGGTCTGCTTCGCGGCCGTGGCCGGGTTGTCGGCGGCATTCTGAAACCGCCCGGTGTACGGGTCGATCAGGCGGACGATGCGGTCATCGTCCAGCACCGCCAGTCGCTGGTTGTTCGGGCCGAAAGTGAGCGTGGCCTGATGGTATCGCCCCGTAGCGGTGACGACGCGGCCGGTCGGCAGGTGTCGGACCCGCAAACAACCGTCGTGATCGATCCAGGCGAGACAGGTTCCGTCCGCCGACGGGGTGAAGGTGTGGAAGGCATACCCGCCGTCGCCCTCCTCGGACGGCTTCAACCGCTCGCCGGTGCCGATGTCGTCCAGACGGAACGCATACCGCGCCTCCGACCGTCGAGCGGCGGTGTCGAACACCTGGACGAAGCACTCCGGGTGGCCGCGATACCGGTCGGCCTTCGCCTCCACGCGGAACTGGACGACGACTAACCGGCCGGCCTCCGACGGCGGAAATGCCAGCGCGTTCGGGTCGGTGTCGGGCTCGAGGACGATCCGTTGCCAGTGCGTGAGCCGGCCCGATTGCCCCCAGCGCCAGCGGATCTCATCTGGCGGTACGAACCCGCAGGGGAGAAAATCGGATGGGATTGGAAGCTCGATAAACTGCCGCACCTCCGGTCGCGTCGGGTGGACGGCCAGTCGCACGTCGGGAGCCGGCATACTGAGCTGGCGCAGCCGCGCGGTGCCATAGCGCGCGGTGACGCCTAATCCCAGCGGGTCGCCGAGGCGGTCGGTGCCGATCAGGGCCAGCAGCAGGGCGGCGACGGCGGTCATGGGCGTTCCTCGGAGTGGGCCGGGGGGGTGAGGTCTTGTAGCCCCGCCGGCCGGCACCCAAAAGCAATACTATTCCGGCCGCCCCTTGACTTCAAGAGAGCAAGTGGTAATAATACCACAACTGGACACGCTGGAGCCATCGCCATGCCCGCCGCCCCCACCCCGGTCGATGTCGTGCGCCTGCTGTACACCGCCAAAGGGCGGCGGGAGCGGCTGCGCGGCCGCTGTCCCGGCGACCGGTTCCGCGCGGCGATGGCCATTCTGAAACTGGAGAAGGAGCGGATGCGGGGCAAGTGGTCGCTCGACTGCGGGCTGGAAGTCTGGGCCGACGCCCAACCCGACGACGAACCGCCGATCGCACCGCCACCGCGGCAAGCCGAAGCCCCGCCGCGGTTCGTCAACCCGACCCGCCACCACCACGCCGTCCCCGACCCCGCGCCGCGACTCGACCCGCAGTTCCACCGGGTCGTCCTGCACTTCCCGGCCGCGACGGAAGACCTCACCGCGACGACGGACCTGCAACCGCGCCCCACCTGTCGCCCCGCGCCAGCGGGGGAGAGGTCGCCTCGTGCGCCGCACGAGGCGGGTGAGGGGGTCTTCCTCGTCGCGTCGGTCCCCCGCACCCGGAACGGCGATGCCGTTCCGACCTCTCCCCCGCGGCGCGGGAGGAGAGGTGTTGGGTGGCTGGCTCCGTCGCCCGAGTGGATGCCCCCGCCGCGCCCCACCTCTCCCCGGCGGGGAGAGGTGTTCACCCGGCACGTCCCACCGCTTGTCGAGAGCGCATCAGCAAGCCACCCGCTCCCGCAGCTCCCGCACGAGTCGGGCGAACACGGCGTCCCAGTCCCCAAGTGTCGGCTGGCGGAACACCCGCATCGACGGATACCACGGCGTGTCGGTGCGGTCGCGGAGCCACCGCCAGTCGCAGTTGTACGCGACGGCCAGCCACGCCGGGACACCGAGCGCGCCGGCCAGGTGCAGCACCGCCGTGTCGATGCCGATCACCAAGTCCAGGTTCACGAACAGGCCAGCCGTGTCGGCCAAATCGCCGGCGATCTCCGCGCCGAGGTCGATCACCGGGAAGTCGCACTCCTGCAACTGTTCGCGGCCGTGGCCCTTCTGCACCGCACACAGCGACACGCCGGGCACGGCCGCCAGTGCGGCGAAGCGGCTCAGCGGCACCGACCGCCAGCGGTCGCCGGCGTGGTCCGGGTTGCCCTGCCAGACGAGGCCGACCTTGACGCCGGGAACGGATCGCAGTCGCTCCTTCCACTTGGCCACCGCGTCGGCCGGCGGGCTGAGGTACGGCACGCGGTTCGGGAGGGTATCGAGGGTCGTCTTCAGGCCGAGCGGCACGCTCATCAGCGGGCAGTGGAAGTCGGCGCGGATGGCGGCGTTCGGCGTGTCGATGACCTCCGCGACGCCGGGCACGGTGCGGGCCAACCGGACCAGGGCTTCGGGCGGATGCACGACCACGCGGGCACCGAGCTTCGCCAGCGGTTCGGCGAAGCGGAGGAACTGGAGGCCGTCGCCGAGGCCCTGTTCGGCCGTCAGCAGGATGCCCTTGCCCGCCAGCGGCTGCCCGGTCCAGCGCGGAATGGGGTACTCGCGCTGGGTCTTTTTCAGTTGGTCGGTTTGCAGTCGGGCCTCGTACTCCGGCCAGCCGCGGGCGAAGTCGCCGAGCGTCAGGTAGGCGATGGAGCGGTTGAACCGCACCTCGACGTGGTCCGGGCGGAGGGCCAGCGAACGGTCGTAGTGGGCGAGGGCGTCGGCGTGCCGGCCGACGGTGGCGACCGTCAGCGCCAGGTTGCCGGCGGCGTCGGAGTCGTTCGGGTTCAGCGCCACGGCGCGGAGCAGCGCGGCCTCGGCGTCGCCGTACTGGCCCTGGTCGCGCAGGCAGTTGCCGAGGTTGGCCCAGCCGCCGCCGTGGTCCGCGTTCACCCGCACGGCCTCGCGCGCCCGCCGCTCGCAGTCGGCCCACCGCTTCAACTTGCCGAACGCGGCGGCCAGGTTCGAGTGCGCCTCCGCGGTGGGCGAAATGGCGACCGCGCGTTCGAGCGGGGCAATCGCGGCCTCGTGGTCGCCGTTCAAACTGCGGGTGATGCCGAGAGCGGTCCAGGTCAGCGGATGATGGGGGAAGCGCTCGGTGAGTTGAAGGGCGAGCGTCTCGGCGTCGGCGTGCTTCTTCTGATCGTTCAGCGCGGCGACGAGTCCGAGCGCGGCGTCGGGCGCGTCGGGTTGGCGGGCCACCGCCTCCCGAAGGGCGAGTTCGGCGGCGGGCAAGTTCCGCGCGTCGCGGTAGGCTTGTGCCAAGTTCATCCAGGTCGCGGCGGGCGCGGGGTCGAGGCGGAGGGCGACGCGGAAGGTGACGGCGGCCTCGGCGAACCGCCCCTGCCGGGCGAGCGCGACGGCCAAGTGTTCGTGCCACGCGGGGACATCGGCCGCGGCGCGGACGGCGGCGACGAACGCGGCCTCGGCGTCCGGCAGACGATCGGCGGCGAGGTGGCGGAGGCCGTCGGCGTGCAGCGCGGCGGGATCGGCAACCGGGGCGTGCGACCGGGCGGCGAGGCGGAGCAGCTCGCCGGCGACGGCCGGCGACCCGGCGCGGAACGCCTCTTCGGCGAAGCGGTGCAGCAGTTCGTGCGGGGTCATGCGGGCGGGTACTCGCCGATCTGGAGGAGTCGCGCCCGGCCGTCCAGGAGGATGCGATACTTGTTCGAGAGGTCGCGGCCGAGAAGGATGTGCTGCTCGTGTTCGCTCGCGGCAGGGGTGAGGACTACCGGGCGGAAGGATTTCACCCGCAGGATCAAGCGGTAAGTCTGAAGCACGCCGATGCCGCCGTCCACGGATTGGTAGTGGATCGCCTCATCCTCGCTCAATCGGAGTTGGTCGGCGACGGACTGCGGGATGACGCTCCGATCCGCCCCGGTGTCCAGCTGCGCCCGGAAGGGGAAAGGGGTTCCCGGCCCCACGGCCATGAGGAACACGTCGAGGAACGGGGCGGCCCGGCGGCCGAACGGGGTGAACGGCACTTCGATCACGGCGCGGACCCCCGCACGGTCTCACGGAGCAACGGCAGTCGGTCGATGGGGATCGGCTGACCCGTGACGAGTCGTGCCAAGTGGTGGATGCCCGGCTGCTTCTCGCCGGCTTCGGTGAGGGCGTCGACCTCGTCGTCGCCGACGGCGACGATTTCGCCCTCGTGCATGGCGATCCACTTGCCGGGGATGGTCTTCATCAACTCCGGCAGCATCGCCACGAACCGGTCGTGTTCGACGGCCAGTTCGGGATTCTTCGGCCGCTCTTGCATCCGCGTCGGGCGCGGCGGCAGTTGGGCGACCATCTCTTCGAGCGTCGGCATGGCGGAACCTCCGGGGGGTCAATCTTGTTCGAGGCGGACGACCCCGGCGGGGCCGTCCAGGAGGATGCGGAAGGTCTCCATCACGTCGCGGCCGATGAGGGTGATCTCCTCATTCGCGCTCCCTGCGGCCGTGACCATCTCGGCCGGAAATGGTCCCACCGCGAGCAAGATTCGGAACACGGGAAGCGAGAATTGGACGCCGTCGGCACCCTCGAACCGCAACTCTCGCACCTGGGGCAATTCGAACTCTCGCGCTACGGAAAGCGGGATGACGGAGCGATCCGCTCCGGTGTCGAGAAGTCCGAAGGTCTCCCGAGAGCCGTGCCCGACCAGCGGAGAAAGCGTGATCGGCAAGTACGGGGCGCGATGCTCGCCGACGACGGCGAAGGGGTATTCAACGGTCATCGCGGGCAGGCTCCCGTACGGTGGGGGCTGCCACGACCGCCTTTTCTGCCGTCGGTATGGGGCGTTCGCGCATGATCGGGAGACGTTCGATGGGCAGGGGTAGGTCCGTGACCTTCACGGCGAGGGTCAGAATGCCGGGGTGGGTGCGGTGCGCGGCCGTCAGCACCCTGACTTCGCTGTCGCCGACGGCGAGAACCTCGCCGTCCCTCATGGCGATCCACTTGCCGGGGATCGTCTTCAACAGTTCCGGCAGCATCGCGACGAACCGGTCGTGCTCCACGGCCAGTTCGGGGTGCGTCGGGCGCTCCTGCATCCGCGTCGGGCGCGGCGGCAGTTGGGCGACCATCTCTTCGAGCGTCGGCATGGCGGAACCTCCGGAGGAACTCTCGTGGCTATTCTACTTCGCCAAGCCGAGCTTCCGCGTCACCTCGTGCAGGCGGCCGGCCTCGCGGCCCTGGTGGCAGTCGGCGTAATACTCGGCGGCCTTCTCCCAGGCAGCTTTCGCCTTCGGCTTGTCGCCCAGGCGGAAGCAGACATCCCCGTAGTGGTCCCACACGGTCGGGTCGTGGCCGCCGTCCGGGGTGGCGACCACCTGCTCGAACAGTGCCCGCGCCTCGGCCGCCTTGCCGCGCCGGAACAGCACCCAGGCCAGGCTGTCCAGGTACGTCCCCGACACCGCCTCGGCCGCGCCGCGCTTCCGCCGGTCGAACGCGTCCAGTTCGATGGCCCGGCGGACGAGCGCCTCGGCCTCCGGCAGCTTCCGCCCCTGGTCGGCCAGGTTGTACCCCAGGTTGTTCAGGGCCATCGCGTCGTCCGGGTCGTCGTCCAGGATCGCCCGCAGTTCGGTCTCGGCCCTGTCGAACTCCTTCACCGCCAGCAGCGCGGCGGCATACGTCACCCGCACCGACCGCAACTCGGCCCCGCGCGGCCGGTCCTTGGCCAGGACCTCCTCGCACTCGGCGACGGCCTTCTTCGGCTGGCCCAGCGCCGCCCACACCCGCGCCGATTGCAGGCGGACGTAGACGCGTCCTTCGATCTTCTTGAGCGCGGCCAGCGCCGCCTGCTCCTCGCCGATCTCGGCGAAGGCGATGGCCACCTGCGACGCGGCCGTCAGGTCGATGCTGTTGTCGCCGATCTCCTTGAGTTCGTTGGCCGCGCTGGCCAACTCCCGCCACCGCCGCTGCGCCGACAGCGTCTCGTACAGCAGCCAGTTGACGCGGCGGTCCTTCTTGCGATCCGGGTTGCGGCGGGCGGCGGCCAGCAGCGCGGTCGTGGCGGTGTCGGCGAATCCGTGCCGCATCGCCATCCCCACGACCAGTTCCAGCACCTCGAAGGGTCGGTTGACGGTGTCGGCTTCCAGTTGCCGCACCAGCGGGCCGGCGAGCGCGGGCACCGCTTTGACGGCGGCGGTCAGGTGCCGTGCCCGCTCGACGGCCGCCTTGTCCGCCGTGCCGTCCTCCCCGCCGACGGGCTGGGCGGCGCGGTACACGTCCTCGAGGATCGCCAGCAGTTCCAGCGCATGGTCGGTGCGGTAGGCGGCCACCAGGATCGGGAAGAAGTCGGGCATGTCGGCGGTCTTCGCCAACTGCTGGAAGGCGCGGTGGGCGGTGACGAAATCGGTGCGGGCGAGGGCGGCGGCGGCCACCCACTTCGGGGCCGGGTTCTTCGGGTTGGCCGCGGCGAGGCGGGTCATGGCCGTCACCACGTCTGCCTTCGGGTTCGCCTTGCGGAGCAACTCCGCGTGCCGGACGTAGCTCGCCACCCCCGTCGGCCCACGCGCCAGATACTTTGCGTGTTCCTCGACGGCTTTGTCGAGTTGTCCGTTCGCCGAATACACCTCGGCCAAGTTGGCGTGCAACCGGATCACCCCGGCCGGGTCGTTGGCCAGCTTCGCATCGGCGCACAGGTCGCGGGCCGTCTCGAACGCGGCGCTGGCGGCGTCCGGCTTCCGCTGCGACAGGTGCGCCTTGCCCAGCCGTTCGTACAGGTCGGCGCGGAGCCGGGCGTGTTCGGCGGCCGTCATGCCGTCGGCGAGGAAGGCGTTCTTCTTCTTGGCCAGCACGTCCAGCGCGGCGCGGAGGGCGACCTCGGCGGACGCGGCGTCGGGCACTCGTTCGGCGGCGGTCGCGGCGCGGAGCAGGCAGCGGAAGCGGGTCGCCTGTTTCTCGGCGAATGTGGGGCCGTCGGCCGCTTGCCGGTACGCCTTGGCGCTGTCGGCGAACTGGTTGGCCTCGAACAGCAGCTTGCCGAGCAGTTCCGCCGTTTCGCCGTCCGCCGGGTCGAGTTCGAGTACCCGACGGGCGGCGCGAATGGCGGCCGGGTCGCGGCCGAGCGCGGCGGACACCCTGGCCAGTTCGCGGAGCGGTTCGACCGATTCGGGAGCAGCCTCGGCGGACGCGCGGAAGTGCTTCTCGGCATCGACCAGACGGTCGGAAATCTGCCGCAGCCGGCCGGCCCCGTACCACGCCAGCGCATCCCGGCGGGCGACCTCGGCGGGCGACAGCGGCGCGGCTGGAATGATCTTCGGCTTGTCCCCGACCGGCGGCAAGTCCGGCGATTGGCCACGGCCGACCGCCGGGAGAACCGCGAGCAGGGCGAACAGGGCGATCCGCATGACGGGGCACTCCGGGGGCTTTTCCACCCCTACCGTACCCGGCCGGCCGCGCGGGTGGAATGTCGGTATGCGGAACGAGCGCTCCTGCGAGCCGCGACCGCCAGGGAGTGGCATCTTCTGGCCTGCCCGAGCCGGAAGCGTGGGCGACGGCGTTTGAGGACAACCGTCGCTCACGCTTCCGGCTCGGATCGCATGCCACTCCCTTGCGGTCGCGGCTCGCACGCCGATGAAGATGCCACCGACTCACTTCGCCTTCGGCACCCGCTTCTTGATCGCGTACTTCGCGCCCTCGTTCGCGGCCCACCGCTTGAACTCGTCCCGCGTCAGGACGGCCGCGTCCTCGCCGGGCTTCGGCTGCGGCGGGTTGTACCCGTCGGCCGTGGTCAGGTTGAGCAACTGGACCCCGGCGGGAAGGCCGCTCGATTCGGCGAGGGCGGCGAGCAGCGCCTTCGACTCGTCGGCCGGGATGGCTTCCTCGGCGGTCGGTCCGACGTACCGCGACTGCCGGTACCGCGTCAGGAGGGCTGCGGCCGCGTGTGCCCGGTCCTCGGCCTTGTCCGCCTTCAGCGCCGCGAGCGGGTCGGCGAACACCGGGGCCAGCTTCTTCACGGCGTCGAGGACGGCCTTGTTCGCGTCGCTGTTCTCGACCGGAGGCGACAGCGGCGCGAAGACGTGGAACCCGCCGTCGGTGTGCCTGTTCAGGAACAGGCACACCTTCTGGTCGGCCTTCAGCGTCGGCTGCGGGTACCGCGGGAGCAGTCCGGCCGGCGGGAGAATGGACCCGACACGAACGTGGGTGACGTTCTTCGCCCCGTGGACGTTCGTCTCCACCTTCACCACGGCGACGGTGTACGCGACCGGGTCGGCGGCGGTCGGGTACGGCTTGGCCTGCACCAGCTCCTTCTCGATTTCGGTCACGGTGCCGATGACGCACACGCCGGCAACGGCGGCACGAACCTCCGGCGCGAAGTCGTCGCCGCGAGCTTGCGAGCGGTCCCGCG
>JAYTTN010000015.1:0-2900 GCA_043745295.1 Fimbriiglobus sp. | reverse complement strand
TCTCCCTGTGGCTGACGACGACCGCTGATCGGTTCGGGCGGCGGCGCACGCTGATCGTCGGGGCCGTCCTCATGGCCCTGGCCGGGATCGTGTTCGTCTCCACCGACAGCTTCATCCTCCTGCTCCTCGCCGCCACCATCGGCGTCATCAGCCCCGGCGGGAACGAGATCGGGCCGTTCCTGTCCGTCGAACAGGCGGCACTCTCCCACATCGTCAGCGACGACCGCCGCACCGACGTGTTCGCCTGGTACAACTTGGTCGGCTCGTTCTCGACCGCACTTGGGGCGCTGGCGGGCGGGCTGATCGCCGCCGAAGCCCAGCACTTGGGTTTGGTCGGAGCCGCCGCCTTCCGCCCGGTCCTGCTGGCCTACGCCGGGATCGGGCTGGCGCTGATCGCCGGGTTCGCCGGGGTGTCTTCGGCGGTGGAGGCCACAAGGGACGAGTCGCAGCCAAAACCCAAGGTCGTATTGGGCCTGCACGATTCCCGGCGCACGGTGTTCAAGTTGTCGCTCCTGTTCGCACTCGATGCCCTCGGCGGCGGGTTCGTGATCCAGAGCCTCATCGCCTACTGGTTCCACATCACCTACAAGCTCGACCCGGCGATGCTCGGCACGATCTTCCTGTGCGCCAACCTGCTGGCCGGGGTGTCGGCGCTGGCGGCGGGGTGGCTCGCCCGCCGCATCGGGCTGCTGAACACGATGATCTTCACCCACCTGCCGTCGAACGTGCTGCTGATCCTGGTCCCGCTGATGCCCAACGTGTATTGGGCGGTCGGGGTGCTGCTGGCCCGGTTCAGCATCTCGCAGATGGACGTGCCCACCCGCCAAGCCTACACGATGGCGGTCGTGCGGCCCGACGAGCGATCCGCTGCGGCGGGCGTGACGGGCGTGGCCCGGTCGGTGGGGGCTTCGCTCTCGCCGGTGGTGGCGACCGTCCTCGTGGGCACGGCGGGGTGGGCGAGCGTGCCGTTCTTCCTGGCCGGGGGGCTGAAGATCATCTACGACGTGCTGCTGTACCGGGCGTTTGCGGGCAGCAAGGACGTGGGCGAGCGACAGACGCCGGTGCGGTAAGGGTGGCTTTGCTTATTTCCCCGCCCGCTCCACCTTGATCCATTCGACTTCCATTTTGAACGGCCCGGCCTTCTTGTCGCTCACCATGAAACCCAGGGCGTTGACCTCTTCTGGTTTCACTGCACCTGCGTCTTTGACGACCCGACCGAACGAAGTCGCCTCGAACTTGTCGAGCGGGACTTTGACCTCGATCCACTCGTCCTTCTTCGTCTGCACCGTGGCCCGGTAGGAGAAGGCGACCAGCGGCTTGTTGAGGTAGAGGTTGAACGAATACTCCCGACCGTCGCCCCGCACATTGGCGACCAGCGCATCGCCTTTTTCCAGGCCGAGTTTCTTGGCCTTCGTCCGCACCGAGGCGAAGCCGCCGTTGTTCTCCAGCGACAACGTGCCGGAAAACTCCAGGGTCTTCTTGTCGGTGATCTTGAACTTGCCCTCGGACACGCCGCCCATCACGCCGTCGTTGACGGCCTGCCAGTCCTTCGCAGCGTCGGCCCCGGCGAACTCGAACAGGGCTTTCGGCGTGTCGTCGGCCATCACGAATGACCCCAAGGCCAGAAGAATAAACGCTGCGGAGCCGACGTTTTTGCTGACCATTTTCTACTCCTGACTGTTCACTTCGTCGCCAGAGCCAACGGCCCTGAGCATGGACGCCGCCGAGTCCCGCCCGAACCGCTTCTGCAACCGGCGAACGACCGGGTAGCCGAGCCGGGCCGGGAACTGGTGCGGGCGGGAGAAGGCCACGATGTCGTACCACACGCCGTTCCCCTCCCGGTCCCACTCGACCAGGAACCGCTCCTCGCCGCTCTCGACGTGGCCGGGCAGCGTGCCGTAGGCGAACCCGAACTTCGAGATCGGCCCATCCCCGTCCACGACGTGGACGACCCGGCAGGCGTTGAGCCACCAGACGCCGACGGCCCGCCCCATCACCGCCACGACCTCGCCCTTCTGGATCGGGGTGTCCGAAGGCCATGCTCCCACCCAGCCCAGGTTGAACTGCTCCCACCGCTTTAGGGCGGCGATGGCCGACCGGAACACCGGCTCGCCCTCGCCGAGCTTGATGCGGGTGCGGTCCACGACGTACCCGGCGGGCGGCGTCCCGGCGGTCGCCCCCACCGCCTCGTAGGTGAAGGGCAACTCCCGCTGCGCCGCCAGGAAGCGGCGCAGGGCGTCGGCGGACGGCTTTCGCAGCGACAACATCCCCACCTCCGATCTCGCCCGCAGCCGCAGCCTGTGCTGCGGTTCGACAAACGGTAAAATGCCCCCCGGAGAATACTATCCGCAAAACAACACGCTTCCCAACCGGGAGTGGGGTCGAACACGATGTCACGAGCGGAGTCGGAGAACGCTGATCGGCCCCTCGTGCTGCTGACGGGCGCTTCGGGGTACGTCGGCGGGCGGCTCCTCCCGCTGCTCGAACGCCAGCCCGTCGTGCTACGCTGTCTGGCCCGGACGCCGGACAAGTTGCGGCCCCTCGTCAAAGGGTCCACCCAGGTCGTCCGGGGGGACGTTCTCGACCCGCCCTCGCTGGCCGAGGCTCTGCACAACGTCCACACGGCCTACTACCTCGTCCACCTGATGTCGGACTCGAAGGACTTCGAGAAGGAGGACCGGCAGGCGGCGACCAACTTCGCCAAGGCCGCAAAGAAAGCCGGGGTGCGGCGGATCGTTTACCTGGGCGGCTTGGGCGACGACGCCGACCCGGACCTCTCGCCTCACCTGCGGAGCCGCCATGAGGTCGGCGACCTGCTGCGGGCGTCGGGCGTCGAAACCGTCGAGTTCCGGGCCGGGATGGTCGTCGGGGCGGGCAGCACGTCGTACCAGTTGATGAAG
>JAYTTN010000014.1:0-2901 GCA_043745295.1 Fimbriiglobus sp. | reverse complement strand
GGTGAGGGGCGCAACGGGGGTGACGAACAAGCCCCCTCACCCGCCTCGTGCGAGGCACGAGGCGACCTCTCCCCCACGGCGTGGGGCGAGAGGTGGAGGCACTTGGCTTCCCGGTACGCCTTTACCCCACCACTGCCTTACAGGCCGTGTTTCTCCCGCTCCTCGCGCAGGAGAATCACGAGGGAGTGGACCAGTGCGTGGACCTCGTCGAACAGCGGCGAGACCACCTCCGCGGGGGCGTACTCCGCCACGCGGGCGACGCGCAGCCAGTACCTGGTCTCGCGGGCCAGCTTCCGCGCGGCGGTCAGGCACTCGAGGAATTCGTCGGGACTTTCCGACTCCTGCGCATGTTCGAGCTTGGCACCGAGTGACACGCTGACTCGGAGCAGGCGGCCCGCCAGGATCCGCCGCGCCCCCGGCGTGGCCGCCAGCTCCTCGCAGAACTTCGCCACGCGCACGGCGAACGCGAAGGCGCGGGTGGGCACTTCTCGGTGCGACTGGTTCGGGTCGGTCTCCATCACGCCTCCGGGTGTGTCGGGCCGGCGTTTGCCGGTCGTCCGCTTCCGCCGTCGATTTCCGTCCGCCGCCGCTTGGCCCGCGCCAGGTATGCGGCCGCGACCAGCACCACCAGCAGGTGTACGGACACGATCTCGAAGGGCAGCAGGTAGTGCGTGTCGCGCTTCGGGGCGGGGTCGCCGTCGGGCTTGCGGGGGTCGGTTTCCGGCACGCCGAGGAAGCTCTTGCCCAACTCTTCGATCCCCGGCAGCGGCGTCTCATCGGCCACCGAGCCGGGCGAACGAGCGGCCGAGAAGGACGCGACCGCCAGCAGCGCGAACAGGCCCGCCGCCACCGTGCCGCCGAGGAACCACTCCAGACGCTTCGGCGGGATGCCGGCGAACGGCCCCTGGTTCGTCAGCATGACGCCGAACACCATCAGCACCAGCGTCCCGCCGACGTACACGATGAGCTGCGCCGCGCCGAGGAACTCGGCCCCCAGCAGGAAGTACAGCACCGCCACGCCGATGAGCGTGAACAGCAGCCAGACGGCGGCGCGGACGACGCTGCGGGACAGCACCACCCCCAGGGCGGACACCCCCACCACCGCCGCCGTCGCCGCGAACAGCACCGCCGTGAGGTTCATTCCGCCTGCCGGTCGGGAGAGGAACGGTACTGCCGTTGAGGATATGGGATTGCCAGCCGGCGGTCAGCGGCCCGGCGGGGCGCGACCGCACGGGCTTGTCACACCTTAACGCGGGGCAGCAGCTGGTTGCGGCGGAAGGCCTGGTTCAACTGCGGGTCGATGACGCACTCGTAGTCTTGCAGGTGCGCGATCAGCGTGCCGTCGGCCTGGTCGATGTACTCGATGTCGGCCCGGGCGAAGCTGCCGTTGTCGCGGGTGACGCGGACGACCACCCGCACCGGCCCGGCCGGGAACGCCCGGCGGTACTGGCGATACCGGCCGGCGAAGCACGGCAGGCTGCCGGCCCCGTGCTGGGCGTAGCTCCACAGGATCATGAGCTGGAAGCTGGCGTCCAGCACCAGCGGGTCGGCCGTCCACGCCCCCCGCAGCGGGTCGGTGAACCACTCGCCGGGCGACGGGGCCGGGTAGACGGTGCCGACCAGCGCGCCCTCGGCCACGCCGTCCACCCGCTCGATGCCGTGCAGGTCCGGCCCGTGGAACAGGAAGTGCCGGTAGATCTCGTCGAGCGGGTGCGGGTACGGGGCCAGGCTGGGCGTCGGCCCGGCGGCCGGCGGCTTCGGCAGGGCGGCCGTCAGCACCACCTCGGCGCGGGAGTGGACGACATCCCGCCCGTCCCGCCGCTTGCCCCGCAGCTCCACCGGCACGACGAACAGCTTGTCCGCCTTCACCGCCCGGCCGGCGATGGCCCGCACGCTCGACGCCTGCCCGTCCTCCACCATCACCCCGTTCGTCACCCGCATGTCGTTGAACCCGTGGAACACCAGGCCGGGGTTGCCGTGCAGGGCGGCGTGGGCCAGCCACTCCATGTGCAGCGACATCGGCAGCACCGCCCGGCCGTCGATGACGTGCGAGCGGAGGACCGGGTTGGCGGCGAAGTCGAGGGACCGCTCGAACACCACCACCGGCTCGGCGGCCGCCGGCGCGGGCGGCGGCACGGCGGCGGGCGGGCGAACGGCGTGTGCCGCGCCGATGACGGCCGACCCCGGTTTCGCGGCCGGCCGCGCCTTGCCCATCGCCATCACCTCGACGGCGCGGCCGCCGGTGTTCAGCTCCTGGACGGCGAACAGCCCGCCCTCGGCCAGCGGGATCAGCCCGACCCCCTCGGCCTCGAACACTTTCCGCAGGGCGGGCGTCACCATGCCGCCGTCCCACGGCCCCCAGTTGACGGCCACCACCCGCGCCGCCGGCCGCTTGCGGGCCTCCACCTGGGCGGTCTTGTTCAGCACCTCGTTGGCGGCGGCGTAAGCGGCTTGCCCGACCCGGCCGACGCGGGCGGTGGTGCTGCTGAACAGCACGATGGCCTTCAGCGGCTGCCCGCCGAGGAACTCCAGCAGGTGGCGGAGGCCGTCCACTTTCGTGGCGTACACGGCGTCGAACTGCTCGACGGTCAAGTCCTCGATCCGCCGGTCGGCCAGCACGCCGGCCCCGTGGACGAGAGCGGTGACGGCCCCGTACCGCACCTGGATTTGGTGGACGAGGTCGGCCACCTGGCGCGGGTTGGCGACGTTGGCGGCCACATACGCGGCGCGGCTGCCGGCCTTCTCGATGCGGGCCAGGGTGCCGCGAATCTCCCGCTGCGCGGTCAGGCGGGCGAACGTCTCGCCCACGGTCTTCGGGGTGGCCGTCGGCCCCAGGTGGGTGGCGATGGCCAGCTTCAGTTCGGCCTCGTCGGTCAGCCCGGCGGACCACGCCGGTTCGGG
>JAYTTN010000013.1:0-10775 GCA_043745295.1 Fimbriiglobus sp. | reverse complement strand
CGGTTCGTCGGGGCGACCCCCACCAGCGCCGCCACTTCTCGCGGGTGAGCGTGCCCAGTTCCGGCCGCTCGGCCGGCAGGGTGTGGCGGACCGCCGGGTCGATGCCGGACGACTCTCCGGAGGTGCCGCCGTTGCGATCCCGGTCTGGCCATGCGGGGCGTGACCCGGGTGACGGTTCGGGCGTCGCGGCGGACCGGGCGGCGGGGGTTCCGAACTCACCCGCCGCAGTACCACACGCCAGAGTACTCGAAGAGAAAACCGCCGGCGAAAGAAACGGACCAGGCGGAAGAATGGGCCTCCCCGCCGACGCGCCGTGGCGGGCAGCGGGCCACCGCAAAATCGGATCGCCACACCCCGCTCGCGGCATCGTTCGGCCGTTTGCCGGCGCACCGCTCCGCGAACGCACGCGACGACCGCATCGCCATTCGGCTACACTTCCCTTCACCCATTTTCGCCGAGGGCTTCCGCCGTGTTCCCGCTCCTCTTCCTGCCACTGCTGCCGCTCGCCGATCCGCCCAAGCCGATGGACCCGCCCGCCGATGTCGCCGTCTTGAAGCACCTCCGCGCGCAGGTCGCCGAGATCGAGAAGCACGTCCTGGATGACGCCAAGACGAAGGCCGAGTGGGAGGCAAAGCGGCCGAAGCTGACGGGGCAACTGTTCGACATGCTCGGCCTCGCGCCGCTGCCGCAGAAGACGGCCCTGCACGCCACCGTCACCGGCACGCTGGACATCGGCGACGTGAGCGTCGAGAAGCTGCACTTCCAGAGCCGGCCGGGGCTGTACGTCACGGCGAACCTGTACCGCCCGCGCCTCGTGCCGAAGGGCAAGAAGTACCCGACGATCCCTGTACCAGTGCGGGCACAGCAACCAGGGCCGCGACGGGAACAAGACGTACTACCAGCGGCACGGCCTGTGGTTCGCCAGCAACGGCTACGTCTGCCTGATGGTGGACACGCTGCAACTCGGCGAGGTGGCGGGCAAGCACCACGGGACGCACAATCTGGAACGCTTCTGGTGGCACAGTCGCGGCTACACCCCGGCGGGCGTCGAGTGCTGGAACTCGATCCGCGCGATTGATTACCTCGTGTCGCGGCCGGACGTGGACGGGTCTCGCATCGGCGCGACGGGTCGCAGCGGAGGTGGGGCGGGGACGGTGTGGATCGCCGCCACCGACGACCGCGTGAAGGTGGCGATTCCGGTGAGTGGCATCAGCGACCTGTCGGACTACGTCGGCGAGAAGGTCATCAACGGGCACTGCGACTGCATGTTCGGCTACAACCCGTACCGCTGGGAGTGGACGACGCACCTGGCACTGTTCGCCCCGAAGCCGATGATGTTAGCCAACTCGGATGCCGACCCGATCTTCCCGATGGCCGGCAACCGGCGGATCGCCGACCGGATGCGGAAGTGCTACGAGATGCTCGGCAAGCCGGACCTGTTCGAGGAGTTCGTCGCGCCCGGCAAGCACGAAGACGGGCCGGAGTTGCGGAAGGCGAGCTTCCGGTTCTTCAACACGCATCTCAAGGGCGACCCGAAAGCGAAAGTCGAGGACAGCGAGTTCGCCAAGATCGAAGGGAAGCTGTTGCGGGTGTTCCCGGAGGACGCGGACCTGCCGAAGGACAGCATCAATGACAAGATCGACCAGACGTTCGTGCCCGTCGCGGACGTGAAACTGCCGGTGAGGGCCGAGGACTTTGCCGCGTGGAAGGCGGGGCTGGTGAAGCAACTGCGGGAGCGGGTGTTCGCGGACTTCCCAAAGGAGATCCCGCCGGCGAAGGTGGTCGATCAGAAGTTCCTCGACACGCGGTACTCGGCCGACGACGGGTCGGAGTTTCTGACCCTTGGGCAGTTGCTGAAACCCGCGCCGCCCGCCCGGTTCGCCGCTCTTGCTCCGCTCGTAGTGGTGCTAAACGACAAGGAAGCCGCCGCAGCCGAGGCGAAGCGGTTCGCGGGCGACGAGGACACGGAGGCGAGGTCGCTCGCGCCGCGGGGCACGGGCGACTCCGCCTGGACCCGCAAGAACCCACCCAACACGTTCGAGCGGTCGTTTCCGCTCGTTGGTACCACGGTCGATGCGGGCCGGGTGCGGGACGTGGCCGGATACTTGGTGTCAATTCCGAAGGGGACGAAGGTGAAGCTGTGTGGCAGCGGGAACGCGGGCGTCATCGCGGCGTATGCCGCACTACTGGTGCCGGACAAGGTGGCCGAGGTGATCCTGCACGACCCGCCCGTTTCGCACGATGACGGCCCGCACTTCCTCGGCGTCCGCCGGGTGCTGGACATCCCGGAGGCACTCGGGTTGCTCGTTCCGGACACGAAGGTGACGATTACGGGAAAGGTGTCGCTGTCGAAGGCGTTCGACAAGACCGCGCGAATCTTTGAGCTGGCCGGCGCAAAGGGGAAGTTGAAGCGGGAGTGAGACCCCGAAGAACTCCCGCCGCCGGCAACCCGTGGCCGGCGGGCGGGATCACCGTCATTAGTACCGCCGCTGGCCACCACCACCGCCGCCACCGCCGTAGCCACCACCGCCGCCGCCACCACCACCGTAGCCGCCACCGCCGCCGCCGGAGCGGCCGCCGCCACCGCCGAACGACGGCCGGCTGTCGCGGGGCTTCGCCTCGTTCACCGTCAGGGTGCGACCCTGGAAGTCCACCCCGTTGGTGGCGTCGATGGCCGCCTCCGCCCCGTCCGTCATCTCGACGAACGCGAAGCCGCGGCTGCGGCCGGTGTCCCGGTCCATCACCACGCTGGCGCTGGTCACCGCCCCGTACTGGCCGAACAGGTCCCGCAGGTCCTCGTCGGTGGTGCCAAAGGCCAAGTTGCCGACGTACAGTTTCTTGCTCACGAATCACCTCGTGCGGCCGAGTCGGCCGCGGGGGAAACCTCGACGGGCCGCGGCGGAGGGCCGACGGCGGACGACGAACGCGGCACGGGGAACGGCCCCGTGCCAGGCGACAACACCGGTCGAGCGATCCGGGGCGGCGGGAGAAGGGCATTCTCCGCGACGGCACCGGGACGGGTCCGGTGGGAGTTGACGGCGGTTCGTCGTCACGGACGGGGTTTCCCGGTGCGTCCGTGTGAACAAGGGTATCGGGCCGGCCGCTCGGGTCCAGCCTGATCCGCGCGGAATCGGCCGCCGGCGTCAGTCGCCCAGCGGCGGCCACTCGTTTTTCATCCCCTCCGCCTCGATGACTTTCACCGTCGCGGCATCGACCTTGTGGGCGGCGGCGGCCTTCTCGCGGGAGGCGGCCACGCTCAGGCCGCTGTCTTGGGCGGCCACCAAGGCGGCGAAAATCTCGCGGCGGCGGTCTTCGGGAATCGATTCGGTCATGGCTCTCCTCGCGGAAGGGTGTCGTCGCGGCCTGCGGCCGGGCACGCCCAGGCAGTGTAGCGGTTGGAACCGGAACGGCGCACCCCTTTTCGGGTGCCGACGCCCGCCGGCTTCACCCGCCCCGCCGCCTTTCGCGCGAAATGCCGGATCGCCGGCCGGAGTTGCCCGACCGGTCAGCCGACCTTGATCGTCTCGTCGTCGCCGTCGTTGCCGAACACGCCGTGGGGGGAGTAGAACTCGTTCACCCCCCAGAACGGGTCGTTGTAGGAGCCGGCGCGGATGTAGTCCGTCATTGCCCCGCCGTCCAGCGTGTCTGTGTCGTCGCCGCCGAACAGGTAGTCGCGGTCGTCGCCGCCGCTCAGCGAGTCGTTGCCCTTGCCGCCGAACAGCCAGTCGTTGCCGGACCCGCCGACCAGGGTGTCGTTCCCCCACCCGCCGACCAGCGTGTCGTTCCCGCTGTCGCCGTACAGGGTGTCCTTCCCACCCTGGTCCAGGCTCTGCCACACCTGGACGCCGTTCGCCCACACCTTCCGGCCGTGGTCGCCCCACAGCTGGTCGTCCCCGCCGCCGCCGCGAAGGGTGTCGTCCCCCATGTTCCCCAGCAAGATGTCGTCCCCGGTGCCGAGACTCGTGTACACCCCGTAAAACTGGTAGCGGCTGTCGCCCCAGAGGTCGTCGTCACCGCTCCCGCCGCTCAGGAAGTCGTTCCCGCTCTCGCCCACGATCAGGTCGTTGCCGCTCCCTCCGGTCAGCGAGTCGTTGCCGGCCCCGCCGTTCAGGGTGTTGGCGGCGGTGTTGGTCGCGATCACCGTCAGCGAGTCGTTGCCCTCGCCGCCATTCAGGGTGGACGCGAAGCGGGTGGCGTTGGCGACCGTGTCGTTCCCCTTGCCGGCGTTCACCACGATGTTGATGGTGCTGCCGAGGGCGAAGTTCGGCGACCCGCCCTGCTCGTTCCCGCCGGTCACCGCCACGTCGATGCCGACCGGCCGGGTGTCGCCGTACCCCGGCTCGCCCACGCTGGCGTTGTTCCGCCGCTCCGTCAGGCTGAAGCGGTCGTCGGCGGTCGTCCCGTTCACGGTGAACGTGCCCACCTTGCTCGTCTGGTTGTAGTCGAATTGCCAGGTGATGCCGCCGGCGATGCTGCCGGTGGTGACGGACATCATGGCCCGCTCGTCCAGGCCTTCGAGGCCGAGGGAGGGGCGGCGAACCGGGGCGGAGGTGCGGGCCGGGGCGAACAGGCTGCGGAAGAACTTCGTCATGGCGGACTCCTGAAAGTGCGGTGGCACGGTCGGTTGCGGCGGCCGGTCGAAGTGGCCGGAGTTGCCGCGGAACGCCAATCAGTTCGTCGATTCCCCGCCGAACCTAACACCGCTCCGGGGAAAAGTTTTGGGCGGTCGGAAGCGGAGTGCCCTCATCCGCCCGGCCGCCGGCGAACGACGGACGACCCGGATTCCGGCGGTGACAGCCCGTTGCCTCTTCGCACCGGATCGGGTAAAATCAGCCATGAATTCACTGCGACTGTCGGCCGCCGTCTCCTTTCCTGGGGTCGTTCATGACCATCGTCGTCCACTGCCCGAAGTGCCAGGCCAAGCTGCGCGGGCCGGAAGGACTGGCCGGCAGGATGGTGCGGTGCAAGGGGTGCCAGGAGAAGTTCCGGGTGCCCGGCGGCGAACCCGCCGCCAGCCTGTCCGACTCGCAGCACCTCAGCGTCATCGGGTCGTCCCTGGCGATCCCGGCCGTCCCTGCGAAAGCCGTCTTCGTCCCCGCGCCGGTCGCGCCGCTCGGCACGCCGGAGAACCCGCTCCCGCTCGGCGACCTGCTCCTGGAGGAACCGTCGAAGCCGGCCATCCCGCGGCCGAACATCGACCCGCTCGACGCCGCGGACCTGCTGGAGGAGCCGAAGACGACTTCGCCGGCCGACCCGTTTTCGTTCGAGGAGCCGCTGCCGGAGCCGGTGAAGAAGAAGAAACGCCGGGACGACGACGACGACCGGCCGCGCAAGCGACGACGAGACGAGGACGACGACGAACCGTCGGCGAAGAAGGGCTACCAGAAGAAGGCTGGCACGCCCTGGGGCATCATCCTCGTGGTCGGGGTGGCGCTCCTCGCCATCGGCGGCGGGGTGACGGCCCTGGTGATGAGCGGCGGCAAGAAGGAGGAGGCCAAGGCCAAAGTCGAGCCGCCCGCCCCGGTCGAACCGAAGCCGTCGAAGGGCAAGACCAAGGGCAAGGACGCGAACCCGGACGACGGCACGCCGAAGCCCCCGGACGGGCCGAAACCCACGATCCCGCCGAAGAAGAAGGAACCGCCGCCCAAGAAGGAGCCGCCCGTGCCCGTGCCTGTGGTCGCGAAGCTGCCTGCCCCGCCGACCGGCAACCTCGCCGTGGTCGGGCCGGTGAAGCACCGCGCGGCGATGGACGTGCCGGCCGACGCGGTGCGGGCCGTCCGCGCGGCCGGGATGTCGCTGACGGTGGCGTTCAACTCGCAGCCCGGCTTCCAGGGGGCCGGGGTGAAGGACACGATTCGCCAGTACAGTATCGCCACCGGCGTGAAGGGCCGCCAGTTCGAGTTCGACTCCGGCAGCTTCGGTTGGCCCCGCGCGTTCGCCGTCGGTGGGGCCGACGGACTGGCGGCGGTGGAGTGCGGCGGGGCCGGCAAGGTGAGCGTCTTCGACTTCGAGACGGGCGGCACGGTGCTCGACAAGCACGACCTGTTCGCCGACACCCCCGGCCGCGTCGGACCGGTCGCCGCGCTCGCGGTCGGGGCCGACCGCAAGCTGTTCGTCGTCGATCAGGCGGGGACGGTGGACGTGTGGGACCTGGGCACCCGCACGCGGGTGGTCGTCGGGACGCCGCCGAAGCGGTCGCCGACGGCGACCGGCAAACCGGCCGCGAAAGCGTGCGCCGTCAGCGGCGGAGCCGCGGTGGCGGTGGCGCTCGACGGCAAGGTGTGGGCCGTCAACGCCGACGGCGCGGTCCTGGGAAAGGCGGTGACGCTGCCCGACCCGGCCGCCGTCGTCCTCGCCATCGGGAGCGGGTTTGGCCTGGACCGCACGGCCGTGGCCTACCAACTCCCCGGCGGCAAGTACGGCGTAGCGGCCGTTCACCCGACCGGCGGGAACGTGGAGTATCACGCGGTGCTGCCCGAAGGGGCGGGGCCACCCGTCGAGGTGAGTTGGCCGGCCGACACGCTGCTGGCCGTCACCACCACCGGCGGCGACGCCGGGTTCATCGTGGACATCGAGGAGCGGGCGGTGACGGCGTACCTGAAAGCCACGGCGGGCAAAACCCTTCTGTTCCCGACCGGCGGCGAATTCTGGTGGCTGGCGGCCGACGCGACGGACGCCAAGAAGTCCGCGCTACAATCGGTGGAGATGCCGTTCGACGGCTACTTCGACGTGGCCAAGAAAGCGCGCGCCGACCGCGCCCCGGCGTTCCTCGTCCCCCGCCCCGACGGGCTGGCGAAGTGAGTGCTCGTTTGCGGGTGAAGTGCGCAAGGCCAGAGGAGGAAGCCCCCTCACCCGGACCGGCTGCGCCGTTCCGACCTCTCCCCCACTGGCGCGGGGCGAGAGGTGGGGCGTGGTAGCGGCATCCACCGAGGTGACGGAGCCAGCCACCCAACACCTCTCCTCCCACGCCAGTGGGGAGAGGTCGTCTCGTGCGCCGCACGAGGCGGGTGAGGGGGCGCGCGGCGAAGAAAAGGCGACCTCTCCCCACTGGCGTGGGAGGAGAGGTGAGGCGCGACTGGTTGCGCGGGGTGGGATGCGACAGGCGGCGTCACTCACCGCTTCTTGGCTTGGCGGCGGGCGGTCAAGTCCTCGACGTTCGCCACGCAGAACGGGCAGTCCACGGTCTTCAGGTGGAACTCGATGTAGGCCAGCCGCTCCGGGGCGAGGGCCTGGATGACGTACCCGCCGAGTTCGTCGCGGGTCGGGCAGGTGACGTGTTCCCGCCGCCAGATCGCGCCGACGGTGTGTTCGCCACGGTCCTCTTCGGCCCGCACTTCTTCGAGCAGTTGCTGGAGCGCCGGGTCGGTCCGCAGCGCCCGCTCGACCGCCGCCAACTCCGTCTGCGGGAGGACATCGTGGAGGTAGTCGCGGAGGGTCGGCTTGGTGACGGTGGACCGGCTCATGGCGGCACGACGGGGCGGTAGGCGCGGGCGAGTTCCCGTCAGTGTAGCGGTTTTTCCCGCCGGTTCCGTTCGGCAACGTCGTCGATCCGTTCGGACGTGGTATCGGAAAACCGGACACGGTTCACCCGCGCCCGGCGGGTCGCCGCGAGATTGCCGCGAGATTCCGGTTGTGGCGACTCGCGCCGGCGGGTACTTTTCCCTCAGCCGGCGAAAGTGCCCATCTTCCCGCCGGCCCCCGAGGGTTCGAGATCATGAATCGCTTCCACCGACTGGCACTTGTCATCTTCGCGGCATTCGCGTCCACGGTCGCCGCCCGTGCCGACTTGGTGGCCACGTTCAACGGTACCATCCCGTCGCAGGACGTGGCCATGCAGGCGTTCGCCGAGGTGTTCGCGGCGAACCCCGTCGGGCCGTTCCGGTTCACGGTGACGCCGGCTAGCGGCGACCCGACGTTCGCCCCGAACAGCGCGATTCGCGCCTTCTGCGCCGACCTGTTCCAGGACGTGTCGCCCGGCCAGACGTACACCTACGCCGTCGGCGGCATCGGCGACCTGCCGAGCGTCGGTGCGGACGCGACGAAGCAGGCCCTCGTGCATCGGCTGTTCAACCGCCACTACGAGACGGCCACCGACGCCGACCGGGGCGGGGCGTTCCAACTGGCCCTGTGGGAGTTGCTGTACGACGGCCCCGGCAACCTGAACCTGGGGACCGGGAACGTGACGGTCTCGACGCCGGACTCGGTGCCGGCGGTCGGCATCGCCAAGGCGTGGCTGGCGGCCCTGGAAACGGCCGACCCGACCGACGCGGACAAGTACCAACTGGTCGGCCTGTTCAGCGCCACGGCCCAGGATCAAATCACCGTCGTGCCGAGCGCGGTGCCCGCCCCGGCCGGCGTGCTGCTGGGCCTGATTGCCGTCGCCGGCTTCGGCCTGCGGCGGCTGCGGCGGAAGGCGTAACTTCTTGCGAGCCGCGACCGCGAGGGAGCGGCATCTTGGTTTTCGGGAGGCCGAGTGGCGGCTCGGCCGGAGCCTCGCCCTCCCGAGAATGTCGCTCCCTGGCGGTCGCGGCTCGTTCGCACACCTCACTTCTTGCTCGCCGCGAAGTTGGCCGCCACCACGTCCCAGTTGACCACCTTCCACCACTCCTCGACGTACTTCGGCCGCAGGTTGCGGTACTTCAGGTAATAAGCGTGTTCCCACACGTCCAGGCCCAGGATCGGCGTCGCCCCGCCGTCCATCTGCGGGTTGTCCTGGTTCGGCGAACTGACCACGGCCAGCGGCGTTTCCTTGCCGGGGACCAGCCACGCCCACCCGCTGCCGAACCGCTTGGCGGCCGCCTCGCCGAACGCCTTCTTGAACGCCTCTACCGTCTTGAAGGACGCTTCGATGGCCGTCAGCAGGTCGCCCTTCGGCTCGCCGCCCTTGCCGACCGGAGCCATGACGCCCCAGAAGAACGTGTGGTTCCAGTGCCCGCCGCCGTTGTTCCGCACGGCCGCGCGGGCCGCTTCGGGCACGGCTTTCAGGTCGGCGAGGATGGCCTCGATGGGTTTGGCCAGCAGCGCCGGCGCGTCCTTGGTCAGCGCGGCGTTCAGGTTGGTGACGTACGCCTGGTGGTGCTTCGAGTGGTGGATGGTCATCGTCTCCTCGTCGATGACCGGCTCGAGCGCCTTGTGCTCGTAGGGCAGCTTGGGGAGGGTGAACCCGGCGGCTTTCGGCTCGTCGGCGGCGCGGGCGGTGGCGAACAGGGCCGGGACGGCGAGGGCGGCCCCGGCGGTGCGGAGGAGGTCGCGGCGGGTGAACACGGGGGAACTCCGGAGGGGAAAGCGGGCGGGGCGGGCACGCCCCGCCCGGTCATGATAGGCCCGCCCCCGGTCACGGGTTGTTGCCGGTGACGCTGCCCGTGATGCCCCCGCCCTGGAACGTCGTCACGGCGTTGTTCACGCGGATCGTTTGCGTCAGGTAGCGGGCGATGGCGTCGCCGGGCTTCTCCTGCATGACGATGATGTCGCCGGGCAGGATGGGGATCCGCTCTCGCCGGTCGCGGAAGGCGCGGGTCATGTCCACCCGGATGGGGATCTGCTGGCCGTTCCGCCCCTGCCGCAGCACCGTCACCAGGGACGGCGACGGCGCGCCGAGGCCGCTGTTCACCGCCTGGGCGACGAAGGCGTTCTGCGTGAACCCGCCGTTGGCCAGCGGCGCGCCCGCCAGGGTGAGCGCCTGGAACACGTCCAAATCGTAGTCGCGGGGGAGCGAGAACTGCCGCGACCCGGCCACGCCGGCGACGTAGAACACCTCCGTGTCGCGGGCCTCGATGACCAGCACGTCGCCGTCCTTCAGGATCACGTCCTCCTCGCGGACGGCCAGCGGCTGGGCCGGGTCCACCCGCAGCGGGATGCGGACCACGCCGCCGGTCGGGTCGGCCGCGTCCCGCTTGGCGCGGAGGATCGTCACCTCGCTCCGGGCGTCCAGGCCGGGCGGCCCGCCGGTCGCATTCAGCGCCCGCAGCACGTCGTTCTCGCCGGCCGGCAGGCGGATGGTGAAGCCGTTACCCCGGCGGTTCGTCCCCTGCACGGCCCCGCCCACGAGCTGCGTCGGCACCGGCTGCACGTCCTCCCGCACGACCGTGATCGAGTACGTCCGCTTCTGCATCAGTTGCACCGCTACCCGTGCCGCCGGCTTGAGCAGTTCCGGCCCGCCGAGTCGGCCGCTCGCCGTGTCCTTGATGAGTTGCTCGACCTGCCCGACGCTCTTGCCCCGCACGTTCAGCGGCGGCAGGCGGGGGATGGAGATGGTCCCGTCGTCGTTCACCGGCACCGGGAAGCCGGTGGCGGCGATCGGGCTGGTCTGGTCGGGCAACCGCACCGGCAGCGGGGTGTTCGCCGGGGCGATCAGCTCCTCAGCCACGACCGCCAGCACGTCCCCTTTGTCCAGCAGGTACGGGTCCGGCTCCCGCTGCTTCAGCACGGTCAGATCGATCTGCTTGAGGTCGGCCCGCGATTTGCCGAACACCTCGGCCGGCAGGCGGCGCACGGGGATGCCGTCGGCCACGGGGTTGGAGAGCGCCGCGCACCCGCCCTGCACCGCGACTGCGGCCAGCACCCCGACCGTCAGCCAGACCCGCGAGCGGAGCATCGGAAAGCACCTCGGCGTGGGGTGAAGGCGGGCTAACAAGACACTGCCACCGTCGCCCCTCAACCGAATCCGGCCGTCACTCGCGGTCGACGCGGCGGCGGCCCGGAACTGGCTCCTCCGGTGGGGCCGACTTCCGCCAGGCCACGGGCCACTCCGGGGGCGCGCGGGTCGCCGCCGCCAC
>JAYTTN010000012.1:0-2907 GCA_043745295.1 Fimbriiglobus sp. | reverse complement strand
CCAGACTCGCACTCGGAGAGTGCGGACGACCTTCAGAACGCCGCCTTTCGAGAGGTTCCCCCGGTGGGTGTCGCCCTGTTCGCCGAGTCCGCCAACCTGTACACCCAGTCGCTCGTCAACGGGCTGACCGCCGGCAGCCTCATCGCGCTCATCGCCCTCGGCTACACGATGGTGTACGGCATCGTCGAGCTGATCAACTTCGCCCACGGCGACGTGTTCATGCTCGGCACCTTCTTCGCGTTCACCGTGCTGGCCGTTCTCGGCCTGACCGGGTCCGACACCGCAGCCGCCGGGGGCGGGCAGGTCGTACTCGCCCTGTTCCTCATGCTGCTGCTGACCCCGGTGTTCTGCGCCGCGCTGAACTGGGGCATCGACCGGGTGGTGTACAAGCCGCTCCGCCGCGCCCCGAAGCTGGCCCCGCTGGTGTCCGCCATCGGCGTGTCGTTCTGCCTGATGAACCTGGGCATGTTCTGGAACGGGGTGATGCCGGAGAAGTCGGTGCGGGAAGGACAGGTGAAGTACGATAAAGTGCCGTCGGCCAGCGGGCGGAACTTCCCGGCGCTGCTGGCCACCCCCGCCGCGATCCAGAACCTCGAAGAGTGGGGCGTCAGCGACGCGCGGGGGAACGTCCTCGACGGGTCCATCGCCCGGAGCGTGTTCGGCGACGCCGGCGGGCTGCGGTTCACGGTGAACGACTTGCTCATCGTCCTCGTCACCATCCCGCTGATGATCGGCCTGACACTGTTCGTCAAATACTCGTCGCTGGGCAAGGCGATGCGGGCGACGGCGCAGAACCCGACCGCCGCGCAACTGATGGGCATCAACGTGGACCGCGTCATCGGTCTCACGTTCGTCATCGGTGGCGTGCTGGCCGGGTTCGGCAGCGTCGTCGCCGCGCTCACCCTGTACAACACCATCGACTACCAACTCGGCTACCAGCAGGGGCTGTACGCCTTCACCGCCGCCGTGCTGGGCGGCATCGGCAACATCCCCGGCGCGGTGCTGGGGGCACTGGTCATCGGCCTCGTGCAGTCGTTCGGCAGCGTGCTGATCGGCGAGAAGTGGACGAGCGCGATGGTGTTCGTCATCCTCATCGTCATGCTGGTGTTCCGGCCGACCGGGCTGCTCGGGTCGCGGACGCGGGAGAAGGTATGACCGTGCTGCGCCGGCTGCCGTGGGACTTGATCGCGCTGCTCGTCCTGGCCGGGCTGCCGCTGGTGCCCGGCCTGTTCGAGGGCCTCCAGCGGGCGTTGAACCTGCCCTTCGGCAGCGAACTCACCACCCTGTTCATCATGGCTGTCCTCGGCCTCGGCCTGCACGTCGTCGTCGGGTACGTCGGGCTGCTGTCGCTCGGCGTGGCCGCCTTCTTCGGCATCGGGGCCTACGTCACCGGCATCCTGACGGTGCCGGGGCTGCCGTTCCAGGTGTCGTTCCCGGTGTCGCTGGTGGTCGCCACCCTGACGGCCGCGTTCGTCGGGCTGCTCCTCGCCGCCCCGACCCTGCGACTGCGCGGCGACTACCTCGCGCTCGTCACCCTCGGCTTCGGCGAAGTCACCCGCTTCGCCATCAAGAACCTGGAAGAGATCACGAACGGGTCGAAGGGGCTGAACCCGATCCCGCCGCCGAAACTGCCCGGCCTCGACGGCAACTGGGCCGGCGACTTCCGGTACTTCTACTACCTCTGCCTGGCCTGCCTGTTCGTCGTGCTGGTGGTGCTGCGGAACATCGAGAAGTCCCGCCTCGGCCGCGCCTGGATCGCCGTTCGCGAGGACGAACTGGCGGCCACCTGCATGGGCCTGAACGTGCCCCGGCTGAAGCTGGCCGCGTTCGCCCTGGGTGCGGGTTTGGCGGGGCTGGCCGGCTGCCTGTACGCCACCAAGCTCGGCAACACCGCCAGCCCGGAGGCGTTCGGCTTCAACCGCTCCGTCACCGTCCTGTGCTGCCTCATTCTGGGTGGCCTCGGCAATCGCTCCGGCGTGCTGCTCGGCGTGCTGCTGGTGGTCGGCTTCGACAACATCCTGGCCCCGGTGCTGGACAAGAAGATGCAGGCCAGTCGGGGGGCGAACTCCGCCGTGATCGACTACGAGACGTTCACCTTCTGGAAGCTGATGGTGTTCGGCCTCGCGCTCATCCTGGTCATGCGGTTCCGCCCCGAAGGGCTGCTGCCGTCGTCGCGGATGAAGCGGGAACTGCACCCGGACGAAGTGGCGAGGTGAGTGTTCTTTCCGAGCCGGAAGCGTGAGCGACGGTCTTGATTGAGGACCGTTTTCCGGCTCGGATCGGAGCCGAAAGCGTGAGCGACGGTCTTGGAAAGCACCGTCGCTCACGCTTCCGGCTCGGATAGGAGGAAGGCTCGTTCGCTCTCGGAGATGTCCCCGTGCCGATGCTGGAACTGCGGCAACTGACCATGCGGTTCGGCGGCATCACCGCCGTCAACGCCGTCGATTTGGCCGTTGAACCGGGCGAAATCTTCTCCGTCATCGGCCCCAACGGGGCGGGGAAGACGACCGTCTTCAACGCCGTCACCGGCATCTACACGCCGTCCGGCGGGCGAGTGCTGTTCGACGGCCATTCCGCCGAGAAACCGTTCACCGTGTGGGTCGTCGTCAGTTGCGTCCTCGTCGGCCTGCTCACGGCCGTCATGGGCTTCCTCGCCGCCGTCGGAGTGGAAGGGCTGTGGAAGGCGACCGTGAAGCAGCCGACCGCCGGCGGGACGGTGAGTTTGACGGTCGGCGCGGTGTGGTCGGCAGGCGTGGCGTATGTGAACGGCGAGCCGGCCGTGGAACCGCACCGGGACGGCAAGCGGTGGCGGGTGCTGTCCGCCGACGGACAAGTGGAGTCGGACCTCGTTCCGACGCGGGAGAAGGCGGAGGAAGTCCGCGGGCAGTTCGCCGCCGCGTTACGCGG
>JAYTTN010000011.1:0-2920 GCA_043745295.1 Fimbriiglobus sp. | reverse complement strand
ACCGTCGCTCACGCTTCCGGCTCGGACAGACACCGGCGGACTCACGTCGCACAGGGACCTTCAACGAAACTTGCTGACGAGATACGCAATACCGGCCGTGAGCAGGGTGCCGACCACGAATCCCAGAACCTGCTCTTTCACCTTCGTCCACCACCAAGAACCCTTCTCGACTACCTCCTTCGTGTGGTTCGCAATGCGGGCAATGTCACGAAGGATTCCCGCGACATCGTTCAGGGAGAGGGGTGTCTTGCCGCCCTGAATGATCGCCAGGATCTGTTCCTTTCGCAGAACGCGGAGCGAGGTTCCTTCGCGCCGGACCAAGCCACTCGCCGAGGCGATGAGGCGATCCAACTTGGGAACCGTGATCACGCAAAGGTGGTTGCCGTGAACTTGAAAGAAGTCGATCCGGGTAAAGTCATCACAACTCACCAACTCGAACGACTTGCGGTGGCGTTGTCGGAGCCGATCCGGATTGCACCCAACTACCTTCCCCTTGTGACGGTGATACCCGAAGAAAATGTAACCGCCTTGGCTGTGCGCGAAGCCGGCGATCAGATCAGCAAGAACCCTCGCCGATGTCATCCGCCCACGAATTTCGACAGTGTCGCTTGGTCCTGCCTCAATTAGACGGATCGCGTCGTTTTCCGTGAGGTGCGGGAGTGGCGTGTGTGAACTCATAGTGCGGACGAATGTACGGAAGAGACATGCGGACGGGAACTCTCTGGGTCAGCGGCGATGCCGGCGATCAGCGCTTCGCGGTCGGTCATCGGGGGGTGCCTTGCGGCGGGAATTGGCCTCGCGGAGCCGACGTCGCTCGCGGTATCCTATCGACCACTCGCCAGGAGGCCGCGCGATGGTCAGCACCGTTGAATACTTCCGCCCCCGAGACCCCGCGGAAGGCGTCGAGTACGACGCCTTCCTGCGGATGCTGCCGCAACTCCGCACCGATCACGGCGGCGAGTTCGTTGCCGTATCTGGCGGGGAGGTGATCGCCAGCGGCGTCTACGTTCACACCGTCGAGAAGGACGCCCGACGGGCCGCCGCCGGACGCACGTACTACTGCGAGTGGGTCGAACCACCTGAGGGGTACGTGTTTTCGATCGGCGGATTCGAGGTGAGGTCCGACAACCCATGAGCGCGAGGTTCCCATACTCGCCGGCGAAAATACCGCCGGTGCCCGCCGTCATTCTCGACCTCTGTGACCCGTCCGGCGGCGGCGTCATCTCACCGGTGTCGGCGCACCTCGATACGGCGGCAGACTGGTCGGTCGTGCCGCTGCCACTCATTCGGCAACTCGGGGTTGTGCCCATCGGGAAGGTTCAAGGGAAGGGGTTCGGCGGGGTGTACGCGACTTGCGACGTGTACCGGGACCGGTTCGTGATCGCGAGTGTCGGTGACTTCACGTTGCGGGTGGTGGGACACTCGGACGAGACGTTCGTACTTCTCGGCCGCGACATCCTCAACCAGTTCCGCATCACCTTCGACGGGCCGAACCAGGTCGCCGAGTTCCACTGACGCGGGTCGGATTCTTTCCAAGTCCACGCCTCCCTATCGCTGAAACCCTTGCCAAAGCAGGCACTTTCGGCGGCTTCCAGTTGGCCTCGCATCCTCCCCGCGCGTCCGGGTAAACTCCTCTTCCCGCACACCCGGAGGGAGCCGCCATGACGACAGGGACTGTCCAGACGTTTCACCCCAGCGACCCCGTCGAGGGCCTGGAGATCGACGCCTTTCACCGCCTGCTGCCGCAGCTCCGCGTCGAACACGGCGGCGACTACGTCGCCCTCCGCGACGGCCGGGTGATCGCCAGTGGCGCGAACCTCGACGCCGTCTGCCGCGAGGCGGTTCGCATCGCCCCGAGTCGCGCCGTGTACTGCGGGTGGGTGGAACCGGTGGAGGACGGCGTCGCCTTCTTCGGCCGCTTCGAGGTGCCGGACGAACCCGTGGTCGTCTGCCACTGACCCCAACCGGCGGCAGTGGGACTCGTCTTCCGATCGACGAGCGGTTTCGCGCCGCTCTCCATTTTCGGCCTGCCGTCCGCCTTCGCGGCTGCACTTTCGGCAACCCTTTCCGCCGTCCGACCACATCGCCGCGAACGCGCGCACTCCGGGGAAGACTCCGGCGCGCGTCGCCCGATGGTTCCATTGCGCCACCCGCCGGCGTACACTTGAACCACCTCCGCAGCCTACCGGACCCGCGCCATGTTTCGCACCGTTTTCGTCGCCGCGTTCCTCGTCCTCCAAACGGCACACGCCGCCGAGCCGCCCGTCACTTGCAAGGGCGGCATGGTGGTGAGCGTGTCGCCGCCGGCGACGGACGTGGGGGTGGCGATCCTGACGGCCGGGGGGAACGCCGTCGATGCGGCCGTCGCGGTCGGGTTCGCCGAGGCGGTGACGTGGCCGGAGGCCGGCAACATCGGCGGCGGCGGGTTCATGCTGGTGTGGCCCGGCGACGGCAAGGAACCGGTGGTCATCGACTACCGCGAGACCGCGCCGGCGAAGGCCACGGCCGAGATGTTCGCCAAGGGCGTGAGCTACCAGTCGATCCTCACGGCCGGCGTGCCCGGCACCGTGCGCGGACTGGAGGTGGCGCACAAGACGTTCGGCAAACGGACGTGGAAGGAACTGGTGACGCCGGCGGCCAACCTCGCGGCCGACGGGTTCGCCGTCACCGGCCCGCTGGCGAAGCGGCTGAACGACATCCTCGCGGACAAGAAGACGACGAACGCCGAGTTCCGCCGGGTGTTCGGCAAGGACGGGGCGTGGAAGACCGGCGACGTACTGAAGCAACCCGACCTGGCGAAGACTTTGACGGCCATCGCCGACGGCGGCGCGGCGGCGTTCTACACCGGCAAGCTCGCCGAGCTGCTGGTCGCGGAGATGAAGGCGAGCGGGGGGCTGATCACCGCCGACGACTTGAAGGG
>JAYTTN010000010.1:0-10832 GCA_043745295.1 Fimbriiglobus sp. | reverse complement strand
CGATCTTCTCCTGATCCAACACGATGACGGGGTCCGGGCCATAAAGTTGCCACTTGCCGCCGAAGGTGAAGCCTTTGACCTCGTTGACTATGGCCTGCTTATTCACCGGGGCCGGATCGAATCCGGTCCGGTTCAAGGCGACGATCTCCTTGTCGGCTACTCCCGCGCCCCGGATGCGGAGTTGTACGAGCTGGTTCACTCCGACGCCCGCGAGCGTGTACCGACCGTCCGCATCGCTCTTCGCGGTGTACGGTGACGGGCTGGCATCCGGCCGCAGGTCCGTCCGTTCGCCGGGGAAGTACATGCTTCGGTCGCCGTCCGGCGGCACGCCGTGGTTGTAATTCTGCGTCGCCCACGCCTTGAAGTGGGCGTCACGCGAGGCATCGGAATCGAACGCCGAGAAACTGCTCGCCGTCACCGTCGCGCCGGCCACCGGCTTGCCCTGCTGGTCGAGGATGCGACCCTTCACCGACCGCTCCTTCGGCAACTTCAGAGTGACCTCGGCGGTCGGGGTCATGCTGGAAGGTTTGTAGTCGAACCCGTGTTCGACGAAGTCCGGCCCGTGGCCGGCCGCCTTCGCCACCAGCCACCCGCCGGCGTCGTTGACCGTGAGCGGCACGGCCACCTTGAACGTGCCGTCGGCGGCGGCCTTGCCGAGCGGTTGCGGCTTGCCCTGAGACCACACCATTTCCAATTCGGCTTGCACCGGCTTGCCGGCGTGGTCCAACACCGTGCCGGTGATGGTCCGCTCTTTCGCGGCCGGCTTCACTTCGGCCTTCGGGTCGCCCTTCTTCTCGGCCTTCATCGCCGGCTTCTCGTCGGCGCTCGCGGTCGGCTGCGGGGACACCAGCCCCACCGTCAGGCCGAATGCCAGCACCACGGCGGCCACCGCCACGGCGACCGGTTTCAACGCGGGAATCATCGGGAACGCTCCGGTGGCGAGCGCGGCGACCATCGGGGACAGGTGTCCCCCGGCCAGCCGCGTCGCGAGGTCGATCAGGGCGTGCGACGGACCACTCGCCGCACGGGAGCTTGCCATCACCACCGCCAGCCAGCCGGCCGAAAGCACGATGCCCCGCTTGGCGATCCGCCGTTCGAGCAGCGCCCGGCCGCGTTCGAGTTGACCGCGAACCGCCCCGACGGTGGTGCCGAGTTTCTCGGCCGCCTCGTCGCGGGTAAGTCCTTGCACGCCGCACAGGAGCAGCGGCAGCCGGTACTTGTCCGGCAGCGCGTTCAACTCCTCGTGCAGCGCGTCCGTCGCCTCGCGCCAGCTCAGGTCGCTGTCCGGCCGCTCCCTCGCGGTCGCAGCTCGCTTGGCCGCTTCGGCTTCGCGCGCGGTGCGCCGGTGCCGATCCGCCCGGCACCGCACCGCCACCCTGTGGGCGACGGCGTACAGCCAGCCGCCGAGCGGCGCGGGGTTCGTGGCCAGCTTCTTTGCCTTCTTCAACAGCACGAGGAACGTGGCCTGGAAGGCGTCGTCGGCGTCGGCCGGGTCGGTCAGCACCTGCCGGCAGGCGGCGAGGACCGTCTTGCCGTGCCGGTGAACGAGGGCGCGGAAGGCGTCCTCGTCGCGGGTTCGCTCGAACCGGCTCAGCAGGCCGGCGTCGGTGTCGGCGGATTCGGCTTTCGTTCGGGGCGAAAGCCGAATCGTGCGGACCACCTGGGCGAGCGTCGGGTGTGCCACGGGCGGCACCTCGGTGATGGGAAACTCCACCTGTACTGCCCGCACGGGAGACGCGCGGCGCGCGGAATCCTCAAGGTAGTCCGCACTCTCCGAGTGCGGTCTTCAAGGCACCGCACTCGGAGAGTGCGGACTACCTTCACTCCACCTTCACTCGCATCTCGCCGACATCGGTCGATACCCCCGGCTTGACCGTGTGCCCCGGTGCCTTCGGGTCGTAGCCGGTGTTCAGGTACTGGTTCTTCAGGCTGAACCCGACCAGGTACGCCGCCGGACCGCCGGGCACCTCCAGGCTGAACTTGCCGTCCGCGCCGGTGACGGCTTTCACTTCGCGGATCGCGGACATGAACGCCGTGTATTCGATGTTGTTCTTGACGTGGACGGACACGTTCGCCCCGGCCAGCGGCTTGCCGTCGGCGTCCAGCAGCCGCCCGGTCAGTGTGCCCCACGGCTCCAACTTGAGGACGACATCCTTCTCGTCGCCCTTAAGCGTGACGGTGGCGGACAGCTTGCTCTCGGCGTCGGCGAACAGCAGGACGCGCGGGTGGTCGGGGTCGATGGCGATGGCGGTGAAGGTGCCGTCCTTCAACTTCTGCGGGTAGTCGTAGCAGGCCGTCAACTGGCGGGCGACGACGCCGGCGGCCGCCTTCCCGTCCGGGGTCAGCACCTTGCCGGTCACGGTCTTGCCGCGGTCGAAGACGATCTCCACCTCGGCCGTGGCATCCGTCCGCTTCGGGTCGATGATCGCGTACCCGGACAGGCTGTGCAGGGTGACGTAGTGCCCGTCGGCGGCGGTGAACATCTCGCCCAGGTTTTCCAGATGCCTCAGGTCGGCGCGGGGGTGGTCCGCCTTGGCGATCCGCACCTGGGTGAACGCGGTGCCGGTGTCGCGGCCCCGCGTCTCGCCCTGCGCCGTCACGATGCCGGCCCCCGGCAGCGCGACGAATTGGAACCGGCCGTCGGCGTCCGAGTTCCACGCCATCCCGTGTTCGCCCCGCTTGCCCTTCATCAGGTCGGCGTAAAACTTGTTGTCGGCCAGCGCGGTGTACCGGATGCCGGCACCGAGGACCGGTTTGCCGGTGCCCTTCTCGACGACGCGGCCCTTCACCAGCACGCCCCGCGTCAGCTTCAACTCGGCGGCGATCTCGGTCAGGCCGGGCTTGCCCGCCACGGTCGTACTGTACATGAAGTACGGCGAGGCCGACGTCGGGAAGACGGTCAGCCGCACGCGGCCAGTCTTGGCGATGCCGTGCAGGGCGAACTTGCCGGCCGCGTCGGTCTTCACGCCTTGCGTGCCGTTCTCCCACCAGTGCGGGCCGTCGTCGTGCCCGTTCACCTGCACGCCGGCGATCGCCTTGCCGGTCGTCGCGTCCGTGACGGTGCCGGTGATCGGCTGCGACGGCCGGGCGGCGTGCGTGAACGTCGGCCCGTACAGCGCCGGGCCGGGCTGGAAGCCGCCGCCGGGCATCGTCTTCTCGTTCGGCTGCTCCACCTTCTTCGGGTCGAACCGCGGGTCCGTCACCACGCGGATACCGGCGGTTTCGATCCCGGTGCCCTCCACCGTCAGCGCGACCAGTCGCCCGCGGCCGACGCCTTTGATCTCGAACTTGCCGTCGGCGTCGGCGATCACGCTCTCCGGCAGCCCCGCCAGCGTCGGCGACCACAGCTCCTTGCCGGCCGCGCGGAGGGCCATGTTCGGGCCACGCGGCCACTCCTCCCACACCTTGCCCAGGTCGCCCGTTGGCGTGGCGGCGACCCCCTTCACGCTCACCTTCGCCTTCGGTACGGGCTTGCCTTCCAGGTCGGTGACGGTCCCTTTCACCGGACCGTCGTCGGCCACCAGCTTCAGTGACACCGGCCCGTCACCGATCTCGCTCGCCTTGATCCAGTCCGGGCCGAAGCCGGGTTTCGTCGCCACCAGCAGCCGGTAGTCGGGGGTGCCGGCCGGCTGCGAGTCCACCTTCGCGGTGAACCGGCCGTCGGCGTCCGTCGTCGCCAGTTCGTCGATGCCGGGCTTGGCGGTGACGAGCCGAACGAGCGACTGCATCAGGTCCGGTTCCTTCTCGGTGCGGATCGCCGCGCCGGCCACCGGCTTGCCGTCCGGCCCGACCACGGTGCCGGTGACGGTGCCCGCCTTCGCTTCGACCTTCGTCGCCGGCTTCGGCTCGTCGCCCTTCTCGGCTTTCAGCGGCGGCTTGTCCGTCGCGCCGACTTCCGTCGAGCGCATGCCCAGCCCGAGGACCGACGCGGCCACCACCGCCGTCACTGCCAAAATGGCCTTGGATTTCCAGGTACTCACGGCAACCCCTCGCGCGAGCGCGGCCACGGATGCGGACGGCGAACCGCCCGCCGCGGCCAGGATGGAATCGAGCAATCGCGGCGGGGACGCCCCCGCCGGGGAGGTGGCCGCGAGGGCCAGGAGGCCGGCACCGAGGGCGACGCCGCGCTTCGTCAGCGCGTCGGCCAGCTTCTTCCGCCCCCGCTCCAGGCGGGTCTTCACCGTCCCGGCCGGCACCCCCAGGCGAGTCGCCGCGTCGTCGCGGCCGAGGCCCTCCAGGTAGCACAGCACGAGCGGTTCGCGGTAGATGGCCGGCAGGCGGTCGAGTTCGTCGTCGAGCGCGGCGAGCAGTTCGCGGCCGGTCATCAGGTCCACCGGCGGCACCGCTTCCGGCTTGCCGGCTTTCCCTTCCCGCCTGGTCCGCCGTTGTGCGGCCACCCGCGCGTCCCGGCTCACCTTGCGGGCGGTGGCGTACAGCCAGTTGGCGATGGACGGCTGCCAGCGACCGCCGGCCGCCTTCCGCGCCAGCACCACGAACACCGCCTGCGTCGCGTCCTCGGCGTCCGTCGCCGACGACAGCGCCCGCCGACACACGCCGCTCACCAGGTTGGCGTGTCGCCGCACCAGCGCGGCGAACGCCTCCTGGTCGTCGTCCGCCGTGTACCGGCGGAGCAGCTCGCCGTCGGTCTCGGCGGACTCGCTCAGTTTCGCCGCCGCGCCGAGTGCCCGCCGCACGCTCGCCATCGCCATGATCGGCCTCCAAGTCTCGCGGTCCCTCCGCCAGCGTCATGGGCACCGAGGGCGAGTCGGCGTCAATCGTCCCCGTTTTTCCCTCCCACGTCGCCGAGATTCTTGTCCTCGCCGCTTTTCGCGGTGAAGCCGTGGTAGCCGTTCGCCGCCTTCGGGGCCGGGCGGGGCCAACGGAGTTCGTACCGCACGCCCTCGACCACATTCGGGATGACGAACTTGCCGTCCGCGTCGGTCAGCACCGGGGGGAACAGGTCCGTCGCCTTCCAGCCGTCCTCCTCCGAGAGCGCGTACCGCACTTCCACCGGCGTTCGCGGCATCCGCTTGCCGTCGTCCGTCAGCAGCCGGCCGCCCACGGTGGCCGTCGGCTTCAGGCGGATCTCGGTCGCCCCTTTCTCCGCCGGCGTCGTGACGAACAGCGCGCCCAGGTGCTTCTCCGGGTGAACGAGCAGGGCGATCCGCGGTCGCTTCGAGTTCACCTGCTCGAACGTCACGGCGGCGGTGTCCAGTCTGGCGACCTCGAACGGCCCCAAGTTGGTCCGCCGCGTGACCGTCGCCCCGGCCAGCGGCTGGCCGACGGCGTCGGTGATTTGCGCCGCCAAGGTCATGCCCGGATCGACGGTGAAGGCGTACCCGTTCGCGGCTTTGCCGTCGCGCACCGTCACCAGCCCGATGGCGTTCCAGTTCACCGCCAGATCGACCGGCGAGGAGGTCGTGAACTTCTCCGGGTCGGGCTTCATCACGTCGCCCTGCCAGTCGCACTGGTCGGCGGTCAGGTAGCGGCCGCCGGTCGCGCGAATGAAGACGTACCCCTGACCGGTCACCGCCAGCACGCGGAACCGGCCGTCCTTGTCGGTGCCGTACCACGAGGCGTCATGCAGCCCGCGCGGGAGGTAGCCGGGGATGTCTTCGGCGGTCGTGTCGAAGGTGTACGGCCGATAGCTGATGGATGCGGACACCGGCTTGCCCGTGACCTTGTCCGTGACGGTGCCGCTCACCCACACGCCCGCGTGCAGCTCCACGTCGGCCGTCACCGGCTGATCGTTCGCCGGTCGCCCGGCCGTGTACTCGCGGAGGAAGTACGGCGCGTCGAGCGGCGGGACGGCGATCAGCCGTTGCTCGCCCGTCTTCAGCCCGTCCAGCCGGTACTTGCCGTCGGCGTCGGTGACGGTGGAGATGCTCTCGTCCCAGGCCCGCTCGGATCGGATGGCCACGCCCGCCACCGGCTTGCCGGTCGCCTTGCCGGTGACGGTCCCCACGAACGGCTGGCTCGGCTCGACGGCGAAGTCGAACTTCGCCCCGCGGTAGGTGCGCGGCGAGTAGTTCGATTCCAGCTTGTCCTTCGGCGTGACGACGATGGGCATGTCGCGGGTCACGGCGTCGAACTCGGCGGTCGCCACGCCCGGCCCGGAGACCCGGAGCGTGACCAGCCGGTCGCGGCCGAGGCCCGGAACGGTGAACGTCCCGTCCTTCGCCGTCTTCACAACGGCGGGGACGCCGTCGGGTGCCCCGTCCGCCAAGCGGATCGAGTGCGGGAAGAACCGGTGGGAGTGGTTGGCGACTTCCTGCGTGCTGCGGCGGGCGGCTTTCTCCCAGGCGTCGAGGTTCACCGCATCGGAACGCAGGAGCGCGAGGGGGCGGATGGTCGCGCCGGCCACCGGTTTCCCTTGCAAATCGATGATGCGTCCGCGGATCGGCACGTCGTCTGCCACGAGCGCGAGCGAACACCGGAGGGCGGCCTTGTCGCTGGCATCCGGCCGCGCGAACCCGACGCCGAACCCGGCCTTCGACGCGGCGACGGGGTAGCCCATCAGCTTCCCACCGTCCGGCGTCTCCTCGACGGCGAACGTGCCGTCGGCGCTGGTGGTGGCGATCTTCTTCGGCGCGGGGTGGTTGGCACCGATCAGTCTGTCGGGGCGACACAGCCACACGGCCGCGGCCGCCACCGGTTTCCCGTCCGGCCCTACCACCGTTCCCTTCAGCGTGACCGGCGTCGGGGCGACGGGCTGCTTCTCCGGCTTCACCTTGGCCGGCGGGTCGGTGGCCGCTACGTCCGTCGGCGTCAGGCCGATCGCAGTCGCCAGAAGCCCGACCGCGAACAGGGCGGTCAGTACGTGTTGCGTTCCTATGGTCATGGGGATGGCTCCGCTGCTCAGCGCGGCGACGGCCGGCGGGATCGCCCCGCCCGCCGCCCGCGCCGCCCGGTCGATCAGGTCGAGCGACGGACCACCCGTCGCCGACGCGGAGTTCCCCGACAGCACCGCGAGCAGCCCGGCCGACAGCGACACGCCCCGGCGGGCCAGCCGCGCCGCCAGCATGTCCCGCCCGCGCTCCAGGTGGCCTTTGACCGCCCCCGGCGAGACGCCCAGATTGGCCGCCGCTTCGTCCCGCGACTGGCCTTCGAGGTAGCACAGGAGCAGCACCCGGCGGTACCGCTCCGGCAACTGGTTTAGCTCCTCGTGCAGCACGGCCACCGCCTCCCGCCAACTGAAGTCGGGAGATTCGGCCTCGGCGCTCCGTCGCTTGGCGGCGGCGGATTCGCGGGTCGCGCGGCGGGCGCGGGCGCAGCGGGCGTGGACGGCCAGCCGATGGGCGACGGCGTACAACCACCCGCCCAGGCTCGCCTGCCATTGCACCGTCTTCGTCTTCTTCAGCAGCACGACGAACGTGGCCTGGAAGGCGTCGTCGACGTCGGCGGGGTCGGTCAGCACCTGCCGGCAGGCGGCGAGAACCGCCTTGCCGTGGCGGTGAACCAGCGCGGCGAACGCCTCCTCGTCGCCGCCCGCGTGCCGGTCGAGCAGCTCCCGGTCGGTCGCGGCGGATTCGATGCGCTTCAACTTGCGGACGGCAGCGGTGAGGGTGCTGGCCACGTCGTTGCCTCGCTACGGTCAGGGCACTCCGGCAGACATGCGCGGACGCGGCGGTTTCGGCACGGGATCAGTCCAGAATCTCCAACTTCCGCTTGCCGATGTCGAGGAGTTTGCCCGCTTCGACCGTTTTCTTGCCGAGCTTAGGCACCCCGCCGTAGTTGGTGTTCCCCTTCCGGATGTTGAACGTGAACGGCAGTCCGGGCACCACGGCGGGGATGGCGAACTTGCCGTCCGCGTCGGTCTTCGCCGTCAGGACGAATCCGCCGGCCTCGCCGACCAGCGGCCCCTCGCCGTACCCCTCGTAGTCGATGCCGACGGTCAGCCCCGCCAGCGGTTTGCCGTCGGTGTCGGTGAAGCAGCCCGTCAGCGGTTGCAGCGGCACGAGCGTCAACGTTTCCTTGGCGTCCGCGCCGACCAGCATCGTGCCCACCAGCTTCTTATCCGGCTGAAGGACGATCAGCCGCCGCTTCTCCTTCTGGCCCAGGCCGTACACGGTGAACGGCCCCTCCGTCGCAGACAACTTGAAGATGCGCGGCTGGTCCACGCCGTCCTGGTTGGTGTGGGTGATGCCCGACACGGTTAGTCCTGTCATCGGTTTGCCGGCCTCATCGACCACGCTTACCACGGCCGTCTTGCCGCGGTCGATCTCGATGACATGGTCCTTCTCGCCGTCTTCGGGCAGGTCGATCTCCAGCGACTGTTCGGCGCGGTACGGGTGGTACGGCTGCCCGTGCAGCGTCTTCATCGGCACCACGTTGATGTTCACCCTCGACTTGCCCGGCACGGTGGTGATGCGGAACGCATCCTCGCTCCCGCCGTGCCATACCATGCTGCGAGCGGCCGTCTCGTACTCCGGCCGCTTGACGTAGTCGTTGTCGCCGGTCGGCAGGATCTGGAACGACGCCCGCACCACTTCCTTCGTTTCCTTGTCGATCACCTTGCCCTTGAAGATCGCGCCTTTTGCCAGGGCGAAGTCGAGCGAGAGCGGCTTGTCCACATCGGTGCGGGAAATGGTTTTCCAGGTGCCGAACACGCCGGCGGCGCTCGTCGGGGTGACGTGAACGTGGTGGTCCATCCCCTTCGTCAGACCGTCCAGGGTGTACCGGCCGGCGGCATCGGTGCGGACGCGGATGTCGTCCCAGAAGCCGGCGTTCACCTGCACCTCGCAGTCCGGGATCGGTTTTCCGGTCGCCTTGTTCGTCACCACGCCCGCGAGCGCGTACCCCGCCCCGACCACGAACGTCGGGTTCGCCGGGTACAGCACCGGGTGGTCGCCGACCCGTCGGACTGGCCCTCTCGGTTTCTCGTTGAGCGCGGCCACGTCCACCCCGGCGCGGGTGAACACGAACCCGGAGATGCGGGCCACGCCCTTGCCGTGGACGGCGATTCCGACGATCCGATCCGCGCCCATCCCGGCGATCACGAACTTGCCGTCCTTGTCGGTCGTCGCCGGTTTCACCGGCTCGAACAGCACCTTCTGCCACTGCCCGGCCTGTCCGAACCCGCCGTTCGCCGAGCCTTTCAGTAGCTTGTCGAGGTCGCGGTTTAATGGCTCGATCACGTCCCGCACCGCGACGGTGACGCCGGCCACCGGCTTCCCTTCCGTGTCCAGCACGCGGCCGGTGATCGGGAAATCCTTGACCAGTTGCAGCGTCACGTTGTCGGCGGGCATTGCCCCGGTCGGGTACTCGGGTTCGAGCCAGGCGACGCCGAGGCCGTCCTTGCGGGCGAGTAGCCAGAAGTGGAGCGCGCCGTTCGGCACGTCCACTTTGAACTTGCCGTCCGCGTCGGACACGCCGATCGGTTTCGCCTCGTGATCTTTCACGAGCGACGCCGAGGCGGTCTTCAGCTCCAGCGTCGCCCCGGCCACCGGCTTGCCGTCCGGCCCGACCACGACCCCGCTGACGGTCTTCGCCGTCTTCGGCTTCTCCGCTTTCGCCTTCGGCGCGTCGGCCTTCATCGCCGGCTTGTCGTCCGGCCGCGCGGCGGCAGGCAGCCCCACCCACGCCAGCCCGACGAAGCCGACCGCGCACGCGACCAGCACCGACATCACACCCTTGAACCCGGTCATGGCGAACCCCTCCACGAGGGCCGCGACGGTCGGCGACGCCGAACCCGACGCGGCGGACAGTACGGACTGGATGAGCCGCGGCGACACCGCCGCGGCCGAGTTCACGAGCGCGAGCGCGAGCATCCCGACGGACAGCGACACGCCCCGGCCTTCCAGCCGCGTGCGGAGCAGCTCCCGGCCGCGTTCGAGCCGGCCCCGCACCGCGCCGGTGCTGACGCCGAGCGCGGCTGCCGCTTCCTCGCGGGTGAGGCCATCGAAGTAGCACAGCTCCAGCGGGCGGCGGAACGACTCCGGCAACCGGGCCAGCTCGCGGACGAGCAGGTCGCACGTCTCCCGCCAGCCCGGATCGACATCCGTGTGGCGTTCCGGTTTGGCCGCCTTCGCTTCGCGTTTGCCCACCGCGACAGCCCGCGCGCGCGCTTTCAGCGCGACCTTCCGAGCCACACCGTACAGCCACCGCGACAGCGACAGTCCGCGCCGGACAGTCTTCGCGTTGCGGAGCAGTACGAGGAACGTGGCCTGGAAAGCGTCGTGAACGTCGGCGTCGTCGCGGAGGACCGAGCGGCCGGCCGCGAGGACCGTTCGCGAGTGCCGGCGAACCAACACCTCGAACGCGGCCGCGTCCCAGACGGGGTGCAGCCGGTCGAGCAGCGCGGCGTCCGGCTCGGCGGACAGCCGGTCGGCCGCCGCCGCGCGGCAGACGGTGTGGACCAGTTCGTTCAGCGCGGTCGCCACGGGCCACTCTCGCTCGGTGTCGGGAACTCACCCAGTATTCCCCACCGCCGGCCGAACCGGCACGACAATTTTCCGAACCGGTTGTCGGCTCGCGAGTCCGATACAATCACCACCTTTGCCCGCCGCTCACGGACTTCCCCTCGTCATGCCCACGGACTCACGGAAGGCGATCCTCTGGCTGATCCTCGGCACGCTCGCGCTGCGGCTGGCCTGGGCCGCGACGCTGGAGCCGAGCAACGACGAGGCGTACCACTGGCTGTACACCGTCCACCCCGCCCTCAGCTACTTCGACCACCCGCCGATGACCGCGTGGGTGGCCCGCGCCGGCCTCGCCCTGTGCGGCGACTGGGTGCATCCGCTGTCGCTCCGCCTCGGCTTCGTACTGATGTTCGCCGGCAGCACCTGGATGCTGTACCGCTGGACGGCCCGCTTCTTCGGCGGCTGGGCCGG
>JAYTTN010000009.1:0-10843 GCA_043745295.1 Fimbriiglobus sp. | reverse complement strand
GCCGCGAAGACTCTTCGCGGCGACTTCGGGAGCCGCGCCAGTTCGTTCGCCAAGAGGTATACTACCATTCGGTTCGCGTCGCCCGAACACGCCAAGCTCGCCAAGAAAGCCAAGTAACGAGGTTCCGCCATGCTCCCAATTTCCCGTCGCGATTTGCTCACCCGCACCGGCGTCGGCATGGGCCTCGTCGGCCTCCAAGCCCTCCTCGGCGACGCCGGGCTGCTGGCGGCCGAGGCGAAGACGAACGTCCCTGACCCGACCAAACCGCTCGCGCCCCGCAAGGCCCACTTCGCCGGCAAGGCCAAGCGGGTGATCCACATCTTCGCCAACGGCGGGCCGAGCCAGGTGGACACGTTCGACCCCAAACCGCTGCTCGCCAAGTACGCCGGCAAGGCCCTGCCGACCGACAACCTGAAGACCGAGCGAAAGACCGGGGCCGCATTCCCGTCGCCGTTCAAGTTCAAGAAGTACGGGCAGTCCGGCCTGGAAATCTCCGAGATCTTCGAGCAGACGGCCAAGTACGCCGACGACTTGTGCCTGCTGCGCGGCATGTACGCCGACGTGCCCAACCACGAGCCGTCGTTCCTGCTCATGAACACCGGCGAGTCGCGGGTGGTGCGACCGAGCATGGGCAGTTGGGTGACGTACGGCCTGGGCACCGAGAATCAGAACCTGCCGGCCTATGTGGCGATGTGCCCCGGCGGGATGCCGCTGATGGAGTCGCAGAACTGGCAGAGCGGGTTCCTGCCGGGCATCTATCAGGGCACCTACGTCGATACCCGCAACACCGACCCGGAACGGCTGATCGAGAACATCCGCAACAAGGTGGCCCCCGCCGGCGCGCAGCGGAAGCAGCTCGACCTGCTGATGAAGCTGAACCGGATGCACCAGCAGGGCCGCGATGCCGACCCGCAACTGGAAGCCCGCATCCAGAGCTTCGAGTTGGCCTTCCGGATGCAGACCGAGGCGGCCGACGCCTTCGACATCACCAAGGAGACCAAGGCCGTCCGCGAGGAGTACGGCGGGCACGACCAGGGCCGCACGCTGCTCATCGCCCGCCGGCTGCTGGAGCGCGGGGTGCGGTTCGTGCAGGTGTCGCACGCGCCGGTGCAGCCCTGGGACAGCCACGACGACCTGGAGGTGAACCACCGCCGGCTGGCCAAGGAGATCGACAAGCCGATCGCCGCGCTGATCGCCGACCTGAAGCGGCTGGGCATGTTCGACGACACGCTCATTATCTGGGGCGGCGAGTTCGGCCGCACGCCGGTGGTGGAGATGCCGACGCCGGGCAGCAACGCCGGCAAGATCAACGGCCGCGACCACAACCACTGGGGCTTCACCGTATGGATGGCCGGCGGCGGGGTGAAGGGCGGCATGGCCTACGGCGCGACCGACGACTTCGGCTTCAAGGCGGTCGAGGGTCGGACGCACGTTCACGACCTGCACGCCACCATCCTGCACCTGCTCGGGTTCGACCATGAGCAGTTCACCTACCGGTACGCCGGCCGCGACTTCCGCCTGACCGACGTCCACGGTAAAGTGGTGAAAGCGATTCTGGCGTAGGCGTGGGACGAACTGGCCACCGGGTGACGGCGCATGAACACCACCTCGCTGACGCTGCTCGAATCCCTCAAGGCCGGCCCGACCGCGCCGGAATGGGCGCAGTTCGTGACGCTGTACGAGCCGCTGCTCAAGCGGTGGGCGCGGAGTCGCGGCTTCGCCCCGCAGGACGCCGACGACTTGACGCAGGAAGTCCTCCTCCGGCTGTTCACCGAACTGCCGAAATACGACAAGAAGCCCGGCGGGTCGTTCCGGAGTTGGCTGTTCCGGCTGACGGCGAACGCCGGGCACGACTATCGTCGGAGGGTGGCGACCCGCCGACTGCCCGAACCGGACGGCCTCTCCGGCGTCGGGCACGAATCGCCGCTCACCGAGATGGACGAGACCGAATACCTCCGGGAACTCAGCCGGCAGGGGCTGGAACTGATCCGCCCGGAGTTCGGCCTGCAAGCGATGGCGGCGTTCGAGGGCACCAAGATCGCCGGCCGCCCGGCGGCGGAGGTGGCGGCCGAGTTGGGGGTCACTGCCAACGCCGTGTACATCGCCGTGAACCGCGTGATGACCCGCCTCCGCGAGGTGCTGGCCGGACTGATGGACTAAAAAAGTTCGGGATTGCGAAAGGCGACTTTTGCTTGTCGCGTCTCCTCGGCGAACACCGCCCCGACCGCTCGCAACCCCGCGACCGGCGGGCCGGTGCCAACCGGGAGTGACCGATGAGCAACTTCACCGCCCTGACCGTGGCCGCCTCCGTCGCCCTGCTGTCCGGCTTCGCCGCCCCCGCCCAGGCCGACCCGGTCGGCGGTCGGATCGTCCGGAACGACAACGTGAAGGCGTACCACACCGACAGTTGGACCTTCCGCCTGTGCGGGGACGAGACGACGCTGATCACCCTGCGGGGCGACGGCGACACCTGCCTCGAACTGCGGGTGTACGACTCGGACGGCGATCTCGTCGCCCTGCACACCCGCGGCAACGGCGACCGCCGGCAGGTGTCGATCACGCCCTGCCGGACGGGCACCTACAAAGTGAAGATCAGGAACCTGGGTTGCGAGTCCAACGACTATCGGTTGGTTCTCGAGTAACCGCGGGTCGTCCGCGAGATTCGCCCATTCTTCGCCGACCCCTTTTGGGGTCGGCCGTTTTCGTCTCAAGCGTCGCGTCCGGAAATCGCTGGCCGAACTCGACTCGTCGCTCGAAAAAAAGAGGAACTTGCGAAAGGTGTCCTCGATGGGCCGCGTCCCCTCGGCGAACACCGCCCCGACCGCTCGCACTCCGCGACCGGCGGGCCGGTGACAACCGGGAGACGGCGATGAGCAAGCTCAAGAACTTCGTGCTGGCGGCGGTGCTGGCGGTCGGCGGGCTGACGGCGGCGGCGAACGCCGAACCCACCAAGGTCGATTGCGGCAACCACAACCGCGATCACGTCATCAACGGGGACGTGGACAAGCAGCACCTCGTGCTGACCGGCCGCGTCGGGCGGCTGGTGATCAAGGGCAAGGTGGACGGCCAGTCGGTGCTCGACCTCCGCGGCCTCGTGGCCGACCACATCATCATCGAAGGCCGGATCGACGGCCAGTCGCAGGTGCTGATCGCCAAGGTGGCCGGTGATGTCAACATCGGCGACAAGATCGACGGCCAGTCCACCGTGACGGTGGCCCGCTGCCGCAACTTCATCGTCGGGGGCAAGATCGATGGGGGCCTCCGGACGGTGGTGACCGTGAACTACACCGGCACCGCCGAGGTCCGCGGCGGGGTTGGGAGCTCTTCGACCACCCTCAACAAGGTCAAGTAACGGATCGGGTTCGGATTCCGAGCCGCCCGGTCCATCCGCAACAAGGCGAACGGACTACAATCCCCCTCACTTCCCCCGCCGCCGGTCTTCGTGGCCGGCGGCGGGCTTCTTCAGGGTTCTGCCATGACGCCGACCACCGAACACCTGAAACAGTTCCTTCTCGGCACGCTCCCCGCACCCGACGCGGCCCGTGTCGCCGCCTGGATCGAAGCGGACCAGAACGCGGTCGCCGTCCTCGAACGGTTGGACGGCAACGACGACTTGGCGAACGCCTTCCGCCGGACGGAGGACACGCCGCATTTGCAGGCCGGTTCGACCGAGGACACCTCGGTCTTGGCGATCGCGGACAGGAACACCTTCCGTGCCGAACCGCTGCCGACCGAGTTCCGGTTCGTCCGCGAACTGGGGCGGGGTGGCATGGGGGTCGTCCTGGAAGCCGAGGACACGCGGCTCGGTCGCCGGGTCGCCGTCAAGCAAATGCTTCCCGGAATCGCCGCCCTGCCCGAGGCGAAAGCGCGGTTCCTCCGCGAGGCGCGGGCGATGGCCGCCGTCGAGAGCGACCACATCGTGCCGGTGCTGCACGTCGGCGAGACGGCCGACGGCAGCCCGTACCTCGTGATGCCGCTGCTCGCCGGCGAAACCCTTTCCGCGCGGCTCGACCGCGGCCCCCTCTCGGCGGACGAACTTCGGCTGGTCGCCCGCGACACCGCCCTCGGTCTCGCGGCGGCGCACGCGCGGGGACTGATCCACCGCGACATCAAGCCGTCCAACCTGTGGCTCGAAGCCCACCCGGACGGCACCGTCCGCCGCGTCCGCGTCCTCGACTTCGGGCTGGCGAAGCCCACCACTCCGGAGGAATCCACCGTGACGAATAGCAACGCCGTCGTCGGCACGCCGCAGTACATGTCCCCGGAGCAAGCCCGCGCGGAGAAGTTGGGGCCGCCGACCGACCTGTTCAGCCTCGGCTCGGTGCTGTACCGCGCCGCCACCGGCAAGCAACCGTTCCCCGGCGAAACCATGTCGGCGGTCCTGACCGCGCTGGCGGTGGATGAGCCGAGGCCCGTGCGGGAACTCGACCCGTCCATTCCGACCGAAATCGCCGACCTGATCCACGCCCTACTCCGGAAGGAACCGGGTCGGCGACCGACCACCGACGACGTGATCCGCCGTCTGGCCCCGGCGACGGTCGCGCCACCGCGCCCGCCCCGGCGCGGCTCCCGCGTGTGGGTGGCCGCCGCGGCGGCCGCGTTGGTGGCCATCCTCGCCCTCGGCATCGTCATCATCGTCCGCGATAAGACGGGCAAGGAAGTGGGAAAGATCGAAGTTCCGGACGGCGGATCGGTGGACAAAGAGGAGAACGGCAAGACGACTCCGCTCATCCAACCGGCTCCAGCGGTGATCCCGCCCGGTGGCCCGTCGCCGCTCGGCAAGCTCGACGCGAAGGCCATCCCGCCGGAGGAACTGCCCGACACCGTGCCCGACGGGTTGGTGGCCGTCCTCGGCTCGCGGCAGTGCCGGAGTTGGACAATGGACGTGAACTCACGAATCGCCTTTCGGCCCGACGGTAATCAGGTAGTCTACCCCGATGAGGCGGGGTGGGGTTCTTTCTTGGATGTGAAAACGGGCCGGCGAACCAAGTTGCCCGTGAAGATCGATGGCTATCCTCTCGTGTACTCCGCCGACGGCAGCCGAATTCTGCATGCCACCTATGTGGATGGGAAACTCGGCATCCAAATCGTCGATGTGAGCGGGAAGGAACCGAAGCCGACCTCCTTCCTGCCGGCGGACCCGAAATGGAACTTCGGAAACACGTGGCAGCGATCCGCCGACGGAAAGACCGTGTGTACGGGTGGTCATTATTTGGCTGAGACCGAAGTGACCTTCGACTGGCCGGAGGCGGACAAACTCGCCGTCCGCTGCACCATCCCCCGCAAGGTCGGGTTCACCTCACGCATCTCCGCGGACGGGAAGACCCTTGCGATTCGGAGCCATACCAGCGCGGTGCTTGAGGTCTGGGACGTGGCCGGCAAGGAGGCGAAGAAGCGGGTGGAACTGCCTGGGGAGGAAGGGAAACTGGAAGTGAATCTCCAGGACCGAGCGTTCGACTTCCTCCCTGACGGTCGGCTCGTGGCGGTCCACGCCGACAAGAAGATGCGGGTGTGGGACGTGAGCGGGGAGAAGCCGACCGCCACTCTGGTGGAGAGTTGGAAGGAAATCGCGACCCTCGTCGGTTGGAACGTCCGCGTGGCCCCGTCTGGGGATACGGTTGCCGTGTTCGATGAAGGTTTCATCCACTCGATGACGGTGCCGAAGGCCGGGGCGGCGTTCGGGGCCGCAAAATCGGCTTCGTTGCAAGTGTTGAAACTGGACGGACAGAACATCGGGAGCCTGGAATTCTCCGCCGACGGCAAGCGGGCGCTGACGACCCACATCGGCGGGTACTTCGTGGTGTGGGACGTGACCGCCGACGGGTTCGTCGTCCACTCCGCACCCAGGCAATCCTATTTCGTCGAACTCGGCATCTCCCCCGACGGCAAGATGCTCATCGGCGGCAGCCAGCACCAAGCCACGCGGTACGAGTTCGGCGACGCCGCCCCGAAGCCGATGAAAGCGAGAGAGGTGTACGGGTTGCGGACGGACCTACGGTTAGCATGGGGGGTCGGTGGCTATTACCGACCGCTCGACGCCGACAACTCGAAGACGTTCGACGTTCCCGAAGCAAATGGGTTTGTTGCCTGGGATGATTCCTCTTCGATGTTGCTCAACTGCGTTCCCGTAGCGGGGCAGGCGGGCCAACGTCGGTGGCGGTGCTGGGATGTGTCCACCGACAAGCCGACGAAGATCGCGGAGTTGAAGCAGTCGGCCGAGCAGCCGGTACTCCTGTTCGCCGGCGGCAAGCATGTGATCTCGAAGGCCGGGTACGACGGGGCGAAGAAGGTGTCCAAATATACCCTCTGGACGAACGACGGCGGCACCTACAAGCCGACCGACACGTTCGAGATGGCAGGCGAAGGAGTTCCCGGCATGGCCTCCTCGCCGGACGGCAAGCGCGTCGCCACCATCACCGGGCAGGTGTACGACGTGGCCGACGGCAAGATCAAGCTCCTCAAGAGGTTGGGCGGTAGCAGTGTGCCCCGCATCTATCGCCCCGTGTTCTCGCCGGACGGCAAGAAACTGGCGTTCCCCGGCCAAGTGACGGTGTGGGACATCGACTCCGAACTGCGGGACTACCAGTGGCCGGCGGAGTTGAATGCCACGAAAGTGCTGTTCGCCCCGGACGGCCGGCACGTCATCACGGCGAACGCCAACGGCACCGCGTTCGTGATCCGACTGGCGACGGGGAAGAAGTGATGCCGCCCTACCGGAACTCGAAGATCAGGAACGTCGTCGTTCTCGCCGTCGGCCGCATCGCGCGAAAGCGCGCGCCGGTGGGGTCGGACAGGTACGTCGTACTGACCGCCAGCCGGTGGCCCCGGAGTCGGTCGGCCAGCTCCGCCGGCGGGACGGGGCGGGGGTCGAACGGCGTCCACGGGCCGGAGCGGAGCAGCGGGTCGGTGCCGAAGTACCACACGCACAGCGGCACGTCCGGGTGCGCCCGCTGCCACGCGGCCAGTTCCGGCAGCCCCTGCCCCCAGTCGTGGTTCGAGTCGGACAGGTTCCGGTGGTTGCGGCTCGGCCCGCCGGCCAGTTCGTTGGCGAAGCCGAGCGCGTTCGGCCACACCGCCAGCGATCCGACCGTCGTCCACCCCACGGCCGCCGTCGCCGCCACGGGAATCAGCCGTCGGCACCACGCGGAAGTGGAGCGTTCGCGCCCGCGGACGAGCGCCGCTGACACCCCGATGACGGCGAAGGCGATGACCGGCAGGAACAGGCGGACGCCGATCTGCACGCGGGCGGCCAAGCTGTAGGCGAGCAGCAACCCCGCCGCCAACAGGAGTACGTTCGCCGAGCGCCTCGGCCGCGCGACGGCGACCCCGAGCAGCGCGACCAGAAGCGGCAGACTCGTCTTCAGCGCGAGGGCGACGGGGAAGTAGTACCACACGCCCGTCGGGTGCCATTCGCCGAGCAGGACGCAGCCGCCGTGCCCGTCCTCCTGGTGCTTCATCTGGAAGGTGATCGCGCCGACGGCGTTGCTGCGGGCGTACCGGTTGACGGTCCACAGCGACTCGCCGATTCGCCCGTGCGGGTGGTGCTTCTCGCCTTCCTCCCCCCGAAATGAGCCGGCCGAACCGAACCCGAAGTAGAAGACGGCCAGCACGAACCCGCCGCCGAGGATTTGCACGGCATCCAGGACGCCGGCCCTGCGGGTTCGCACGAACCGTTCGAGTTCGACCGCCAGCAGGACCAGCGGCCCGAACACGACGGCGGACGCCTTCGCCAGCACCGCCAGGTCGAACACATACATCGGCAGGCCGACGCGGCGGAGCCACCGCGCGGGTTCGTCGATGCGCCCCGCACGGTAGTACGCGAACAGGGCCAGCAGGCAGGCGGTGATACTCAGGTCGGTCGTGGCGAGACTGGCATGGGCCAGCAAATTCGGCTCGCCGGCCAGCCACACCGTCGCCAGTCGTCCCGCCCAGCGGCCGGCGAGCTGCCGGCCCAAGTACCCGCCGTACCACAGCACCGCCCACCAGAACGGCAGGTTGGCCGCCCGCGCCCACGGCAGGAACGGCGTCGTGTCGGTCCGCACGTCGAACCGCTCGCCCCGGACCACCTCCGCCAGCCACAGCGGGAACGTCTGCACTTCGGCCGACAGTGGCATGACACCGGCGTGCATGAACAGGTTGTGCCCCCACGTCCGCCACCGAACCATACCCAGGTTCACGTAGTCCGGCTCGTCGAAGGTCGGCCCGATCTCGACGGCCGTCGAAACGCAGTACGCGGACGACAGGATCGCGCAGGCGAGGAACACGAGGAGATCGGCCCGGCGAATACGGCTGTCGGGGGCGGGGGAACGCTCCAAGAGGTGTCCCTCGGCCGTGGCGGAGAACCGTTCGGATGGGAGTGCGAAGGGGGGGACTTGAACCCCCACGGGGTTGCCCCCGCCAGAACCTAAATCTGGTGCGTCTGCCAATTCCGCCACCCTCGCATGGGCGGTAATTTACCGCTTTCCGGCGTCCGCTCCAAGGCCACGTCGCGGGGTGTAGGTCCGCAGGTACGTCAGCAGGTTGTCGGCGAACGTGGTCCGCACCGTGCCCATGCTCGTCATCTCGGCGACCGCGTCCTCGTTCGCCCACCCGTCGAACTCCATCCGGTACGCGGCCACCAGCGGGCCGGTGCGGTGGATGCCGGCGAAGCAGTGGACCAGCACCGGCTTGGCGGTCGCCGGGTCGGCCATCAGGTCCACGAACCGCCGCACGTTGGCGTCGCCGGGGATGACGCCGCCCACCGGCGACCAGTCGGCCTGCGGGAAGCGGACGAAGGCGATGCCGTGCCCCTCGCAATACTGCTGCTGGGCGGCGTCCTGGGCGACATCCTTGTCGTCGTTGGCTTCGCGGAGCTTCACCACCGTGCCGATGCCGCGCTCGCGGCAGACCCGCTCGAACCCCGCCCGGCTCATCTGCCCGCTGCGGTACAGGACACCCTCGTCCACTACGCGGAGGTTGCGGTACGACGTGGACACCACCGCCCGGTAGCCGAACGGCGCGGCCGCGACCAGCAGGAGGACGAGGACGATGAGAGCGGGGCGGAGCAGTTTCACGGTTTCGAGCCGACTTCGGGGTGGTGAATCGCCTTGTTAGCCCGCCGCGCCAGCAAGGGGCCAACAACTCAGGTGGTTCGCCCCTTGCTGGCGCGGCGGGCTAACAAAACCAAGCCGCAGCGGGATCACACCGCCAGTCCGGGGGCCGGGACGGTGCGGGTCGGCGACTTGCGGCGGAGCCAGCCGAGCCAGCCGACGGCGGCAGCACCCGGCACGGGCGGCTGGAGTTCCGTCGTCGTCGGGCGGAACACCATCAGCAGCAGCAGCGGGGCGTACCACAGGACGTACACCCCGCCGCGGTCGGCGTACCAGAACTGGATGCCGATCAGCACCGCCGCCGACGCGGCCACCAGTTGCCCCAGGTCGCGCACCGCCGGCCACACGGCCGACATCAGGACGAACCCGGCGAAGGCGATGAACACCGGCAGCCGGTACGCCCACAGGACGCCCGTCCACAGCCCCTCGGCCGTCGGGCTTTTCCACGGCTGCCAGTCGGCGAGCTGGGCCGACTGCCAGATGCCGGCCGTCACGTCGCCGGCCAGGGCCAGCATGGCGGCCGTGCCGACGAGGGACGACAGGCAGACGACGGCGAACCACAGCAGGAACGCCTTGCTCCCCCGGTCGCGGTAGAATTGCACCCAGACGGGCAGCAGCAGCACCGGGAAGAAGGCGGTGCCGGCCGCCCCGCCGAGCAGCCCGCCGGCGACGGCCGGCCGGCGGTACGACAGGATCGCGGCGAGGATCAGGGCCGTCGGCCAGACGTGGTGCGACTGGTCGAACTCGCCCCGCGTGACCGGCAGCAGCAGGTACAGCACGGCCGCCGTCGCCCCGCACGCCGCGTCGTTGTAGTGGCGGGCGCAGATCAGGAAGAGCAGCACGACGACGGCCACCTGGCAGCCGACCGCCACCCCGACGCTCACCCCGCGCCGGATGTCCTCGGCCGACGTGTGCGGGTTCGCCTGCGCCACCACCGCCGTCGCGCCCGCCTCGACGCCGGTCAGCGCCGCCGGCCGTTTCCCCAGTCGGTCGCTGTGCCCGGCCGAGTTCTGCACCGCGTCCACGCTCAGCCCCAGCAGCAGCGCCGCGCCGAGCCAGATCAGCCCGGCGGTGGCCAGGTTCGGCGTCACGCGGGGCCGCTTCACCGTCGTCACGTCGAACAGGCAGCGGGCGAACCAGTACGCCGAGGCGAGCAGCAGCCAGCCGTAACCGAGCCGCTTCGCCGCCCCGCCGCCGTCGATCCGGTTGGCTTCTTCCAGCAGCAGGAAACCCGGCGCGAACAGGAACAGGGCGAACACGTCCAAATTCCGGAGGACGAGCAGCCGGTTGAACTGGACGAACAGCGCCGCCGCGACCGCGAACGCGGCGTACAGCCACGCGGCCGGGGACGGCAGGTCGAATTGCAGGAATACGGACGGGGGCACGCCGGGGACTCCGACAGGCGAGTGCGGGAGTACGAGTCGGTACGAACCCTGTTACGCGGAATCGACCCGACCGTCAAGGCTATCTATTGCCAACATCTTTTTGGGGTCTGGCAAAACTTTCGGGCGGACCTCACTCGCGGCGGGGACGAGGGTTCGCCAGTACGTCTGCCACGGGTCGCTCTCCCGCACCGCCTCCAGGGCCATCACCGCCCCCGCGTTGTCCGCGTCCCACCGCATGCCCGACCCCTTCCGCCGCCGCGTCAGCGTCTTGCCGCACGACTCCGTCGGCCCGCTCCCGATCTGCCAACCCTTGGCCGCGAACGCCGGGTACCGGATCATCCCCCGCCGCTCGCTCGCGTAATTCGGCAA
>JAYTTN010000008.1:0-2935 GCA_043745295.1 Fimbriiglobus sp. | reverse complement strand
CGCCGACGCCCACTTCAACCTCGGCAACCTGTACCACCGGGCCGACGATCTCCGCGCCGCCCTCACCCAATTCCGCGCCTGCGTGCAGGCCAACCCGGACCACGCCAGCGGCCACTTCAACCTCGGCACCGTGGCATCGAAGCTGGGCGACCTGCTGTCGGCCGAAGCCGCCTTCCGCGCCGTCACGCAACTGGAGGCGCAAGTCGGGCAGTCGCAACTGCGGCTGGGCGACGTGCTGCTCCGCCTCGGCCGGGTGAAGGACGGGCTGGCCGAGTTCCAGAAGTATTCGGCCGCATTCCCGACCGACCCGCGCGGGCTGTACAACCTGGCCCTGGCACTGGCCAACGACGGCAAGCCGACCGACGCCCAGGAGGCGCTGCACCGGGCACTAAAGATGAAGCCCGACTACGCCGAGGCGCACAACGCGCTGGGGCTGGCGCTGGAGATGCTCGGCCGCAAGGACGACGCCCTGTTCCACTACCTGAAGGCGGTGGAACTGAAGCCGGACCTGGCCGACGCCTGGAGCAACATGGGGACGAACCTGGTGGAGCAGAGTCGGACGGCGGAGGCCACCGAGTGCTACCGCAAGTCCCTCGCCGCCCGCCCGGACGCCCCGGCGATCCACGGCAACCTGCTGCTCACGCTGAACTACGACAGCCGGCTGTCACCGGAGCAGGTGCGGGACGAACATTTCGCGTGGGCGGCGCGGTTCGCCAGCCCGGTGCAGCCGCCGCCGGTGCCGCACCGGCCGCACGACCCGGAACGCAAACTCCGCATCGGCTACGTCTCCGCCGACTTCCGCGACCACACCGTCGCCGGGTTCATCGAAGTGCTGCTGACGCACCACGACCGCGACCGGTTCGAGGTGTTCGCCTTCCCGAACGTGCCCCGGCCGGACGCCACCACCGACAAGCTAAAGGCCCTCACCGACCACTGGCGGCCGCTCATCGGCGTGACCGAAGACGAGGCCGCCACCCGCATCGAGGCCGACCGACTCGACATCCTCCTCGACCTCGGCGGGCACACGGCCGGCAACCGCCTGCTGACGTTCGCGTACCACCCGGCGGCGGTGCAGGCGACCGTCTTCGGCTACCCGAACACGACCGGCGTCGGGGCGATGGACTTCCGCATCACGGACGCCATCTCCGACCCGCCCGGCGCGACCGAACACCTGTACTCCGAACAGTTGCTCCGGCTGCCCGACCTGCCGTGGGTGTACCGGCCGCCGGCCGAGGCCCCCGCCGTCACCCCGCTGCCGGCCGCATCGCGTAAGGGGTTCACTTTCGGCTGCCTGAACAACGCGGCGAAGATCTCCGACGCCTGCGTGGACGCCTGGACGAAGCTGATCCAGAGTTCGCCCGGCTCGAAGCTGGTGCTGCTGGCCGGGCAGTCGCCGTCGGCGCTGAAGAAGCTGGCCGACCGGTTCGCCCGCGCCGGCATCCTCCGCGAGCGGATCGAACTGCTCAACCGCCTGCCCCGCGACCAGTACTTCGAGCGGTACTCGACGTTCGACCTGGCCCTCGACCCGTTCCCGTACAACGGCGGCGTCACCACCTGCGACGCGCTCTGGATGGGCGTGCCGGTGCTGACGGTGGCCGGCGGCAGCTACGTCTCCCGGCAGGGGGTGATGCAGATGTTCCAGGTCGGGCTGCCGGAGTTCGTGGCCGACTCGCCGGCGGCACTGCCGGGGCTGGGCAAGATGTGGATGGGTAAGCGGGACGAACTGGCGACCATCCGCGCCGGGCTGCGGGAGCGAATGCTCGCCTCGCCGCTGTGCGACGCGGTGAAGTATGTGCGGAACCTGGAAGCCGCGCTGCGGGCGACTTGGGCGGAGCGACTGCCGGCGGGGTGATATCGCTCTCCTCCGCGTCCCGCCGTTTCGCCGCTAAGCTGAATCCAACATCCTCCCCGCGAGTCGATTCATGGCCGCGCTTCCCGAAACCGTCCTGCAATTCGGCTCCGGCCGGTTCCTCCGCGCGTTCGCCGACCTGTTCATCAGCCACGGCAACGCCGACGGGCAGAACGTCGGCAAGGTCGTCGTCGTGCAATCGACCGGCACCGAACGCGCGGGCGGGCTGAACCAGCAGGGCGGGAAGTACCACGTCGTCGTCCGCGGATACGAGAGCGGGCAGGTCGTGGACCGCGTGGAAACCTGCGACAGCGTCAGCCGGGCCATCCACGCCGGGACGCAGTGGGACGAGGTGCTGGCCGTGGCCCGCTCGCCGCACCTGCATACGATCCTGTCGAACACCACCGAGGCCGGGTACAAGCTCGAAGGCGACGCGCCGACCGACGCCGTGCCCAAGAGCTTCCCGGCGAAGCTGCTGGCGGTGCTGAAAGCGCGCTGGGAGGCGAACCTGCCCGCGCCGACCGTGATCCCGTGCGAACTGATCGAGGGCAACGCCCGCATCCTGAAGGACGTGCTGCTGAAACTCGCCGACGAGTGGGGGCACCCGGACGCCTTCCTCGGCTGGCTGATCCGCACGCCGTTCTTGCACACGCTGGTGGACCGCATCGTCACCGGCACGCCGGCGGACCACCCGCTGCTGGCGGTCGATCCGATGGTCATCGTCGCCGAGCCGTTCGCCTTCTGGGCGCTGGAGGATCGTCCGGAGTCGGCGTTCAAGTTGACGCACCCGGCGATCACCCGCGCGGCCGACGTGCGGCCGTACTTCCTGCGGAAGGTCCGCATCCTGAACGCCGCGCACACCGCCCTGCTCATCCGGGCGAAGGCGCGCGGGTTCGCCATCGTCCGCGACGCGGTGAACGACCCGGAGTTGGCCGCGTGGCTCTGGAAACTGCTGAGCGAGGAGATCGTGCCGACGATCGAAGACCGCGTGGACGGTGCGTTGCGGTTCGCCGAGCAGACGGTCGAGCGGTTCAAGAACCCGTTCCTGGATCACAAGTTCGCCGACATCGCCCTGCACCACGAATC
>JAYTTN010000007.1:0-10887 GCA_043745295.1 Fimbriiglobus sp. | reverse complement strand
GAGCGGGGGGCGTCAGCCCCCCCTGTTCCCTGGGGATTTCGACCACAACAGGGGGCTGACGCCCCCCGCTCGCCGAAATCCGCTGCCGCTCCCCCCGTTCGGCCCCGCCCTCGCCCGGCGGGGGCGGGCGCACTACAATCCGGGTGCGCGGCTCACGTCCGACTGCCGCCGCGCGACTCGCTCGGACGCCGTCTATGGCCTCGTCGCCGATGCCCCTGTCCGCGCCGGACCGCGACTTCCTGCGGACCCGCCGGCTGCTCCGCAACCCGAACGCCGGGGCCGAGGAGCCGGACACCACCGACTACGAACTGTCGCCGTCGGTGGCGCAGCCGCAGATCCGCTTCCGCCCCACCCCGTCCGCCGCCGCGCCCCGCGCCCTGGACGCCGCCGCCGCCCGCCAGTTCCACGAGCGACTGCGGCTGTGCTGCCTGGTCGCCGCCGCCCCGTTCGCCTTCTTCCTGCTGTGCGGGCTGACCAACTTCGTCGAACTGTTCGGCCGCGAGACGGTCGGCTGGACGGGCGTCGTCCTGTGCGGGGTGGTGCTGCTGGCGCTGGGCGGGACGGCGGCCGCGCTGTTCCGCCTGCCGCCGCTGCCGGAGCCGACGCTCCGGGTGATCGAGGTGGCCACCTTCGGCACCATGTCGCTGTTCTTCGCGTACTGGCAGTTCACCGTGCTGACGGCCATGCCGGCGGGCGGCTTCGAGGGGCCGAACAACGGCGCGCGGCACATGCAGTCGGCGGTCATGGCGGCGGCCGGCATCGTCCACTTCAACTGGTTCGCGCTCATCGTGTTCCACGCCGTGCTGGTGCCGAACACGGTGTCGCGGGGCCTGACCATCACGGCCGCCATGGTCGCCGTCGCGCTGGGCATCGACACGGTCGCCGCCCTCATCCACATGCCCGCCGCCGCGAACGCCCCGGCCCTGTTCGCCATCTCCGCCACCATGCTGGCCGCCGCCGCCGGGCTGGCCGTGTTCGGCACCGCCAAGACGGTCGAGTTGAAGCGGGAAGTGGCGAGCGCGCGGGAAGCGGTGCGGGAACTCGGCCAGTACCGGCTGCGGAAGAAGCTCGGCTCCGGCGGCATGGGCGAGGTGTATCTGGCCGAACATCGCCTCCTGAAGCGGCCGTGCGCGGTGAAGCGGATTCACGCCAAGTACCTGAACAACCCGGAGCAACTGAAGCGGTTCGAGCGGGAGGTGCAGGCGACGGCCCAACTGCGGCACCCGAACACCGTCGAGATCTACGACTACGGCGTCGCCGACGACGGCACCTTCTATTACGTGATGGAGTACCTGCCCGGCGTCAGCCTGGAGGAGCTGGTCGGGCGGTACGGCCCGCAGCCGCCGGAGCGGGCCGTCCACATCCTGCGGCAGGTGTGCGGGGCGCTCCGCGAGGCGCACCGGCACGGCCTCGTCCACCGCGACATCAAGCCGAGCAACATCCTGCTGTTCGCCGAGGGCAGCCCGCACGACCAGGTGAAGCTGGTGGACTTCGGCCTGGTGCATTCGCTGCTGTGGGAGGGCGAGCCGGAGGCCAAAATCACCCGCGAGGGGCTGATCGTCGGCACCCCGGAGTACATGTCGCCGGAGCAGGCCAGCGGCGGCAGCCTGGACGGGCGGAGCGACCTGTTCAGCCTGGGCAGCGTGGCGTACTACCTGCTGACGGGGCGGGAGGCGTTCCACCGCGACAACCCGATGAAGACGCTGATGGCGGTCGTCACCGACACCCCCGCGCCGGTGGCCGACGCCAACCCGTACGTCGCGGCCGACGTGCTGGCGGTGCTGGCGCGGTGCCTGTCGAAGGACCCCGGCGAGCGGTACGGCACGGCCGCCGACCTGGACGCCGCGCTGGCCGCGTGCGGGTGCGCGACGCAGTGGACGGAACCCCGCGCCGCCGACTGGTGGGCCGCCCACCCGACCGCCCAGCCCGGCACCGGCACGGATTTGGACACCCTGCCGCTGAAGGAGTGACCGGAAGCGATACCATCCTCGGACTCACGCGCTCGACTTTGGGAGAAGGAATACGTGGCAAAGTCCAAGTCGAAACCGGCAACCGCTTTGATCGAACCGGAACCGAGCATAATTTCGGTGGCGCTCTCGCGCCTTCACTTCGACCCGCAGAACGCGCGATTCGGCGATCTGCAGTCGGGTAGCAGCGATACGGAGATCCTCGACCGGATCGTGGCCATATTCGGCGTCGAAGATGTCATCAGTTCGCTGGCTGAAAACGGTTACATGCCCACGGAACCCCTCGTGGGAATCCGTGAGTCGGGGGATAGCATTCGGATACTCGAAGGGAACCGACGCCTCGCCGCGTTGCTCATTCTCGCCGACGATCCCCGAGCGAAGAACCAGCAGCGCTGGCGAGATTCCACCCCGTTGGCCGACGGTGCCAAGATCGACCCGGTGCCGGTCGTCGTGTACGACGAGAAGACCCAGCCCTCGAAGTTGCTCCCGTATCTCGGCGCGCGGCACATTCTGGGGTCGAAGGCGTGGGATTCCTACGCCAAAGCGGCTTGGGTAGCCCGGATGCTCGATGATCCGTCACTCGAAATTCAAGACATGGAGCGCATGACCGGGGACAGCCGGGGGACCATTGCCCGACTCCTTGGGGGCTACTACCTCATGCGGCAACTGGCCGATGACGGGCGGTACGATCCGAAAGAGTCGTACCACAAGGGGCGAGGCAGTTCATCGCAGTTGCCCTTCTCTTGGGTCTACAACGCTCTCGGCTACAAATCCGTTCAGAAGTGGGTTGGGATGGAAGGCGGCGAGATCGGCCCCGACCCCGTGCCGACGGAAAAGCTTCCACAAGCGGTGGAGTTGTTCGAGTTCCTGTTCGGTCGCAAATCGACCGCGAAGCAAGCAGCGATCCCCGAATCCCGCTTGCTGTCCGAGTTGGCCGAGTGCCTCGACGATCCGAACAAGGTGAGCCAACTCCGCAACGGCAAACCGGCGGCGGATGTGGTGTGGGCCTCTCGCGAACCGCTCTCGCGAACCCTCGAGGCGCTAAACTCGGCGATCAGCGCACTCGAAGAGGCACAGTCGGCGCTGGCGGAGTTGTCCGTAGGTCAAATCGAAACGGCGGAGAGACCTGCGAAACACGCGCGGAAGCTGTCCGCTAATATCGTGAAACTGATTGATCGCATGGCCGATGGGGGGACGGAGGATGATTAATGCCTCGCGGCGGACAAGCTACAAGTCGTCCGGCAAAGCAGCCAAGGACGCGGATCAAGCCGAGGTCGTCGCCATCGACAAAGGGTCCGCACGAGATGCGGATGGATTGACGGATGAGAGCTTGGCCGGCGTTCCGATGGTGGAAGAAAGTGAGATTCCTCACAACCCCGGCGGCAACGCCGAGTGGATGGACGACGATGCCGTTGTCGAAGTGGCGACCGGGCGGGTCGCGGACGAATTCCTTCGACGGGCAAGGTTGCTCGGCCCACAGTACCCGTTCGACCTCAGCGAAGATGGTTCGCAGTTGACCTATCGGCCCGACCGGTCGCGGAGCGGAGCCTACGAGTATTGCCTCGCCTTGTGCGAAACCAGGAATGACATCGCCGCGAATCCCTGTTGCCTGGCGGTTCGGGAATTCGAACGATTCGTCGGTCGCGCGTTCACCGGGCATTTCGGGCGTGGGTCGGAGTGGCACCGCCTGGGAGTCCGGACAGAACCCCAAGACAACCGTCCCCAGCGACTGAGTGAAGCGATCACGAACCTCGGGCGACTGACTGGTGGGGAGTGGGAGTTCACCCCGAGAGACAAACACTCCGCCCAGGCCGAGCAAGGGGATGGTGGGATTGATGTCGTCATCTGGAAGCGGTTCGGTCCCCAAGATGATCGGATAGGGTTGCCCTTCGCTCTGGTTCAATGCGGATGCGGAGAGGACGCACTACAGGAGGACAAATGGCAGTCGCTTCAACTCGAAACATTTCAGAACAAATACGGCGTGCGGATCGCGTCCGCCGTGGGCGGGATACTCCGCTGCTTCGCGCTCCCCTTCCACGTCCCTCACTCGATTCGTTGGCGGACTGCACAAAACGCTGGTGGCATCGTTCTGGATCGCGTCCGCCTCACATGGATGGCCGAGGAGTATTTGGACGGTGCGGCGGAGCGACACCGGCTCCAGCCGCACACCGATTCCCTCCTATCTCCGCTTGTCCACAGGAAGAAGCCCCCTACCACCCCAGCGAAGCCAGCAGCGAAGAGGCGACGGCCTTCGCCAACAGCGGCGGGACGGCGTTCCCCACCTGAGTGAACTGGCTCGTCCTCGACCCGACGAAGCGGAACCAATCCGGGAACGATTGCAACCGGGCGGCTTCCCGCACGGTCAGCCGGCGACGTGTGCCGTTCGGCAACTTCAAGCGGATCATGTCGCCCGTCGCGCCGGCGATGTTGCGACAGGTGAGCGTTCGCGCGGGGGCGTCCGGGTCCAAGTCGCGCGGGTTCTTGCACTGACACTGCACTTCGTAACTCCGGACGTATTTCCACATCTTCGGCGTCACGAGGCCGGCACCGACGGGGATGCGGCGGACCATCGAGCCGAGCGCGTCGCGCACCGTGTGCGGTTCGGCGGTTCGGGGCGGAACCGGAAACGCGAACGGGGTTCGGGTCGCCACGAGGAACAACCGGCGGCGGTTCTGCGGGACGCCGAAGTCCGCCGCGTTCAGCACGTCCATCGTCACGCGATAACCCAGCCGCCGGAGCTTCCGGGCGAACCCCGCGAGGTAGTCCCCGTGTTCGCTGCGGAGCGCGGGGACGTTCTCCAGCACCGCCGCCGCCGGTCGGAGCCGTTTCACCGCGGCGAGGAATGTGGGAACGCCGTCTCGCGTGTCCGACGCACCCGCCTTCTTGCCCGACATGGAGAACGGTTGGCAGGGTGGGCCGGCGACGAGGACATCGGCGGCGACAATGTCCGCGTCCGGCGTCAGGACGACTTCACGACAGTGCTCGCCGAGGTTGGCCCGGTATGTGGCGCACGCATCCGGATTCATCTCGTAGCCGACCGTGCGGAAACCGGCGGCGGCGAATCCCAGCCCCAACCCCCCGCAGCCGGCGAAAAGCTCGACGGCCAAAGGGCCGGACGCCGTCGCCGGGAGCGACAGTTCGCGGTCCAACAGCCGGCGATAGGGGAGGCTACTCATCATGACAAGGGTACGACGCGCCGCCGTCCTCGTCGCGCCTCGACCGGTAAGAATCCCCGGTTCCCGTCGCACCGCGCGTCTCCCACCCGCAGGGTTTGCCCCGTCACTTCCCGCCCGTCCGCACCGTCACCTCGAAGCGGTAGTCCATCGCCCGCGCGGACGGCGGGCCGGGCGGACAGGTCAGGGTGAATCCCGTCTCGGTCGCCGCGTACTCGAACGGCTTGGCCGTGACCGGGTCGTCCGGCACTGGCACCAGTTTCACGTCGCCCAGCTTGGCCGGCAGCGATTTGGTCGCCGCCATGTGCAGCCGCACCGCCTCCACCGCCCGCATCATGGCCACCCGGCGGTCGGTGCGGGCGAGCGCGTGGTGCACCTTCTCCACCGCCGGCAGGATCATCAGGAACACCTGGAGGACCACGTCGTTCTTGGCGTCCGCCTTCACCTTCTTGGCCCGCTCGCCGGCCCGCGCCAGGCCGGGGATGCCGTCGGCCGGCGGCATCAGGAACCACTTGCGGTGGTCGTCGGCCAGCTCCCGGTACTTCTCGAACGAGTTCAGGAACGCCGCCTGCACCGGCGGCATCGCCTCGACGTCGTCCTTCTTGTGGCCGCGGCCGATGAGGTCCGTCCGCGCCTCGTTCTGGACGACGGCGGCGTAGGCGGCCAGCCCCAGCCGGCCGCCCAGCCCCGGCCCGTTCCCGTCGCCGGCCTGAAGAACCTTGACCGCGTTCGCCACCACGTCCATCGCGCGGTCGGCCGACACCGCCCCCCTCTTCAGGTCGCCGAGACCCGGCAGGAAGCTCTCGTTGAAGGCGTCCTCGCCGTCCAGCCCCGGCCGCGGGTCGATGAGCGGGCGGGGCAGGCTGCTCAGGCCCCAGTACAGGTTCGGCGAGGCGGGACCGGCGATGAAGTCGTCCGCCCGCGCCAGGAAAATGTTCGTGATGGCGACGCCGACGAGCATCTGGATGAGCGTCGGCCCCTCGGCGATGTGCATGCCGTACTGGATGCCGGTGCGGAGCGTTTTCGCCGCGTCGTCGTACCGCTTCTCGGCCAGTTCGACCTTCGCCCGCAGCGACAGAAACCGGGCGATCTCGCGGTGAACCTGCACGTTCGGCAGCAGCGCCTCGATGGCCTCCGGCCCGCTCACGGGGGCCGAACTCCACTCGCACGACTTGCACCGGCTGCCGTACTCGACCTCGCGGAACACCGCCTTGTACTTGTCCATCAGCGCCTTCACGTTCGCCACCGGGAGGTCCTGGACTGGCAGGTCGAGCCAGGCCTGGATGTTCGTCTCCTCGTCCTGGGCCTTGATCGGGTCGCGGGCGGGGCGGTTCAGGTGCGCCTTCATGTAATGGAAGGCGGCGTTGCCCGCCACCCGGTCGCGGCCGGCCGGCAGCAGCTCGTACTTCAGCGCCGGCTTCGGCTCGGCGGCCGGATCGACGGTCAGCTTGATCGGCGGCAGCTGCGCGGCGGCGGTCGCCGGCAGCAGCAGAGCCAGGAGGAAGGCGGGGCGCATGGGGATTCCTTGGGGCAAGGGGTGGGCGAGCGGCGCGACGTGAGTCCGCCGGTGTTTGTCCGAGCCGGAAGCGTGAGCGACGGTCGGTACGAACCCGTCGCTCACGCTTCCGGCTCGGATCGACCGTAAGAACCGGCGGACTCACGTCGCGCCGTTCGCCGTCACTCGTCGTCCGGGAAGATCGGCGTCGGCTTCTTCGGCTCGTGGCGGGGGGTGGTGAACACCCCGCCGGGCAGGATGTGCCGGAGGTCGCCGGCGGTGGCGACCGGGGGCCGCGACGGCGGCAGCAGGGTCAACCCGGCCGTGAGGATGTCACGTCGCAGTTGCAGCGCGTCGGCCAGCTCCTGCGGCGTCGGGTCCGGGTCGTAATACGGGGGCGTCGGCGGCACGGTGGCGTCGGGGACCGTGAACACCAGCGGTCGGGCAGGCGTCGGCGGCGCGGGCGGCAGCGCCGTCGTCGATTCCGGGGCGCGGGCCTCGACGGTGGCGGCACGCTGTTGCAGCTCGGCGTACCGGACGTACCCGTAGGCCCACGACGCGACCAGCGCGACCGCTGCCAGGAGCGTGACCGCCTGCCAGCGGCGGACGACGGCGTCGCGAGACGCCTGCCCGGCGCGGAACAGGAACGCCGGCTTCTCGGCGGCGGCGGCGGCGGGCCGCAGCTTGGCGAGGGCGGCGGCCAGCGGGTCGGTCAGGTCGGGCATGAGACACCCAGTTTCGTGCGGAGTAAGGTCAGGCCGGCGACGTAGCGGCGGTAGGCGGTGCTGGCCGACCCGCCAGAGGCCGCCGCGATCTGCTCGAACGTCTGGCCGCCCCACAGGTGGGCGACGACGACCTCGCGGGTCTCCGGCGGCAACTCGGACAGGGCGGCGGCGGCGGCGCGGGCGTCCAGCCCGGTCGGGTCGTCGGACGGCTCGAACCACGTGTCGGTCCGCTCGGCGGCGACGGTTTCGTGCTTCCTGCGGCGGCGGGCCGAGCGGTTGGCATCCATCGCCGCGTTGCGCACCACGGCGTACAGCCAGCCGACCGGGTGGGCGGGGGCGGGGGATTGCCGGACCAGCTTCAGGAAGGCCGTCTGCACCACGTCGTCGGCGGTCGAGGCGCACCACTGTCGGGCGTACAGCACCAGGGCGGCCGCGTGGCGGGAGACCAGTTCGGCGAGCGCGTCGGCGGTCATCGCAGTACCAGACGCCGGCCGGGGCCGGGCATTTCACCGCTCCGGCAGCTCGCCGTGGATGGTTCCCGGTTTCGCCCAGGCGGTCTTCTCCTTCGGATGGTAATACGTCGGCGTCTCGGCCGCTTCCGCCGCCGCCCGCATCGCGGCCAGCGCGTCCGGGTCGATCCGCTCGAACTTGTCGGCGAGCCGGTCCAGCCCGCGGCGTTCCAGCAGCACCTTCGTCACCTCGCCGTCGGGCCGGCCGAACAGAACTGGCAGGCGGGGCGACACGTCCGTACCGACCACCTCCGGGCCGGTCTGCTGGCGTTCGATGAAGATTTCCGGGTCCGGATCGTACCACGTCGGATGCTCGGTCATCACCCACCGCGCCAATCGCCGCTGCTCGCCGTACTGCCCGCGCGGCGGCGGGTCGAAGGCCAGCACGCCGCCATGAATCAGCGCCGCTCCGCCGAACGCGGCCCACGCCATCCACCCGGTCAGGCCGCGAGCGGCCACCCACGCCAGCGGCGGGACCATCCAGACCAGGTACCCCAGCATCCCCCGGCCGTCGCTGTTCCAATTCACCTGCATTTGCATCGTCACCGCCATCGCGGCCACCGCCGCCGCCGCCGGCAGCCACCACCAGTCCCGCCGTCGGGCGGCCGCGATCACGCCCAGCGGCACCGCGATCAGCAGCACCGGCACGAACGGCAGCAGGCCCTGGTTCAAGTCGGCCAGCTCGCTCAGCGTGCGACCCCACGAGATCTTCGACGGGTCGGCATAGGGCGCGAGCAAGCTCGGCTTGCCGAAGTGCCAGAGGGAGAAGCCGACCGGAATCGCGGTGACAGCGCCGCCCACCACCGCGACGACCGCGGCCCGCTTCCAACTCGTCGCGAACGCCCCCAAGATCGGCAGCAGCACGAGCGCCGCCAGGGGCGGGTTGTGGGTGGCCGCCAGGCCGAACGCGGCCGCACTCCACGCGAACCGCCGGCCGTCGAAGGCGACCAGTCCGATGACCGCGAGGGACCAGCAGAACACCTCCACCCCGCCGTATTCCAAATACCAAATGACGGGCGAAACCCCGGCCAGCCCGACGAACAGCAGCCGGCAGCGGAGCGGCACCGTCCCCGCGAACAGCGCCAGCCCGACGGCCGTCAGCAGCCAGACGACGTTCGTGACGGGGACCGCCGCCAGTTCTTGGCCGCCCACGCACCGGAGGGCGGCCTTCGCCGGCACCGCGCACACGGGCATTGTACAAAAGTGGATTGTGTACGGAAGGCCAAATCTCGAAATCACCCAGCCGGGCGGCGCGCCGGGAATGAATCCGGGGCTGCCGTCGATGTGGCCTTCCGGAAAGAGCGCCAGCGCGGCCGCGAAGTCGCCGTCGCGCAGGTCGGGCGTACCGTGTTCCCAGAGCGATTGCAGGGTGAGCAGGTACTCCCAACTGTCGCCGGCCACGGCCACCGGCCGCACCGCCATCGCGGCAACGGCCGCGCCCGCCGCGAGCAGGTACGCGAGCAGCGCGAGGCGGTTGGACAGTGTCGGCACGGGTCGGCCCTCGGTTGGAATCTCGTGCCCCGTCGGCGAACCGATCCGGCCCAGTCCGTTGACAGGCGGCGGGCGGATTGTTAAGTTCTTCATAATACATCCTCCGCCGCCGCCTCGCCCTGCCTTGCGTGCCTCCTCATGGCTCGAGCCGCGTCCCCCTCCCGTGAGCAAGCCGTCCTCGACGACTGCCAAGCCGCCATCGGGTACTCGTTCCAGCGGCCGGAGCTGCTCCGCGCCGCGCTCACGCACACGTCCGGGGCGAACACCCGCCAGGCGTCGAACGAGCGGATGGAGTTCCTCGGCGACAGCGTCCTCGGCCTCGTCACCTGCGAGCAGTTGTACGTCCGCTTCCCGGAATACCAGGAGGGCGACCTGACGAAAGTGAAGTCGGTCGTCGTCAGCCGGAAGACGTGCGCCGAGTTCAGCCGGCGGATCGGCATGAGCGACTTCCTGTTCCTGGGCAAGGGGCTGACCGGGTTCGCCGAGGTGCCGCCGAACATCCTGGCGGACGTGTTCGAGGCGCTGGTGGCGGCCATCTTCCTGGACGGCGGGTACGACGCGGCCAAGCCGTTCGTGCTGGGGTTCGTCACCCCGGAGATCGAGCGGGTGGCCGACGACGCGGTGTCGAACAACGCCAAGTCGCGGCTCCAGCAGGTGGCCCAGAAGGAGTTCGGCGGCACGCCCCGGTACGTCGTGCTGGACGAGCAGGGGCCGGAACACGACAAGTGCTTCTGGGTGGCGGCCGAGATCGACGGCCACCGGTACCCGCCGGTGTGGGGGCGGAACAAGAAGGACGCCGAGCTGCGGGCGGCCCTGAACGCGCTGGCCGAGATCGAGGGCGACGACCTGCCCTTCCCGGCGAGCTGACGCGGAAGCGAAGAAAATCGACGACCGGCGAAATCTTCTCCCCTCCGCCGCGAATACCAGTTGTCTCACCTCTCAACTTCACCCCGGAGTTCATCCGATGCGCCTGCCCATTCTGGCCATCTTGGTGGTGGCGGTCTCGGTTCAACCCGCGCCGGCCCAACTGAAGGAAATCGGCGTCGAAATCCTCAAGAGCATCGGGTCGAAGCTGATCGAGGCCGGGATCGATTCGCTGTGGAGCAAGGACACGCCCGCCGATCAGCGGGTGACGGAACTCCAGGCGCGGCTGTCCGCCTACGAGGCCGGGCTGCGGCAGGTGGACGCGAAACTGGCAGACCAGATGGCCGCGTTCCACAAGGACCTGTCCGCCAAGACGACCGCCGACGACGTGCGGAAGATCGTCAATCAGACCCTGCAATCGCTGGAAGACCGCACCACCAAACTGGAATTCCGCCAAGACCTGCTCGACTCGCGGGTGCGGCAGATCGAGGAACTGTTCGGCCACATCCCCACCGTTCCGCCTGCCCCGCTACTGCTCGCGTCCGAGCCGGGCGGCAAGCCCGGCGTTCACCCGCTGACGAAGGACTGGCTGACGCAGTTACTCAAATCGGAAGAGAGTCGGCTCCGCATCGACGACCTCCGCCGCACCCGGACGGACACGTC
>JAYTTN010000006.1:0-2940 GCA_043745295.1 Fimbriiglobus sp. | reverse complement strand
TCGGGTGCGGCAGCGGATTTTGGCGAGCGGGGGGCGTCAGCCCCCTGGTGTGGTCGAAATCCCCCGGGAACAGGGGGCTGACGCCCCCCGCTCGCCCGGAGCCGCCAAAATCCATTGCGACACCCTACGGTCTCGATGCGAGGGAATGCCGAAGTCGCCCGCCGAGATGTTCCACCACGTCTTCGATCCCCGCTCGCGGCGCAGGTGCTGGCGGCGCTGCGGAATGCCGCCCCGCACCGGATGCGCGACGCCGGCGAGTCCAACCGCGAGGCTGCCACCGAGCGATTCCAGATCCACCCCGAAGAAGCCATCCGCCTCTTCCACTCCCGGCAGTGTGAAACGTCACGTGGCCCTGGGACAGCCAGCCCGGCCGGCCGAGGCTGGGATTGAACCGGACCTGCCGTCCCGCTATCGCCGTCCGACTTCCTCCCTCCGCTCCGCGACGGTGACGCGAATGAAAGTCCTTCTCGGCCCGCTGACCGTTCTCGTCACCGCCGGGTTCGCCGTCGCCGCGGAACCGGCCGTCAAGGGTCTCCGCCCCGGCGACGAAGTCTCGGCCTGGGAGCCGGTCCACGTCGCCGGGCCGCACGCGGGTACCCAGACCTGTCCGGTCTGCACGTACCTCGACGCGCCGGTGCTGCTGGCATTCGCCAAGGACGCCAAAGCCGCCGGCCAACTCGCGCCGGCGCTGGAGGGCATCGCGGCCGCGCACGCCAAGGGAAAACTGCGGGTGCTGCTGGTGGTCGTGGACGGTTCGGCGGACGAGCTTCGGTCGCTGGCGAAGGAACACTCCCTCCGGCAACTCATGCTCTGCCGCCCCGACCCGCGGCGGAAGGAGAAGCAGCTCCGGGCGTACAAGGTCGATGCCATCGCCGCGAATAGCGTCGTGCTCTACCAGGACTACGCGGTGAAGCGGGCGTGGTCGGACCTCGAGGTCGCCGACCTCGGCGAGTTGAAAAAGGCGACCGACGGCTATCTCCCGAAACGGTGATCGGGCGGATCGGACCCCTCATGGAGGCGGCGACGTGAAAGTCTTGCTCCCGGTCGTGCCGCTGATGCTGGCGGTCGTCGGCTGCCACCTGTTTTCGCGCGACGCGGTCAAGCCGCCGCCGGCCGCGAGCGGGCCGGCCCCGGTTCGCCCTGGGGTGATCGCCATCTCCCCGGCGAACACGACCATCGCGTTCACCGGCTCGACGGCGCTCGCGTCGCAGTCGGGCCACTTCGCGGCGTTCGACGGCACGCTGGAACTGCCGACGGACGACCCGAAGGACTTGAGAATCCGCGTCGCGGTGGACATGGACTCGACGACCACGAAGATCGGACTCCTCACCCGGCACTTAAAGGCCGAAGACTTCTTCGACGTGGCCCGCTATCCGAAGGCCGAGTTCGTACTCGACGGCGTCGCGCCGCCGCTAGACAAATCCGCGAACTACCCGGTGTCGGGGCACCTCACCCTCCACGGCGTGCGGAAGGCCATTTCCTTCCCGGCCCGGATCGCCGTGACCCCGGACGAGGTGACGTTCGACGCGACGATACCGCTCCTCCAGACCGAGTTCGGGATGACCGAGGCGGCCAAGAAGACGAAGGACGAAGTGCCGGTGACGGTGTCGATCCGCGGGCGGCGGCGGTGAGCGGAAGGGAGGGGAACGCCGGCGCGGCGTTCGCGGCGTCGTCGAACGGTCGAGCGGTACAATGGGGTCTGTCTCCCACCTCCCGCGAGGGTCCGCCATGCCCGCCTTCGATCCGGCGAAGCTGATTGCCGACGCCGACTCGTTCTGCGAAGAGATTCGTCCGATCGAAGACCTGTGCTACGTCGAACACCGGTTCAACGACTCCCTCGTCCCGCTCGCCAAGAAGTACGACCTGCTCGGCATGAACGTGTCGCCGGAGTACGGCGGCCGCGGGGCGGACGCGGTGACGTACTTCACCGCGCTGGCCCGCATCGGCCGCGAGGGGACCGGCGTGCGGACGTTCTTCTCCGGCCACCTGAGTATCGGCGCATACCCGATCCAGACCTGGGGTACCGAGGCGCTGAAGGAGAAGTACCTGCCGGCCGCCACGCGCGGCGAGAAGGTGCTGGCCTTCGGGCTGACCGAGCCGGACGCCGGCAGCAACCCCCGCGAGATGACCACCACCTACGAGAAGACCGCCGGCGGCTACAAGCTGAACGGCGTCAAGTACCTCATCTCGAACGGCGGCATCGCGGACGCCGTCATCGCGTTCGGCTACCCGGCGAACGTGCCCGACGGCCCGGCCCGCCGCATCTCGGCGTTCGTCGTGGACACCAAGTCGCCGGGCTTCGCGGCCGAAGACCTGACGGCCAAGATGGGCATGTTCAGCAGCAACACCGCCATGTTCGAGATGACCGACGTGGAGGTGCCGGCCGAGAACCTGCTCGGCGAAGAGGGCGACGGCTTCCGCATCGCCATGGGCACGCTGGTGAGCGGCCGGTTGAGCGTTGCGGCCGGGTGCCTGGGCGTCATCGAGGACTGTCTGGCGGAAGTGCTTCAGTACGGCAAGGACCGGCACCAGCACGGCAAGGCCATCGCCAAGCACCAACTGGTGCAGCAGCACATCGCGCACGTCGAATTGCACCGCGTGGCCAGCCGCGCGCTGCTGACCGAAGCCTCGACCGCCATGCAGGCGATGAAGGACCACCCCAAGGACAAGCAGCTCGCCACCGCCGCCGACCTGCTGGCGGCGAAGTGCAAGTTCTTCGTGACGAACGCGGCGTGGGACGCGGCGGATCGGGCGGTGCAGGTGTTCGGCGGCCGCGGCTGGAGTACGCTGTACCGCCCCGGCCGGCACCTCATCGACACCCGCGTCTGCCGCATCTACGAGGGGACCGACGAAATCCTCACGCTGAAGATCGCCGCCAGCTTGCTGGGCAAGGAGTACGAGGCGTTCAAGTGACACCATTCCTCGCCCCGAAGGGGCCGT
>JAYTTN010000005.1:0-2945 GCA_043745295.1 Fimbriiglobus sp. | reverse complement strand
GCGCCCCGCCGGAGATGCCGCCCGTGTCCGACACCCCGTCGCGCCGCACCTTCCTGCTCGCCTCCGCCGCCGGAGCCGTCGCCCTCCTGCCGTCGGCGAGCATGCGCGTCGGCGACCTGCTGCCGTGAACCGACTCGGATCCGGCTTCACCGCCCGACCCGCTGGGCTTGCGCCGCCCGCAGGGTGGCCTTCAGTTGGCCGCCGGGCTGCTCGGCGATCTCCAGCACCTGCTCGCCGGAGGCGATGCGCACCCGCGCGGCGTAGGGCAGCTTCAGGTCGGCCAGCGCGCCGATGGCCACCGGCACCCCATCGACGCGGGTCTCGTTCACCTCCAGGGCCAGCGTCCGCTTGGCGGTCACGCCCGCCGGCAGGGGCGGCAGAACCAGCGTCGCCACCCGCGCGCCGGACTCGCCGCCCAGCAGCCAGGCGTCGGTGGCGAAGTGCGCGGCCACGGTTTCCGACCGCAGCGTCACCGCCTCGCTCCGCTCCTGGGTCAGGATCACCGGCACCATCAGGTCCGACCCGCCGGCCGATTTCGTCGCCGCGTTGCCGCTGCCGGTCCACTCGCCGGACACCGTCACCGACTTCCTGTCCGCCGCCACGGTCGCCTTCACGTTCTTCGCGGCGGTCGAGGCCACCGCGCCGAGCTTGGCGTCCAGCAGGACGTACCCCGGCCGCGCGGCGATGACCCGCTCGAACGCCTTGGCGTCCTTGGCCGGCAGCGGAATGGCGACGGTCTCCGCGAACGCTTTGCGGTCCACCTTGGTGCCCGTGCCGCCGGTGCGGACGACCACCGACAGGGTGCCCGACATCGGCGCGGAGACGGTGACGGTGGCCGACCGCTTGACCGCGTTCTTGCCGTTGTAGCCGATCACCTGGATGGGATAGGTGCCGGGCTTCTCGAACACCACCAGCTTCTCGAACGCGCCCGGCGAGTCGGTCACTTCCAGGTGGTCGCCGCCGGTGTCCCACAGCACCTTGTCGGCGTTCGCCACGTCGCCCTTCACGCGGAACGTGGCCGGCGCGGAGGTGACGCCGCCGACCGGCGTGGCGGTGAGGTTGTTCACCGCCAGCCCGCCGGCCGGGGCGTTGACCGCCGGCTGGGTCAGGTCCAACGGCACCGTCCGCTCGTTCTCGTCGGCGAAGTAGTTGCGGACGGTCAGCTTCACGCTGTAGTTGCCGGGCTTGGCGTAGGTGTGCTTGACGACCTGCTCGCCGTCGGCGAACGGCTCCAGCGGGGTGCCGTCGCCGAAGTCCCACCAGCCGGAATCGCCGGAGGCGTGGTTCTGGCACACCACCGTCAGCCCCTCGGCGGAGACGGCGAAGTTGGCGACCGGCTTGGACGGCTTGGCCACCTGGTTCACGATGGACGTGGCGTACACGCCGACGAACCCGGCCATCAGCCCGGCCATGCCGCCGAGTCCGGCCTTCACCAGCCCGCCCTTCCCGCCCTTGTTTTCGTCGGCCATGTCACCGCCCTCCGCGACTCGTGTGGAACGTGCGACCGGGGGGAATACCGCCCCCCGGCAAACGGGGCAAGCCCGAATCGGATCGCGGGTGCGGCAGCGGATTTTGGCGGTCGTGTTCGGCCCTCACCCCCACCCCCTGTCAGTGGTAGGTCTTTGCGTTTGCCAGCGTTTTCAAGACCCCAGTTGATCCCGACACCTACCCCTGACAGAGGCGTCCGAGCGAAGCACCGGTATGACGCAAACCCAGCACCACCCCATCACCCAACCCGCCAAGGTGAATACCGGAATGGCACTCGCGCGCCGGCGGTTCTCGGCGGTTCTCGGCACGCCCGGCGGGAACTCTCACTTCGCGGCGCAGGCGGCCGGCGTCTGGCGGGCGGTGTTGGTCGGCGCGACGGGGGCGGCGGCGGCGAACGGTTGCACCAGCAGCACCCGCTGGCGGAGGCGGTCGGACTCGCCGGGGTAGAAGAACGCCCGGCCGAGGGTGCCGGCCGGCGCGGCGGTGGCCCCGAACAGCACGACCTCGCCCCGGCGGAGGTGCAGGTCGAAGGCCAGCGTCGGGAACGGCTCCACGGTCCGCTGGTGCCGGCCGTCGAACGCCGTCCCGTCGCTGTTCGGCTGATAGGCGAAGGACCGCTCGCCGTACTGGATTTGGTACTCGACCCGCACCGCCAGCCGCCCGTCCGGCACCGGCGTCGCGGTGACGATCACCCCGCAGTCGGCCGCCGGCCACGCCTTCGCCACCGGGTCGCCGCTCAGGTCCGCGCGGACGGCCGCCGCGCAATCGGGCAGCGGGCCGTTCACCGGCACCGCCTTCGGCCGACCGGCGCGGAACGTCCGCAGCATCGGATCGACGACCGAGGCGTCGGACGCGGCCAGCTTCTCCAGTTCGACCGGCAGCGGCCCGGACACGACGCCGACCCGCAGGCCGTTCGCCGCCAGCCGCGCCGACAGCTCGTGCGGCAGCGGGTCGGTCGTCTCCTTCCACAGGCCGTGGGTCAGGTACTCGTCGCCGGCCGGCCGCTCGATCAGCCGCGTCTGCATGACGATTTGGGCGTCGCCGTCCGGAGCCTGGGCGGCGGTTTGCGGCGGCGGCGCGGCGGGTGTGTCGGTCGGGGCGTAGCCGGCGGTGGACCGGAATAGCGAGCAGCCGGCACCGGCGAACGCGGCGGACAGGGCGAACAGTGCGGGAGCCGCCCACGGTCGCATGGCGAAACCCAAGACGGAAGGCGATCAGAGGGCGGCGGAGATACCGAGCGGGGGACGGCGCGTCAAGAACGGAATTGGGCCGGCGGCGAGGCAACGGATGCCGGCGGTGAGGTTCGGCTCTCACCCCCGGCCCCTGTCAGGGGTAGGTCTTTGCGTTTGCCAGCGTTTTCAAGACCCCACCCCCCGGCCCCCTCCCCGTTCCGGAGAGGGGGTGTTCAAGGGGGTGTCGTTGTCCGGCGAGCCGCGACCGCCAGGGAGTGGCCTCGG
>JAYTTN010000004.1:0-10947 GCA_043745295.1 Fimbriiglobus sp. | reverse complement strand
GCTTTCGCGATCCTGCTGGCCGCCGCCGTCGCGCCGGCCGCCGAACCGACCGCCGTCGAGAAAGCGGTGACGGCGGCGCGGGTGGCGTGGGACGTGCCGGGGGTGGCCGTGGCCGTCGTGCGGAAAGGCCAGCCGCCGCAATTGATCGCCCAGGGCACCAAACGAATCGGCAAGGACGAACCCGTAACCCCGGACACCGTCTTCCCGCTGGCGTCCTGCACGAAGGCGTTCACCGCCGCGCTCGTCGCGTCCCTGGTGGACCGGGGGAAAATGGACTGGGACGACCCGGTTCGCAAGCACCTGCCGGCGTTCGCCCTGTCCGACCCGGCCGCCGACAAGTTGGTGACGATCCGCGACCTGTTCACCCACCGCACCGGCCTCGGCGGGCACGACCTGCTCTGGTATCGCGCCCCGTGGGGGGTGGAGGAAGTCGTCAAGCGGGTGGCGAAGCTGCCGCTGACGGGGCCGTTCCGGGGCGAGTTCCAGTATTCGAGCCTACCCGTGACGGCCGCCGGCCTCGCCGCCGCGAAGGCAACCGGCTTCGACTGGGACGAGCTGATGCGACAGCGGATCTGCAAGCCGCTGGGGATGAAGTCCGTCGCGTTCACCACGGCCGACGCGGCGAAGTTCCCCGACCGCGCCGCCGGCCACCGCGTCGGCGCGAAGGGCGTCGAGCCGATGGCCGAGTACGTCCTCCGCGAGCCGGACCCGGCCGGGTCGATGAGTTGCTCCGTCCGCGACCTCGTGCCGTGGATGCAACTGCACTTGGGCGACGGCCGGGTCGGTGCCCTTCGGCTGATCCCCGGCGAAGACCTGGCCGAGACGCGACAGCCGGCCACGACCATCCGCCGCACCGCGAGCGTGACGGCCACCCACCCGACGGCCACGCAGGTGAGCTACGCGATGGGCTGGGTGGTGTACGACCACCGGGGCAAACTCGTCGTCGCCCACGGCGGCGTGATCGACGGCTTCCGCGCGCTGGTGATGCTGGCCCCGGACGACGGCGTCGGAATCGCGGTGCTGGCGAACCTGCACGAGACGCGCATGAACATGGCCCTCGGCCACACGCTGTTGGAACTGCTGCTGGACCTGCCGAAGGGCGATTGGAACGCGCACTACCGGAAGCGGACGAAGGCCGAAGCGGACGCGAAGGCCGAGGCGAAGCAAGCCCGCGACCGCGGCCGCAACCCGAACGTGCCGCCGTCGCTACCGGTGAAGGAACTGGCCGCCACCTACGAACACCCGGCCTACGGCGTCGGCAAGCTGGTGGCGACCGACGGCAAGCTGACGTGGGAGTGGAGTTCCTTCGCGGTGCCGCTGGAACACTGGCAGGGCGACCTGTACCGCGCCACATCCGGCTACTTCGCCGACGACCTGTTCGCCGTGCGGGTGGCGAACGGCAAACCCGCCGGCTTCATCCAGCGCGGCATCGAGTTCGCCCGGAAGTGACGGGGCGGCGGCCCTGTTAGCCCGCCGCGCCAGCAAGGGCCAAACCGCCGTGACGGACAACCGTAAACTCTGGCACCGCGTCGGCCAACGGCCCTTGCTGGCGCGGCGGGCTAACGAGAATACCCGCGCCTCCGTCTCGCCTCACCCCGGCCCCCGCGCGAAGCGCTGCGACTCCGCCCGCTCGCGGATGAGGCCGGCGAAGTAGGCGTTGCCGTTCCGCGCGTCGAACCGCGCGGCCAGGTCCGCCGCCGTGTCCGCCAGCCACGTCCGCACCTCGGCCACGCGGTACTGACCGCTCGGCATACGCCCCGGCGGGCCGTCGGCGAAACGCACCAGCACCGCCTCCCGGCCGAGCGCGTGCAGGCGGTCGAACAGCACGCCCACGTCCAGGCAGAAGTGCAGGCGGGTGAGCGGGTCGGTGTACTCGCGGATGGCCCGCTGGCACTGCCCGGTCAGCCGCACCGCCGCGTCGATCCGCCCGGCCAGCGCGAGCGCCGCCACGACCATGCCGAATGGCCAGTAGTACACGTCCTTCACCCGCACCTGCTTCTCCGCCCGCGTCAGCCAGCGGGGCAGTTCGGCCCACCGATCCCGCCGCATGAGCAGCTCGAACAGTTCGTACCACTGCATGTCGAAGGCGTTGCGGTTCGGGGTGAACAGCTCGGCCTCGGCCAGCCGCAGCGCCCCTTCCTGATTGCCGACGAAGATCGCATGCTGGAACAGCATTGAGGGGTTGAACACGGCGGTCAGCCGGCGGCGGACCACTTCCGCCATCGCCTCGACAGCGAACGCGCGGTCGCCGAGGTCCGGGCCGAGGAGTACTTTCACGTACAGGGCGTGCGCCGGCGACTGCCCCGCGCGGGCCAACCGGTCGGTCAGGTCGGCCAGCATCTCCTCCAACTGGGCGCGGGAGACGGTGTCGAAGTTCGCCAGCCGGCCGATGAGCGTGCAATACTCCCAGAACAGGTCGCGGCCGCCGAACAGCTCCGGCCGCTGGTCGTACTGGTGCAGGCACCAGGTGAAGGCGACGGCCATCGCGTCGCCGCGGAGCAAGCTGCCGGCGACGGCCAGCAGCGGCAGGCGGGCTTCGACGCCCAGGGGCACGTCGTTGTGCAGGTCGGCCAGCCGCACCGCCTCGGCGATCACCTCGAACTTGCCCAGGGATGTGGGCATCCGCGTCGCCTCGGCCAGCAGCGCCCGCACCTGATCGTCGTGACTGGTCATGGCGCGGCCTCCGGGATTCGGCGGTTCGGCGGGCGGACGCCCCAGGCCAGCGCCGCCAGCGGCACGCACGCCGCCGCGAACGCGAAGAAGAACGGCGCGGTCGCGCCGCCAGTTTCATTCCGAACCGTCGCCAAGATCACAGGCCCGATGGCCGACGCGAACACCGACAGCACTTGCACGACCGACTGGATGCCGCCGAGGTTCGTCCGCCCGTAGGTGTGGCCGTAAACGGCGAAGTAGACGACGGTGATGACCCCGCCCGACACACCCAGCAAAACGGCGTACACCACGGCCGTTCCCGGCGACCCGACCAGCGGGAAGACGGCGAGCGACGCGGCGTGCAGCAGCACCCCGACGGCCAGCAACTTGCCCAGCGAGACCCGCCGCGCGAGTGCGCCGGCGGCGAGATTCGCCGGCAGCCCACTGACCATCAGTACGCCGAGGACGAGCTGGCTGGTGTCCGCGCCGGTCAGGCCGTGTTCCTGCAACAGCAGCTTGTTGTCGAGGGTCAGCGCGGAGAACGTCAGGTTGAACAGCGCGGCGGCGGCGGTGTAGACCCAGAACGCGGGCGTGGCCAGCGCCTGCCGCACGGTCATCGGGGCGACCGGCGCACCGACCGCCGGGTCGTCGGGCGCTGCGCCGCACGCCTCCGGGGAACTGCGGGCGAACAGCAGGCCGAGCGGCACCAGCCCGAGCAGGAGCGCGACGCCGATGCCGTCCCACACCGCCCGCCACCCCGCCGGCCCTGTCGCGCCGAGCCGCTTCATCGCGCCCTCGACGACCAGGATCGGCACCACGAAGCCGACCGCCAGCAGCACCGCGAACACGCCCATCGCCACGCCCACCCGCCGGCGGAACCACTTGCCGACGAGGGCGATGGCCACCACCGACAGCGCCCCCTGGCCGAACCCGCGCACCATCGTCAGCGTCACGGTCAACTCGCGCTCGTCGCCGGCGCGGGCCATGAGCAGAACGCTGCCGCCGAGAGCCCCGGCGACGAGCGCGAGGGTGAGGCGGGTGCCGGCGCGGTCGATCAGCCGGCCGACCGGCAGCACCACCGCCGCGCCCAGGATCACCGCCCAGAAGTTCAGCCAGTTGAAGCGGAGGTCGCCGATGTTCAGGTCTTCGCACACGGCGTCCTTGATGATGCCCAAGCCGTAGGTCCGGCCGGGCAGCGTGGCGGACATGGCCACCGCCGCGAGGGTCACGTTCGCCCAGCCGTAGTAGAACGGCACCCGCGCGGCCCACGACTTCGACAGGGAGTGTTCCGGGACCGACGGCGACATTCGAGGGACTCGGGCAGGTCGGTGGAGTCGGCGGGGAGACCGCGCCGGGGTCGGGGTCTTCGCGGATCGAGCCGCATCGCCCGATTTCAGAGTACGTTCAGCGTACCGCGGTTGAACGCCAGGGCGACGACGCCGAACGCCAGCGCCGGCCAGCACCCGGCGCGGACGCTCGCCACCCACGCCCCCAGCGGCAGCCAGAACAGCGCCCGCGAGTACGACCAGTAATCCTCCGCGATCGCCGGCCCCGCCAGCACCGTGAGGGCCACCCCGCCCCAGCCGACGGCGGCCGCGACGGTGACGCCGCGGTCGCGGACCAGACGCCACGCCAGGATCAGCGCGCAGCCGGCCAGGAACGCCGCGTACACGACGCGGATCAGCCACTCCTGCTCGTTGCGGCTTTCGAACTCGTACCAGGTGCGGATGCCGTCCAGCGGCGCGGCGATGTTCCGGTCGGTCGGCATCACCGGCCACTCGCCGTACAGGGTGAACAGGTAGGCCATCCATGCGACCAGCGTCGCCACTCCGACGGCGAGCGCGACCGCCGCGCGCCACCGGCGTTCCCACACTGCCGCCGCGCATACCACCAGCACGACGGCCAGGTTTTGTTCCCGCGACAGCACCGCCGCCGCCGCGACCAGCCCCAGCGCGAGCGGCGGCCACTTCCGCTCCCAGGCGATGACCAGCGCGAGGGCGGCCGTCATGGCGAAGGCGTCGGTCAAATCCCGCACCGCCGGCACCATCGCGTTCACCACGACGGGATACAGCAGCCCCCACCACGCGGACATGCCGCACCGCCGCGCGTACCCCGCCGCCAGCCACGTCATCAGGCCGATGGCGAACAGGTTCATCAGCGGCATCACCCACACCAGCGCGCGGCCGTCGCCGCCGCCGGAGGCGAGGAAGCACGCGAGCGGGTACAGGATGCGGGCCTGCCGGACGGGGTGGTCCAGCCGGCTGCGGTTGTCGGCGAACGGGTACCGGGCAACCGCGTAGTAGGCGTGCCCGTCGTACCCGACCGGGGTGACGCGGCGGGTGACGGGGTCGAACGCCGGGTCCGCCGCCCACCGCGTGTCGCGGCCGAGGACGACGAACCCGGAGAGGTCCCACTCCTGTCGGAGCAGCGCGTAGGCCATCCCCGCCGCGTGCAGTTCGACGGCCACCCACGCGACGACGAGGGGCGAAAACAGCCAGCGGGGGAGTGTCATACGGCGGCCACGGGCGCGGCGGCCAGCGCTTCCGCGATGCGCTCCGCGACGGCTTCCGACGTCGGCTCGGAGATCGGCTTGAAACGCCGCAGCGGCCCCGGCACGTCCGCCGCAGTCGCGCCGGGCAAGAGGACGGGGAGGAGCCGGAGTTTGCCTTCGGACGACGGTATGAGGGCCGCGCCCAGTTCCACCAACTGCCACCGCGAATCCTTTCGGCCTGGGGACACGAAGGAGACGAACGCATCCGCTCCCCGGATCGCCTCGAACATCCGATCCTCCCAGTTGTCGCCCGGAGCGAGTTCGGACGCGTCGAGCCAACAGGACACGCCGCGCTCGCGGAGCAACCCCGCGACCTTCTCCGCCTCAATGCGATCCGAGTGGTTGTAAGACAGGAAGAGTTGGGGGTGCCCGTTCCTCATGACTTCCCTCCCGTGGCGGACACCCGCACCGCGACTTCCGCGAAATAGCGGTCGATGTCGTTCAGTTGGATGCAGTCCGCCTTCCGGATTATACCCGCCAGTTTGGGATTCCGGTTCAGCATCCGATCCGTCACCTTGTACAACGCCCACACGACGCGCCTCCCCATCAGCCGGAACATCCCAACCTCGGCCCAGACGTAGGAGATGACCTTCAGCAACTCTGGCGTGAGGAGGACGACCAGCTCGTGCGACCCTTTCGCCTCCTCGACGATCCGTGGCTCCCAGTCGTCGCCGACGGCGATGTGCGCCTCGTCCAGAAACGTGGCGGCCCCGCACCGCTCCAGGTGGGCGGCGATCTGCCGCGCCACCCAGGTGTCCTCGGCGGCGTGCGAGACGAACACTTTGAACGGCTTCTCGGCCATGTCTTCACCCCGCGCCGGGGCCGGTCATGGTCTCCGGCTTCACCACCGCGTCGAACGTCGCGCCGGTCAGCACGCCGCTGCCGTCGAGCAGCTTCGGCGCGAGCTTGACCGCCTCCTCCCGAAGGGTCGTGCCGTTCTTGTGCGCGGTCTTGGCGATGGTCGCGGCGGCGTCGTACCCGATGTGCCGGTTCAGCGCCGTCACCAGCATGAGCGACGTGTGCAGCAACTTGTCGATCTGCGGCTTGTTCGCCGCGATGCCCGGCCGCACCTTCCCGCCCGCCTTCGGCACGATCTTCGATTGGTCCACCTCGACCAACCCCGTTTCGGGGTTGGTGAAGTATTCGAGCGCGGCGTAGTCGGTCTCCGGCATGTCGGCGGCGCAGTGTTCGCGGAAGCTGCGGCAGGCGTCGGTCAGCAGCCGCACGCTGTGCAGGAAGTTGTGGATGATGACCGGCTTGAACACGTTCAGCTCGAAGTTCCCCTGGCTGGCGGCGAAGCCGATGGCGGCGTCGTTGCCCATCACCTGCACGCACACCATCGTCATGGCTTCGCTCTGCGTCGGGTTCACCTTGCCCGGCATGATACTGCTGCCCGGCTCGTTCTCCGGGAGGGTCAGTTCGCCGAGGCCGCAGCGGGGGCCGGATGCCAGCCAGCGCACGTCGTTGGCGATCTTCATCAGCGCCGCCGCCAGCGTCTTCAGCGCTCCGGAAGCGAACGTCAGCGGCTCGTGCCCGGCCAGCGCCTGGAACTTGTTCGGCGCGGTGACGAACGGCAGGCCGGTGATGTCGGCGATGGCCTTCGCCACCCGCACGGCGAACTCCGGGTGCGCGTTCAGCCCGGTGCCCACCGCCGTGCCGCCGAGGGCCAGTTCGTGCAGCATCGGCAGCGTCAACTTGATCGCCGCGAGGCCGTAGTCGAGCTGCGCGACGTACCCGCTGAACTCCTGCCCCAGCGTGAGCGGCACGGCGTCCATCAGGTGCGTGCGGCCGATCTTGACGATGTTCTCGAACTCCTTGGTTTTCAGCGCGAACACGTCCCGCAGCTTCGCCACCTCCGGCAGCAGACGGTGCGTGATCTCCTCGACGGCGGCGATGTGCATGGCGGTCGGGAAGGTGTCGTTCGACGACTGCGACATGTTCACGTCGTCGTTCGGATGCACCCAGTCCTTGTCGCCGCGCGGCCCGTTGGCCAACTCCGCCGCGCGGCTGGCGATCACCTCGTTGGCGTTCATGTTCGTCTGCGTGCCGCTGCCCGTCTGCCACACCCGCAGGGGGAAGTGGTCGTCCAGCGTGCCGCGCATCACCTCGTCGCAGGCGGCCAGCATCGCCTTCAACTTGGTGTCCGGGTCGAGCTTGTCAGCGGCCTTCTTCTTGAACAGGCCGAGGCCGTGGTTCACCTGCGCGGCGGCCTTCTTCAGGATGCCGAAGGCGCGGATCACCGGCCGCGGCATGGTGTCGGTGCCGATGGCGAAGTGGGTGAGGCTGCGGGCCGTCTGCGCGCCGAAGTAGCGGTCGGCGGGGACGCGGATCTGGCCCATGCTGTCGGCTTCGAGGCGGAACGCGGACATGCGGGTGAACACCGGGGGGGAGGGGAGGAGGAGAGCGCCGGCCCCTCGTGCGGGAGCCGGCATCGGCCGACCGGGCGCGAATCAGTCCTTGACCAGCTCGGGCTTGCTGTCGGCCGGCAACTTCAATTTGGCGGGCAGTTTCGGGAGCACCTTGTCCGCCTCCCCGTTCCGGTTGACCCCGGCCCCGTCGGCGAACTTCCACGTCTTCCCGCCGTCGCCGGAGATGCCCAGCAGGAAGGAGCGGCCGCGGATCGTGCCCATCGGGCTGGCCATCTCCAGTACCGACGGCACGACGATGAACGTGTTGTCGCCCTCGGTGACGAACTCTTCTGGATCGCCCAGTTCGTACTTTTTGAACTCGAAGCCCCGTGCCTTCATCACCTTGAGCGTGCTTTCGAGGGTTTCCAACGCCTTCTTGCGGCCGCCCATCTGCTCCACGAGGGCCGGGTAGGTGTGGTCGAGGATGGTGCCGACATCGTTGGTCTTCATCGCGTCCCCCATCGTGATCGCCAGCTTTTTCACTTCCGCCTTCGACGGTTCGGCGGCCGGGGCGACTCCTCCGGCCAGCGCCGCGCAGGTCAGGACTATTCGGAACATGTGGGAACTCCGGTGGATCGCCGCGAGGGGACTCGGTACGGCGACCCGGTTGTCCTACCCGGCTGGGGAGAGATCGGCCATGCGGTGATGGGGTCGTACAACTCCCCGTGCCGTTCTCTCCCCGGAGGTGCCCGTCATGGGTCCGTTCGCGCTGCTCTCGCTCGCCCTGGTCGCCGGCCAACCGGCCGCACAGGAAGTCCTTCCCTTGTGGGCCGGCAAGGCCCCGATGGCCGTCGGCGATTCGCCCGCCGACAAGCCCTCGGTGAAGGTGTTCAAGGCCCCCGCCGACAAGGCCACCGGCGCGGCCGTGGTCATCTGCCCCGGCGGCGGGTACGGGTTCCTCGCCGACGACCACGAGGGCAAGCAGGTGGCGGAATACTTCAACGCCCTCGGCGTCCACGCCTTCGTGCTGAAGTACCGCATCGTGTCGAAGGACCGGCCCGGCCCGCTGCTGCAAGCGCCGATGCTGGACGTGCAGCGGGCCATCCGCACCGTGCGGGCAAAGGCGAAAGACTACGGGATCGACGAGAAGCGGGTCGGACTGATGGGCTTCTCCGCCGGCGGGCACCTGGCCAGCACCGGCGGCACGCACTTCGACGACGGCCTGCTGAAGGACCACTTCGACGACACCGATACGAAGGGCTGCCGGCCGGACTTCCTGATCCTCGGCTACCCGGTCGTCAGCATGGACGCGGCCGTCACCCACGGCGGCTCGCGGACGAACCTGCTCGGCAAGGAACCGGACGCGAAGCTGGTCGAGTTCTTCAGCAACGAGAAGCAGGTGACGAAGGACACGCCGCCGACGTTCATTTTCCACACCGATGCGGACACGGCGGTGAAGGCCGAGAACCCCATCGGCTTCTACCTGGCCCTGCGCAAGCACAAGGTGCCGGCCGAACTGCACGTCTACGAGAAGGGGCAGCACGGCGTCGGCCTGGGCACCGACCCGAAGTGGACCGGCGGCAGCAAGTACACCGAGGGGTGGTCCGACCGGCTGACCGCCTGGCTGAAGGTCCGCGGCGTGACCGAGAAGAAGTGAGCGGGATACAATGGCTCCGGCGCGGGTCGGCCGATCCGCGCCGCATTCCCCGGAGGTTCCCCATGCGCGCGATTCTGACGGCGGTCGTGTTCGGGCTGGCGACGGCGGCGGCGACGGCGGACGACAAGAAGTCGGTCGTCCGCGAGGTGTCGGTCAAGGACCTCGACCTGAACTTCAAGGAGCGGGGGGTGGTGACGAAGCCGACGAAGATCATGTCCGCCGAGGAGCTGGCGAAGGCGCTGCCCGGCAAGGACGTGGCCGAGAAGGTGGCCAAGCAGGTGGACTTCTCGAAGGAGTACCTGCTGCTGTTCCGCTGGTCCGGGTCGGGCGGCGACCAGTTGACCGCCGGCGGCGAGACCAAAGCGACGTTCGCCCACCAGCGCGGGCTGACGAGGGACCTCCGCCAGCACCTGCACCTGTTCGCCGTGGCCAAGGACGCCGAGTGGGAGTTCGCCAAGTGAGTCGCTGACGCGCCGCCCGACTTGCGAGCTGCGACCGCGAGGGAGCGGCATCTTCCCGACTTCGGCCTTTGTCTTGTGGCACCGGCTTCCGAGCCGGTGTTCGTCATTCGCCGGCTCGGAGGCCGGTGCCACAAGACTTCGGATGCCGCTCCCTCGCGGTCGCGGCTCGCAAGATGCCGCTCCCTCGCGGTCGCGGCTCGTGTGTCACTTGGCCAGCCGGTTGCCGTCGCGGTCCACCCAACTGAACGGCCGCACCACGTCCACCGGCTTCGTCGAGATCTTCTCGCCCAGCACATTCTCGAACACCGTCCCGTACACCTTCTCGATCCGCGTCAGGCTGTGCGCGGCGAGGATCTGGTGCATGATCGCCTGGTTGTTCACCACCACCCGCCGGCCGGGGCCGCCGCCCTTGCCGCCGCCGACCTCCATCGCCCGCGCGCCGGGGGCGGCGTTCGCCTTGTCCTGCCGCTGCTTGAACTCGGCCTCGCCCAGCCGCACGTCCGGCCCGTCGATGGGCGGCGGGGGCAGCTTCGGGGCCAGCGGCCGGCCGCTCGGGTCGGAGTACGTCAGCGCGTCCTTCTCCCCCTGCTCCGGCGGATCCCAGGTGATCGCCTCGACGGTCAGCCCGGTCTCCTCGTGCAGTTTCCGCGCGTGCGCCTTGCGGAAGTACTCCTTGAACTTCGCGCCGTCGCCCTTCGTCTCCGTCATCGCCGCCTTGGTGGTCTCGACGACCCAAGTGGCTTCGCGGAGGTAGGTGTCGGCGTCCACCGGCCCGGCGATGGCGTGCAGCACGCGGCCGTCCGGGGCGCAGAAGTACGACGCCACGTTCCCGCCCTGCTTCTGGGCACCGACGATCTTGAACGTCGCCACCTTCTGGTACGACGCGGCGAAGTGGGTGTTGATGTAGTCCCCGACCTTCGGCACGTTCAGAGCGCCCACACGGAGCGCCTCGGCGTTGTTTCAGGTGAACGCGGGGTCTTCGAAGTACCCGCTGACGTGCAGCACGAGGACGAGCAGCTCGTCCTTCTTGGCGGCGGCGGCGGCTTCCTTCGGCGAGTCGTGGAAGGCGATGGCAGTGCCGTAGCACCCCTTCTTCTTCTCGTCGGCGAACGCCGGGACCGCGACCAGCGCGGCGAGGGTGAGGACGGACAGGGATCGCATGAGAGGAACCTCCGGGGGTTGGGGTCGGGTCTGGCGAGCCGCGACCGCGAGGGAGTGGCATCTGATCGGAGCCGGAAGCGTGAGCGACGGTCTTCAAGAAGCACCGTCGCTCACGCT
>JAYTTN010000003.1:0-10977 GCA_043745295.1 Fimbriiglobus sp. | reverse complement strand
CAACCCGAAGAAGTTCGTCTTCACCAAGTAGGGGCACCCCTTGTGGGTGCCCGGTTTCCGGAGGGCACCCACGAGGGGTGCCCCTACAAAAAATATTGCTGCCCCCCGCTTGCGTCCCGGAGTTCCCCGCCATGTCTGCCGACCAGAAACCTCGCGTGTACACCGACCACGAGATTCCGGCCAAACTCGTCGAGTTCGGCCTGCTCGAGTGGTACCTGGAAGACGGCTGGATTCGCCGCAAGTACAACACCGACGGCTGGCCGCAGACGCTGATGGCGGTGAACGCCGTCGGCTTCCTGTGCGAGGCCGCGTGGCACCACGCCGACCTGAGCGTGACGTGGGGCAAGTTCTGGGTGAAGCTGCGGACGCACGACGCCGGCGGCATCACCGACAAGGATTTCGAGTTGGCCAAGAAGATCGAGGAGGTGGTACTCTATCGGCCGGCGACCGGGGCCGCGCTCGCCCCCGGCAACCCGAAGAAGTTCGTCTTCACCAAGTAGGGGCACCCCTTGTGGGTGCCCGGTTTCCGGAGGGCACCCACAAGGGGTGCCCCTACAAACCCTGGACCCCCTCCCATGCGCCTCGCTCTCCCGCTGCTGTTCCTGTTGCCGGCCGTCGCGCCGGCGGACAAAGTCACCGTCACCGGCGGCAAGCACGACGCCACCAACGTCGTCGTCTCCGCGCCGGAGTTGACCGCCGGCAACCTCGTCACCGCCGGGGCCGACTCGTACTGGGTGCAGCGGACCGCAAAGGCCGGCACGTTCGTGCTGCCGAAGTTGAAGGCCGGCGAGACGGCCACGCTCGACCTGACGGCGGTGCGGCGGCCGGAGCCGGCCGGGTTCGCGTTCGAGGAAACCAAGGGCGAACACGTCGATCTGCTGTTCGCGGGTCGCCCCGTGCTGCGGTACGTCAACAAGCCCCGCGACGAGGCGAACCACTACCTGACGTTCAAACCGTTCCACCAGATGTTCGACCCGAAGGAGGGCAAGGCGCTCCTCACGAGCGGGGCGCATCCGAACACCGCCGAATACAAGTTCCCGCACCACCGCGGGCTGTTCTTCGGGTTCAACAAGGTGTCCTACGGCGACAAGCAGACGGCCGACATCTGGCACGGCACCAAGAACGTGTACAGCACGCAGGCGAAGATGGCGGAGCCGGTGGCCGGGGCCGTGTACGGCCGCCACACGGCCGAAATCACCTGGCATGGCGAGGACGGCAAGGCGTTCGCCCAGGAGCTGCGCACCGTTGCGGCGTACAACGTGCCCGGCGGGACGCTGCTGGACTGGTCCACCGAACTCACGACGGAACTGGCGAAGGTGCGGCTCGACGGCGACCCGCAGCACGCCGGCTTCCACTTCCGCGCCACCCAGGAGGTGTCGAAGACGACGGCCAAGCAGACGTACTACCTGCGGCCGGACGGGAAGGGGAAAGAGGGCGAGACGCGCAACTGGGACGCCAAGGGGAAAGACCCGAAGACGGTCAACCTGCCGTGGAACGCCATGAGCTTCGTGACGAACGGCAAGCGGTACACGGCGTTGCGGGTCAACCACCCGGACAATCCCGGCGAGTCGCGCGGCAGCGAGCGAGACTACGGCCGGTTCGGCGACTACTTCGAGTTCGACCTGACGCCGAAGACGCCGCTGACGCTGAAGTACCGCGTCTGGCTGCAAGAGGGCGAGATGACGCAAGCGCAGTGCGAGGCGCTGGCCCACGGCTTCGCCGATCAGATCGAGGTGAAAGTGGCGAAGTGACCGGTCCCGCACGCACCCTGCGGTCGCGGCGATGACAAGGTGTTTGTCTTCGCCGCGACCAACGGGAGCGCACGGACTACGCCCCGTCCCGCATGCCGATGCCCCACTCGATGAGCGACAGCAGGCCGTCGTTCAGCAGCGTCATCTCCTTGCTGCTGAGCGGGTGGTGGCCCAGCAGCAGCGATTGCAGGTACAGCATCTGGATGCTGCGGTGCAGGATGGCCCGGTCCTTCACCGTGGTCAGGCGGCGGACCAGCGGGTTGTCGAAGTTGAAGCAGATGTGGGCGAACGCGGCCTGCGGGCGGTCCTTCCGGCCGAGGTTCTCCAGCACCCCGCTCCACAGCGGGTTGGCGATCTCCTTCGACTGCTCCAGGCTACGGAAGAATCGCCCCTCCTGGTTGGTCGTGTACAGCGCCGGCAGCTCCGTCGGCTTGTACTTCTTGATGTCCGGCTCGCAGCGGAACGCCTTCAGCACCGCCTCCGACGCGCGGAGGAACTCGGCTGCGCCCTCCTGCTCCTCCAGGTCCAGGTCGTCGAAGCTCTGGCTCAGGGCCGTCGGGTCGATCTGCTCGGTGGGGATGTCCAGCAGGTGGTCGGCCTTGGCCAGCAGCTCGGCGTCGTAGGTGTACCCGCCGTTGATGACGACGTGGCCGTGCGCCTGGGCCACCCGCGCCACCTGCCGGAACTGGTCCACCGTCGGCACGTACCGCACCACGTCGTGCTGCTTGCGGTACTCGGCGAACGTCATCTCCCCCTGGCTGGTCTCGAACTTCAGCCAGTCCATCACCATCTTGTAGAACTCGTCGTCCTGCGTCGCCAAGCCCTTGATGGCCAGGCCGTGCAGGGCGATGACGCGGTCCAGCTTGCGGGGGTCCTCGTCGGCCAGCTTCAGCAGGTACGCCCGCAGGCACTCGCCCAGGGTGTCGCGGCAGGTCTGGAGCTTGTCGTCCTCGTAGAAGCTCTCGCGACTGGCGGTCGGCCGCAGGTCGGTGGCGTTCACCGCCGCCTTCACGAAGAACGCCCAGTCCGGCAGCAGGTTCTCGACGTTCTCGCTCAGCAACATGTTCTTCAGGTACACCCGGTGCGCCCGCTTGCTGGTGAGCGTGGCCGAGTGGCTGAGGACGTAGGCGACGCCGTCCACCCCGCCGACCGCGGACTTCAGCGGGATGGCGTCGAGGAACTCGGACTCGAACACCTCGCGGCCGAACTCCATGTACGCCTTGTATTGCTCGCGGGCGTTCGGGTACGTCTGCCGCCACGGCGCGCCCCGCTCGTTCACCACGGTGTCGGTCTTGCCGTGCAGCAGGTGGATGGGGAACGGCAGCAGGCCGCCGAAGTGCCGGGCCAACTCCTTCACGCGGGCCGGGTCGAAGTGTTCGGCCGCCTCCGGCTTGGCGGTCAGCCAGACCTGCGTGCCGGGGGCCAGGTCGCGGTCGATCTCCTTCAGCGTGTAGGTGCCGTCCGGCCTCGCCTTCCACTCGATGGCCGGGGTGCCGCCCTTGGCCGACTTCGAGTAGACGGTGATGGCGTCCGACACGACGAAGCAGGACAGGATGCCGATGCCGAACTGGCCGATGAAGTCGGTCGGCCGCTCGCCCTCGGCGGCCCTCTTCGAGCTAAGCCCGATGGTGGCGAGGAAGGTGTGGACCTCCTCCGGCGTCAGCCCGATGCCGTTGTCGGACATCATCACCGTCGGCGGCTTGCCGGGCGTCGAGTGGATTTCCATGCGGATGTCGCCGACGTGCTTCGGGTCGATCATCTGGCGGGCGGTGATGGCGTCGGTGGCGTTCTGCATCAGCTCCCGGACGAACACCTCCGGCCCGCTGTACAGGTGGTTGGACAGCAGGTCGATGATGCCGCGGAGGTTGATCTGGAATTTGTGTTCCACGGGGGGCGTGTCCTCGGAGCGGGGATGATGGCAGAGGGGGCATTATACCGACCGGGGTTCGCGGCGGAATGTCGGGAAATGCGGGAACCGGGCTGGGGGAGGAACGACTCGGCCTCTTCGCCGCGACCGCAGGGAGCGCCCCCGTGGCAACCCGTTTCCGGATGTTCCCTTGTTTCCAGTCGTGCGGGCCGTACATAATCAGCCGGACATCGGTTCGGACCCTCGGAGGAAGCGTCGTGAAGGCCATTCGGATCGCAATCGTTCTGGCGGCTTCGGTCGCCCCGGCGGCCGCCCAGGAGCGGGTCAAGTTCGAACCCAAGTTCGTCCTGAACGTGCCATTCTTCCAGCAGGTCGGCACCGAGGTGGAGCAGACCATCACCGTGCAGGGCGGGTCCGAGCTGAAGCTGGCCCACTCGCAGACGTTCCAGTTCAAGTGGCTGCCGACGAAGCTGGACGGCGACAAGTGGACCGTCGAGTTGACCATCGAGGGCATGAAGCTGAAGGTGGACATCGCCACCAACCAGGTGAACTACGACTCCGCCGCCACCCCCACCGAGGCCGGCAGCGGCGGCAACAACCCGGCCCTGGGCGAGTTCTTCAAGAACCTGAAGGACACCAAGTTCCTCGTCACCGTCGGCAAGGGCGGGGTGATCGAGAAGGTGGACGGGCGGGACGACTTCCTCAAGAAGCTGGGCGGGGCCAACCCGCAGATGGAAGGCATCCTGAAGAAGATCCTCACCGACGAGTCCTTGAAGGAGATGTCCGACCCGATGGCCGGGCTGACCGTCGTCGGCGACAAGGCCGTCAACGAGAAGTGGGACAGGAAGACGAACCTGCCCCTCGGCCCCATCGGCAGCTACGACCGCACCCTGACGTTCACCTACAAGGCGAAGGAGGCGGTCGCCCCCGGCAACGACAGCGTCCACAAGGTGGACGTGGACGTCCTGATGGCGTACAAGCCGCCGACCGAGGCCGGCGAGGGGCTGCTGTTCCGCATCAAGGGCGGCGACCTCAAGCCGTTCAACCCGAAACCCGGCTTCTTCCGCTTCGACGCCACTAAGGGGTACGTCAAGGAGGCCAAACTGACGGTCAGCTTGAAGGGCACCCTGGATGTCGCCCTCGGCAACAACACCGAGACGAAGGTGGAATTGGTCCAGACCCAGACGACGACGCTGAAGACGCAGGACAGCACGTTCGTCGTCGTCGCCGGCCCGGTGCCGGGGCCGGGCGTCCCGCCGGTCATCGCCCCCCCGCCGATGCCCCCCATGCCGCCGAAGCAGTGAGTCGCCGACTCCGCTCCAATGCAACAGACGCGACCCGGTGGGGAAACCCGCCGGGTCGCGGCGCTTCTGGCGTGCCGCATCAGCTTTTCCCCAGCAGCAGATCGACGACCCAGCAGCCGCGCACATGGACACCCGGCTCGCGGCAGTGGCTCAGGATGTCGGGGTGTTCGCACCCGGCGTCTTGCAGCGCGTCGGCGAGGATCGGCATCCGCTCGAACGCGCGCTCCTCGTAGATGCCCGCCGCGAGACCGACGGCGGACTCGGTACGCCACGCCGGATCGAACACTACCGGCCGGAACGGGTTGCCGAAAAAACATCGGATCAAAAAAGCAAGATTCTCAGCCTCAGGGGTTCCTTTTTTCTCTGTGAAGATTTCGAAGGCGCTTTTGTTCCAAATAATCCCTGTCTCGTTAAAGAAATGCCCGTTCCTTGCCCGGGATGGACGTTTCCGTCGGTAGAGCAAATCGTATAAGGCGGCGGGGTCGGTGCACGAGAGCCACTCCTCTTCCGTCATCTCGCTTCCCCCTTCGTTTCCTTTGATGATACCCCCGCCGCAGGCGGTATCATCGGCGCATGTCCGCCGATCCGCTGACCACCGCCGACCCGCCGCCGAGGGAACTGCCGCCAGCGTGGACCGAGTTCGCCGACGCGCCGCTGGTGCCGTTCGCGCTGGCCGCGTCCGCCGGGCTGATCGCGGATCGGTACGTCGGCGTGCCGTTCGATGCCGCCCTCCTCGCCTCCGGTGCGGCCGTCGTCGCGTGGTTCGCGTTACAAGGTCGCTCGCCCATCGCCATCGGCTTGCTGTGGTTCGCGGTCGCCGGGGCCGCCGCCGCGCACCACCACGGCCATCGCCACCGCTTCCCGCCGGACGACATCGGGGCCGTCGCCGACGAGACGCCGCATCCGGTGAAGCTGCGCGGGGTCATCCTCGAAGAGCCGATCCTCCGCAAGCGCAACCCCGACCCGCTCGCGCCGATCCACCGCACCGAAACCGAGAGCTTCCTGTTGGAGGTGAATTCGCTGGCCGCCGAGTCGAGTTGGCGGTCGGCGTCCGGAGTGGTGCAAGTGCGGGTGGAACGCGACCCGGAGCAGCCGTTCGCCGTGCGGTGCGGCGGCACGGTGGAAGTGGTCGGCCAGTTGTCCCGGCCGCGCCCGCCCGGTTCGCCCGGCGAGCGCGACGCCACCGCCGTGGCCCTCGACAAGCAGCTCCGCGGCGAGGTGCGGGTGTCGAACGGCCCGGCCGGGGTGGTCCGCATCGCAGCCGGTGGGTGGAGCCTGTCGCGGGCCATCGCAGTGGTGCGCGGGTACGGCACGCGGGTGCTGAAGGAATCGCTGCCAACGTCCGATGCCGGCGTCGCGCGGGCGCTGCTGCTGGGCGACGGGTCGGGCATGGAGCGCGCCGAGTGGGAGGCGTTCGTCCGCACCGGCGTGGTGCATGTGCTGGTCATCTCCGGGCAGCACCTGGCCATCCTCGGCGGAGTGGTGTGGTTCCTGTGCCTGGCGCTGGCAGTGCCGAACCGCCGGGCCGCGTGGGTCGTGGCGGCGGTGGTGGTCGCGTATGCCGTCGTCACCGGCCTGCGGCCGTCGTCCACCCGCGCGGCGGTGATGGTGTCGGCGGTGTGTGGAGCGGTCATCCTGCGACGGCCGATGCACACGGCCAACTCGTTCGCGCTGGCCTGGCTCGTCGTGTTGATGTTCGACCCGACCGAGCCGTTCGACCTCGGCTGCCGCTTGTCGTTCCTCTCGGTGTTCGTGCTGGTTTGGGGCTGCTCCCGCTGGCTGAAGCCACGGCCGCTGTCGCCACTCGACCAACTCATCGACGAGAGCCGGCCGCCGTGGGTGCGGACAGTTCGCGCCGTCGGCCGCGCGGTGTTCGGCCTGTTCGCCGTGAACGCGATCCTCACCGCCGTCAACGCCCCGCTGCTGATGGCCGAGGTGAACGTGGTCAGCCCGGTCAGCCTGCTCGTCGGCCCGTTGCTGGTCCTGGTGTCGTCGGTGGCACTGGTCGCCGGGTTCGCGCTGCTGCTGGTCGCGCCGATTCCGCTGCTGAACGACGCGGCCGCGCTCGTCACGCGATTCAGCCTGCAAACCTGCGATGCGCTGGTGAATGTCGCCGCCGACGTGCCCGGCGGGTCGGTCTACGTCTGCGGGCTGCCGGCGTGGTGGCTGGTCGGGCTTTACCTGCTGGTGGCCGGTGTCGTGCTGGTAAAGTGGAACGACGGGAAACGTCTTCTTGCCGGCCTCGCAATATGGCTCGTCGTCGCTTTCGTCATTCCGGACGACCGCCCGGCCGATGAACTGCGGGTCGCGTTCCTGTCGGTGGGGCACGGGGCGTGCGTCGTCCTGGAAACGCCCGACGGCCGCTGCCTGATGTATGACGCCGGCACCACCACCGGGCCGGACGCCGTGCGGCGCGTGATCGCCCCATACCTGTGGCACCGGGGTCACCGCCGCATCGATGAACTGTTCCTGTCGCACGCCGACGCCGACCACTTCAACGGCATCGACGAACTGCTGAAGCGGTTCGCGGTCGGGCGGGTCACGATGACGCCGAGCTTCGCCGAGAAGCCGACGGCGGAAGTGGCGGCCGGGATGCTGGCCGTCCGCAAGCGCGGCGTCGAGGTGCGCGTCGCCGTCGCCGGCGACCGGTTCACCGCCGGCGATGTCGCGCTCGACGTGCTGCACCCGCCGCCGGGCAACTTCGGCACCGTCGAGAACGAGCGGAGTTTGGTGCTGCTGGTCCGGCACGCCGGGCATTCGATCCTGCTGACCGGCGACTTGGAGAAGGCCGGCACCGGGCGGGTGCTGGGATTGCCGCCGGTCCCGGCCGACGTGCTGCTGGCCCCGCACCACGGCAGCGCCGCCGCCTTCCCGGACGCGCTGCGCCGCTGGGCGACGCCGAAGCTGGTGGCGGTCAGCCGCGGAAACCTGTACTCGAACACCGTCGCGGACGGCATCGGCGGGCCGGGGGTGCCGGTGTGGGACACCCACACGTTCGGCACGGTGACAGTCCGCAGTCACCGGAGCGGGCTGGTGGCCGACACCTTCCGCACCGGCGAATCGCGGGTGATCGTCCGCGGCGGACGGTAGCGGCTTGCAAGACTGCGCTGTCCCGCTTGAACAACCCCCTCTCCGGGACGGAGTGGAGTTCCGAAAACGTCCGGGCGAACCGGCGGCGTGAGCCGGCTGGTGGGGCGGTGTTCCCGTTAGCCCGCCGCGCCAGCAAGGGCCGTTGGCCGACGCGATGCCACGGTCCACGTCTGCCCGCCACGGCGGTTTGGCCCCTTACTGGCGCGGCGGGCTAACGACCCGACCCTACACGTCGATCGTCGGGATGAACAGGCGGCGGTATTCCTGCTGGGCAAAGCGGTCGGTCATGCCGGCCAGGTAGTCGCCGATCACCCGCTCCAGGTCCGGCACCAGCGACCGGCCGGGCAGCGGCGAGGCGACCGGCGGGCCGACCGAGTCCGTCGCCCCGGACCACCGCCGCAGGTGGCGTTCGGGCAGCAGCTCCGGGGCCTTCACGTACTCGTCGAACAACGACTTCAGGATGCGCTTGCCGTTGGCCGTCATCCGCAGCACGCGGTGGTGCCGGTACACCCGCTGACGGAGGAACTGTTCCAGTTCCGCCTTCCATCGGGCCACGTCCTGGCTGAACCCGACCACCACCCCGCCGACGAACCCGCGCACGTCGGCCAGCGACTGGAAGCCGACCGACTTCAACCGCCACTCCGTCTCGTCGATCAGGTCGCGCACCTGCCACGCCAGCAGTTCGCGGACGACGGCGGTGCGAAGGGCGTGCCCCGTGAGCGTCGGGTAAGCCCTCCGCACCGGTTCGGCGGCCCGGTTCCAGAACTCCACGTCCGTCAAGTCGTCCAGGGTGATGAAGCCGAGGCCGAGCGCGTCGTCGAGGTCGTGCGTGTCGTAGGCGATGCTGTCCACCGTGTCCGCCACCTGCGCTTCGAGCGGCGGCTGCCGGAACGCGGCGAACTCGGCGAACTGCGGGACGGCCTCGTCGCCGGCGTGCCGGACGAACGCCTCGCGGACCTCATACGTCAGGTTCAGGCCGGGGAACTCCGGGTAGCGTTCCTCCAATTCATCGACCCGCCGGAGGCCGTACAGGTTGTGGTTGAAGCCGCCGTGCGCGGCCAGGCACTCGCCCAGCGCCTCCTCCCCGGCATGGCCGAACGGCGGGTGGCCGATGTCGTGCGCCAGCGCGATGGCCTCGGTCAGGTCTTCGTTCAGCCGGAGTCGGCGGGCGACGGTGCGGGCCACCTGCGTCACTTCCAGGGTGTGCGTTAGGCGGGTGCGGTGGTGGTCGTTCACCGACGCCACCAGCACCTGTGTCTTGCCGGTCATGCGGCGGAAGGCGGAACTGTGGACGATCCGCTCGCGGTCCCGCTGGTACGGCGTGCGGTACGGGTGCGGCGGCTCCGGGTAGCGGCGGCCGCGGCTCTCCCGCGCTCGGACGGCGTACGGCGCGAGCCAGGCGTCGTCGTGGTCCAGGCGGTCGTGGGGGGAGGCGGTCATGGGGGTTATTGTCGGCGGCGGGCGGGCGAAGGCGAGGGGGAAGGCGAGGACCTCATACCGAATCGTGCTGAAGGGGAACCGTGGTACGATAGTACCGTGAGGATTCCGCCAGCTCGCATGAGGAGAGGGCGAAGACCGGCGAAGGCGAGGGGGAAGGTGAGGACCTCATACCGAATCGTGCTGAAGGGGAACCGTGGTACGATAGTACCGTGAGGATTCCGCCAGCTCGCGTGAGGAGAGGGCGAAGACCACGGTTATTCGTCAGACCGATGTCGTAAGACAGCCCACATCCGATGAGGTCGGCCATGTCCGTTCCGAACCGACGACCGCTTCTCTCCGCTACTCGAGCCGGGTTCCTGGTCGTGGCCGTAGCGGCTTTGGCCATCTCGGCTCCCCCACCGGCGTCCGCCCAGGAGCGTATCCGCGTTCACGAGTTCTCCGACGGCTTACAGAGTCTCGTTTTTTCAGCAACGGGCGGGAGTTACGCGGTCACCGTTGTAACTAATGACTTCGTGTTGTACGACACCAAGACCGGGCGCATCGTCAAGAAGTTCGGCCGCGCCCTGGGTCACACATCCGCCATGGCCTTTGGCCCCGCGGATCGCCTGTTCGCGTCTGCGATTGCGGACGACGATCGTGGTGGCGAGGTGTATTTTGCCGTGCGGGGTTGGGATGTCGCCACCGGTGTGAAGCGATTCGACCTTAGCGGTCATGATGCCAAGATCGTGTCTGTGGCCTTTTCCCCGAATGAGAAGACGATTGTGTCCGGTCAACAGGATGGCAAGGTCCGGATTTGGAACCCAGGGAACCCAGAAGGCAAGCGGGCGCTGGTAACGCTTGATGAGCATGTGGGAGAGGTGGTCACCGCCTTCACGCCGGGCGGAGGAGAATTCGTCACCGCGGGCGACGATGGTCAGCTCCTATTATGGCACGCCGAGTCCTTCAAGTTGTTGGCTCGCCTGAAGAAGAAAACACCGGACGAAGCGTTACGGGCCCTCTCCATCTCGGCAAAAGGAGATGAACTACTGATAACCGACGGGGGTGGTGAGATTCAGGTGTGGGATCTACAAAAGCGCAAGCAGACCAGGACGATCAAGTTGGAAGTCCCGGACAAGCCGGTGATACTGGGGCGTGGCTTGATGGCCGTTGCCGCTGGACCAGGATTGGCGGCTCGAGCCGTGGGACGATCCGTGACGGTGTGGGATCTGGTGACTGGAAAGTCGATCGGTCAGTGCGAACACCCGCGTCTGTATGAAGTCCGAGGTCTCAGCATATCTCCAGATGGGAAGACGTTGCTGACCGGCGCTACCCACATGGTCACGGATAAGACGGAAGTAGTCCTCTGGAGTCTGGCCCCACGCCGCTGATAACCGGAGGACGCGAACAGTCACGGATCAATCGGATTCGGTATCACCCGGCGAGCTTCGCTAGAGCGGACTTCACATTGGTGTGGCGGCGTACCCGCAGTGGCGGAAGTAGTTGCGGCACTCGTCCGGGCGGAACTCGTCGATCAGTCGCCCGAGGC
>JAYTTN010000002.1:0-10984 GCA_043745295.1 Fimbriiglobus sp. | reverse complement strand
CGACGGATCGGGGTTCCGCGTGGGTTCCAGGGGTTCCGCGAGCTGCGCTCGCCAGTCACCCCTGGCTACCGGCAACCGCACCTCCGGTGCGAAGACAGGAAATGTCGCGGCTCGCAAGACTTCACCCCGGCACGAGGACGATCTTGCCGCTCAGCGTGCCGGCCTTGCCGGTCGTGTTCGCCTCTTGCAGGCGGTGCGCCTCGGCCGCCTCGCTGAACGGGAACACCTTGCCGACCAGCGGTTTCAGCTTGCCGTCGGCCATCCACCAGTTCATCTTCTCGGCGCACGTCCGCTGCTCGGCCGACGCGGCGTTGAACATGGCGAACCCGAACAGGCTCAGCCCCTTGACGTAGAACGGCCCGTTCGGGAACGCCGGCCGCGCCCCCCGCCCGGCCATGACGATCACCCGCCCGCGCGGGGCCGTCAGGTCGAACGTGCGGTCCAGGTCGGTCGGCGGCAGCGTCTCGAACCACACGTCCACGCCCGCGCCGGCGGTGATGTCCTTGACCTTCGCGGCCACGTCGTCGGTCTTGTAGTTGAACACGTGGTCCGCGCCGAACTTCGCGGCGGTGATCGCCTTCTCCTCGCTGCCCACGGTGGCGATGACGGTCGCGCCGACGGCCTTCGCCATCTGCACCACGCACAGGCCGACGCCGCCGGTGCCGCCGTTGACGAACACCGTCTCGCCGGCCTTCAAGTCGGTTCGCCCGAACAGCCCCAGGTGCGCCGTGATGCCGACCAGCGCCAGCGCGGCCGCCGTTCGCTCCGGCACGTCGTCGGGCAGCGGGTAAACGAACTCCTGGTGCGGACAGCAGAACTCGGCGAACGTCCCCTGCCGGCCGAGCAGCCCCTGGTTGCTGCCCCACACGCGGTCGCCGGGCTTGTACCGCGTCACCCCGTCGCCGACGGCGTCCACGGTGCCGGCGAAGTCGCAGCCGGGGATGTACGGCACCGCCCGCGGCAGCGGGATCAGCCCGCCGCGGATGTAGGTGTCGATGGGGTTGACCGACGCGGCGGCGACCCGCACCCGCACCTCGTTCGGCTGCGGGTCGGGCGTCGGCAGTTCGCCGTACCGGAGGACATCCGGGGCACCGGCGGCTTCGAGGAACGCGGCGAGCATGGGCGGAAACTCCTGGCTCAGGCGGGCGGGCAAACTGTTTGTGCCGGTCGCGGCGCGAACACTTACCGATCGCGCAACTTCACCCCGGACACCACGACGCGATCCGCCGTGGCGATCACGCGATACACCACCACGATGGGACCGAAGAACCCGACGCGGCGGTCCTTCTCGCGGGATTCCCCGTGCCCCAACGGATCGTCGCCGAGCGTCTTCGACAACTCCCGCAACGCCGCTCGAATCTCGGCGAGGCGATCCGCGTTCGCCAGGATCAACCGTTGCATCTCGTCGAACGCGGCGTTCGCCCAGGTGATGGCGAACGTCATGCCGACCCCTCCGCCAGTGCCAGCACGTCGGCCATCGCGTGCGTCGTCGCTTCGGCTTCGATGCGGTCCAGAACGTCGGGCGGGAACTCGGCGGCCATCTTCGCCACCCACACCCGTCGGCTCTCGGCTTCGGTGTCGCGGACGGTGGGCACGAACTTCCCGAGCGGCGCGCCTTGCGCGTCGAACAATTCGACTCCCGCCTCGAACCGCCGGAGGGCGGCGGCGGTGGGTTCATCGACGGTGAGTGTCGGCATGTCCGAACCTCCGGTGAAGGATTCCGGAGTGATTGTACCACCCTCACCCGCTGCTCGTCTCGATGGGGTTGACGGACGCGGCGGCCACCCGCACCCGCACCTCGTTCGGCTGCGGGTCGGGCGTCGGCAGTTCGCCGTACCGGAGGACATCCGGGGCACCGGCGGCGTCGAGGAACGCGGCGAGCATGGGAAGGTCGCGGGGTCAGCGGTTCTTCGGGGTCGCCTTCTTCCTCGCGATCTCGGCACGGATGTATTTGGCACCGGCGGCGGCCTGCCCCTCGCGGCTGAAATACTCCGACCGCCGTCGGTGCGATTCAAAGTCAGTCCCTTCCGGTGGCCCGGCGACTCCGGTTATCTTGTCCAGGAACGGCAGCAACCCCGCCCCGTCCGCGCCGAGAGCTTCGGCCAAGCGCTTGCTCTGGCGGAAGGTCTCTTCTTGGAGTGGCGGGTCGGTGTCCCACTCGGCGGCGATCAGCTTGCACAGCTTGTCGGCCTGCCGCCGGAACTGTGGGAAGCGGTCGCCGACGGACAACTCGCGGAGAACCCACTCCTGACCATCCTTCGCGGCAAGCACTTTCGCCAACACCTTCAAGTCGGCCTCGTCCGTCACTCCGACCACCAGCGCGCAGACGGCGAACTGGCCCCGGAGCGGGTGCTTGTCGTCGGCGTGGGCGACCAGTTTGACCAATTCCGGCCCGGCGTTTTTGGCGGCCGGGCCGAGTTTCCACAGCGCCCAAAGCATGTCCTGGGCGGGGTTGGCGGTCCCCTTCGGCGGCACGGGTTCGCCGAGGAGGTCGGCGTGGAGGTAGCGGAGGTAATCGGGCACGAACACCGCCGCCGCCGGCCCCAGGTTCGGGGCGGCGTTCAGCGCGGCGACGCGATCCGGGTCGAACAACTTGCGGTTCGCGTGGATGAACCGCTTGCCGAACTCCGCCGCCATCGCCTCCCGGTCACGGGCGATGTGGCTGAGGGTGAAGATTGCGCCGCGACGGACCTCCACACTCGGGTGTTCGGTTGCCGAGAGAACCGTCGGCACCGCTTCATCCGCCGAACGGCCAAACGACCTCAAGGCATAGACACCCCAACCCGCAGACTCAACGGTATCCTTGCCCGCCGGTTCACGAATTGCATCCGCGATGTAACCCTTCAATCCCGTGACCGCGATATCCGGACGGACGGGATACCGGGCGAACCAGTACGCGGCTTGGTCTCGCACCTCGCGCGCTGGGTCTTGAAGCGCTTCCACAATCGCTCGCACGTCCGCTTCGTCGCGGAGGCTCGTCTGGAGTGATATCGCTTCCTTGCGAATCACCGCGACGGGATCGTGCCGAATCAGTCGGGTGAGCTGCGGGGCAAGGTCGTAGTTGACCCCAATACGCGAGTGGGTAGCGAAGCCCCGCAGAGCAGCAAGCCGAACCTTCGGGTCCGTGGAATCGAGACACCGCGCGAGTTGCTCGTTGAGTCGGTAAAGTCCGTCCGTCTGTTTCTCCACCGCCGCCAACTTCGACATCCGCTCGGTGGCGAGTTTGAGGACGGCTCGGTATTCCGCGAACGCAGGCGAGTGAAACACGCCGACGGAGAGAGCGAACGATAGCGTGAGCATTTCCGCGCCCCCAAAGTCAGGAGAATGCGAAGTGGTTGATGCGTCACGGTGCCTCGACTGGGTTACCTCCGCCACCGCCGGGAGGAGCCGTGCGCAAGGCCCCGGTCTGCGGATCGTAGTAGAACGCCCACCCGGTGGGGATGCCCGCGATTGTGCCGAACCACCCGTATCGGGAGCCGGTGTAGGTGAACAGCGTGTAGGTTTCACTCGCACTGAGAGCGGCCGGTTCACCAACCAACTCAAGCACCGCTTGACGACCGGAGAAGACCAGATCGCCAAGGATCGTGAGCGTATCGACGGTGGTGACACCTTGCCCGTTTCGCCACCCGAGGCGGACGACAGCTGGGGACCCAATCATCAGGTCGCCCACGATGGTCATGTGCTGCGCCGGCAGCGAACCGTCCCACGCCCCATATGCGACATCCTCGCCGGGCGCGATGGTGCCGAGGTTGAATACCTGAGATGCGACGACCGTTCCGTTTCCCGTCAAGACCCCGGTCGTATCGATCGTGAGACTCTCGCCGAAGTTGACCTTTCCACCATCACCAAGGGCGTAATTGCCCTTGATAACCTTCGGCGGGTTTCCGTTGCCCCAGTCGAACTCCGAACCGTTCTGCTTGCATTTCGCGCCTTTTGCATCCTTGTAGTGGATCCCGTTGAGGTTGTACTTCGACTTGTTCGCCGGGTCTGTCTCCAACGTCCCCTCGTTGAGGAAGATGGCTATTCCTTGCTGCTCTGCGTTCGCCTTGCGGATCACGTTGACGTGGGCACCGATCAAAAAGGTGGCACCTTTCCTGTTTTCGATGACGACAACGCCGTTCGCGTTGTTCTCGTACGTCAAGGAGATCTCGCCACTCGCCCACGTCACCGTCCCCACGTTGCTAATTTTTCCGCGCTCGCGGATGTGGGTGGTTCCGTTCGGTCCAAGGACGGCACTCCCGCGGTTGACCCATTCCGTCGCGAGGTCGATCCCATTTGGGAAGTCGCATTTCGTGTCCGCGCTCGTCTCCATCATGTCGCCCTGAGCGTTCATCGATACGAATCGCGGTTTGATCTCGGTCGTAAATGTCTCCGAGTAGTGAGCGACCCACCCGTTGATCTTCACGAGGCCTTCGCCAGCAATCGAGAATCGGCCCTTTCCGTACGAAGTCACAACGCCGAAGGTGCCATTGAACTGCGAGACAGGATTGTCGGTTCGCTCTTTGTTCGGGTAAAACAGGACTGCGGACGTTTTACCGATGTAGTACGACCCGGAAGAGACGGACGCCCCGCCGACGTAGAAACGGCAAGGCTCCGTCTGACCAAGACCAACCTCGACGACGCAGCCGGATTTGAGATTGAAGTCCGCGTTCACAGAGACCTTCCCCTCCTGCACGATGACCCTTCCGTCGATGACGACTTGCGACTCGCCGAACTTCTTGTCATCCTCGAAGATCAGTTCGCCATCGCCTTGTTTGACAACGCGAGCATCGTAAATCCCGTCCACCACGAAACGGCCGGTCTTGCCGAGCGAAACCTTGCCCTTGTCAGCAGCACCCGCTCCCGGTTGGTCGTTGTTGTATGATGCCGTCCCTTTGACCTGAACCGTCGCCCCTTCAATCGCGATTGTGGTCGTGCTTGGCAAGAGAAGATTCGAGTGCCACCCGATGACCGTGAACACCTCGGTATTCGACTGCTCTCCCGTGCCCACTCGAGCGCCACCCGTCCAGAGGTACTCGGAACCTGTGAAGGTGAACACCCCACCCTTGATTTCTCCACCCTTCTGCGAGACCGAGACCAGAACCTTGAGATCGCCTTCCAGAGTCAACGTCTTCGAGTACATCGCTTCAATTTGCACGCCGGAGATCTCGATGCCATCCGGTATTGTTACATCAGCGTTTGAAGCCGCCGCGAAGACAACCGTGTCTTTAGCACCGGGAACGGCGTTGGCCTTGTTCTCGTCAACCCAGTTTTTCGCGGCGTTCCAGTTCGTACTCTGATCGACCGGTTGCCAAGTGAACACCGCCGGCACGTCGCGTGCATCGAGAATTTCAACACAGAGGCGGGTGCGGGTAGTGGCAGCGGGGCGGCGGACGGCGACTTCGGTATTCGAGCGGGTGAAGAACGAGAACATGGTGGATCCTTTCGTGATGTCTGGACGGTAGGGTTTGAAGTCCAACTCGAATACTTCAACACGAGTAGCCGCGAGAGTCAATCACCGTAGCGAAGATTTTTCCAAGATTTCCGCACCCGCTGAATCTGTCAGGATTCCCGCGCAGATGCACTCCTGGCCTTCCTGCGGCGACTGCTCATCCTCAGTGCCGGAAGTGCCTCACCCCCGTGAACAGCATGGCGATGCCGTGCGCGTCGCAGGCGGCGATGACGTCGGCGTCCTTCACACTGCCGCCCGGCTGCACGATCGCGCTCACCCCGGCGGCGGCCGCCAGCTCCACGTTGTCCGGGAACGGGAAGAAGGCGTCCGACGCCAGCACACTCCCCGTCGCCCGGTCGCCGGCCTTGCCGATGGCGATCTTCAGCGACTCCACCCGCGACATCTGCCCGGCCCCGACGCCGACCGCCTGCGTGCCCCGCGCCAGCACGATGGCGTTGCTCTTGACGTGCTTGCACACGAGCCACGCGAACCACAGCGCTTCCCACTGCTCCGGGGTCGGCTTGCGGGCCGTCACCGCCTGCCAGCTCTTCGGGTTGTCGGCCCCGTGGTCGCGGGCCTGCACCAGCAGGCCGCCGTCCACCCGGCGGTAGTCCAGCCCCTGCGGCGGGCCGACCAGCGGGCCGGTCTTCAGCAGCCGCACGTTCTTCTTCCAGCCGGTCAGCATCGAGAGCGCGGCCGGGTCGTAGTCCGGGGCGATGACGCACTCGACGAACTTGTCGCCGTCCATCAACGCCGCCGCCGTCGCCACGTCCACGATGCGGTTGAAGGCGACGATGCCGCCGAACGCCGACAGCGGGTCGCCGTCCCAGGCCAGCTTGAAGGCGTCGGCGGCGGACGGCCCTTCGCCGACGCCGCACGGGTTGCCGTGCTTCACCACCACCGCCGCCGCCTGCGGGAACTCGCGGACCAGCGTCAGCGCGGCGTCCATGTCGAGGATGTTGTTGTAGCTCAGCTCCTTGCCGTGCAGCTTCTGGGCGGTGACGACGCAGGCGTGCGTCGGGCGGGGCATCTCGCGGTAGTACATGGCCGACTGGTGCGGGTTCTCGCCGTGCCGGAGCGAGCCGATCCGCTCGAACATGGGCATGAAGGTGGCGGACAGGGTGCCGCTGCCGTCCTCCTCGTCGTCGCCGGCGTCCGGGTTGAAGTACTGGTCGATGGCCTTGTCGTACTTGGCGATGCGGGCGAACGCCGCCGCCGCCCACCGCCGGCGGGCCTCCTGTCGCGTCTGCCCCTTGCACTCGTGCAGCTCCTGCAACACCTGCCAGTAGTCGTTCGGCTCGACCAGCACGGCGACGCCGGCGAAGTTCTTGGCCGCCGCGCGGATCATCGTCGGCCCGCCGACGTCGATCTGCTCGACCATCTCGGCCTCGGTGATGCCGGGCTTGGACGCCGTCTTCTCGAACGGGTACAGGTTGCACACGACGAGGTCGATCTCGGGGAAGCCGAGCCGGGCCAGGGTGGCCAGGTGGTCCGGCTTGTCCCGCCTGGCCAGCAGCCCGGCCAGCACGCCGGGGTGCAGCGTCTTCACCCGGCCGTCGAGTACCTCCGGGAACCGCGTGACCTCGGACACGTCCGTCACCGGCAGCCCGGCGTCGGCGAGGGTTTGCCGGGTGCCGCCGGTGGCGATCAGTTCGACGCGGTATTTGCCGACCAGATCGGTGGCGAGTTCGAGGAGGCCGGTCTTGTCGGACACGGACAGCAAGGCGCGGCGGAGCGGACGCAGCATGACGACACCAGTGACGGAGCGGGCGAGCGGTTTTCTTACGCCTTCCGTCGCAACTGTAGCACCTTCCCGGCGCGGCGGAACCCGTGCCGGTCGTTCCCGACGACCCCACCTCGCGCAGTCGGGTCACGTCCGCGGAGCGGCCTTCCTCGCCCTCGTGCCGAGCGGAACGCGGGCGTCCGGCACGTCGCACAGCGGTTTGCTCGCGGTCGGCTCGGCGATGATGTCGGCCAGGGTGACGCCGCGGAAGGCGTCCTCCAGGGCGGCCAGGGCGGCGTCCAGGCGGGCGTGCAGCGGGCACAGGCGGGTGCCGTGCGACGGCAGGCCGAGCGGGCAGGTCTCGTACCGGCGGATCGGCTCGACGGCGTTCACCACGTCCAGGATGGACAACTCGGCCGCCGGCTTGGCCAGAGTCACCCCGCCGCCGACGCCCCGCCGGGTGCGGACGAGGCCGGCCTCGGCCAGCCCGCGGAGGATCTTGGCCAGGTACGCGACCGGCACCTTGGTACTCGCGGCGACGCTCGCGGTGGTGGCCGGCTCGCCCGCGCGGTAGGCCAGGGCGGTCACCGCGCGGAGGGCGTACTCCACGGTCTGCGTCATCATGTCGGGGGTCCGGGTGGGCGGGCCGCGGGGAGGGCCTCACGGCAGGTCGAGGACGAAGGCGGTGCCGTCGGCGTTGGCGGTGAGCAGCCGCTTGCCGTCCACGGTGAACACGGCCGCCTCGGCCGCGTGCGGCAGCTTCCACGCCCGCAGCTCCCTGCCCGTCATGTCCCACACCTTGATCTCGCCGTTCCCGGCCAGGGTGGCGAACTTGTCCCCGGTCGGGGCGACGATCACCCCCTTCACCTCGACCCCGGCGATGGCGGTCACGGTGGCCGTCACCTCCCGCTTGTCGACGTCGCCCACCTTCACCGTGCCGGCCCCGTCGATGACGACCACCGTCTTGCGGTCCGGGGTGAGGCCGATGTCGGCCACGGCGTCCTTCAGGATCGGCCAGTCGCCCTTGACCCGCTCCTTCTTCACCAGGTCCCAGATCTGGATGATGCCGGCGTCGGTGCCGATCACCCCCCACCCGGCGTCCGGCGACAGCGCGGCGGCGGTCACCTTGTCCTTCATCTTGTCCTTCTCGGGCAGGATGGGAACGGTGCGAATGGGGTCGGTGCTGCCGGCGGCGAACACGTCGAACCCGGCGTTGTCGCCTTCCGCCCACGCCAGCCCGACCTTCTTCCCGTCCGGGTCGGCGGCGACGTAGAACACCTGGTTGGTGGCGACCGACTGGGTCTGCTTGCCGGTGGTCAGGTCGTACCACTTCAGCGACTTGTCGCCGCTGCCGCACACCAGCTGGTTGTTGCCGACGAACACGACGGAGGTGACGCCGCTTTCGAAGGCCGTGACGGCCAGGGTGAGGACTTCGCGGCCGGTGGCCAGGTTCCACACCTTGGCCGTGCCGTCGGTCGAGCCGGTGGCGGCGAGCTTGCCGTCGCGGGAGACGGCCACGCACCGGGCCGTCAGGGTGTGGCCGGCGGCGGCGGTGTCGGCGCGGGGCAGCTCGAACTGGCGGGCCGTCTTGTCCACCGACCCGGACAGCACGCTCCGGCCGTCCGGCGCGTAGGCCACGCTGGTCACCCAGCCGCCGTGCCCGCGCAGCCCGCGGACCTCGGCCGCGGTGGCCGCGTCCCACAGGCGGACGACGCCCTCGGCCCCGCCGCCGACGAGGAACCGGCCGTCGGCCGAGAACGCCACCGACGTGAGCGGCGGGGATTGGGCGTTCAGTCCGGACTTGAGCGGCGAGCCGAAAATCTGCTGTTGGGCCGGGGCCACGTCGCCGCGGACCAGCCAGATCTTCGCGCTCCCGTCGCCGCCGGCGGTGGCCAGCCGGTCGCCGTCCGGCGAGTAGGTGACGGCGGCCACCCCGCCGGACAGGGCCACGGTGACGGCGGCGATCACTGCCGGCTGAGCGGCGTCGAGGGACAGGATCGTCAGTTGCCCGTCGGCGGTGCCGACCGCCACCCGCTTGCCGTCTTTCCGCACGGCCACCCCGCAGACGGCCGACTTGCCGGTCCACTTCCACGCCGGCTTGCCGCCGACCCACCCGATGACCGACTTGTCGGCCCCGCCGGTGACGGCCAACTTGCCGTCCCCGGAGGCGGCCCCGCACAGCACCGCCGAGGCGTGCCCGGTCAGGTCGGCGGCGGTGCCGGCGGCGAGGTCCCAAATCTTGGCCGCCTTGTCCCCGGCGGCCGTCAGCAGGGTGGCGTTGTCCAGGAAGACGACGGTGGTGACCGACCCCTTGTGTCCGGCCAGCGGCTTGAGCAGCTTGCCGGTGACGGCGTCGTACAACCGGACGGTGCGGTCGGCCCCGGCGGTGGCGAACGTCTTCCCGTCCGGGCTGTACGCCACCGCCCAGACGCGGTCGGTGGCGTCGGCCACCTCCCGGTGTTCGTCGGCGGCGGTGAGCGGCCACAGCTTGATGCTGCCGTCGTCGCTGGCCGAGGCGACCTGCTTGCCGTCCGGCCGGACGGCCACCGCCGCCACCTCCTTGGGGTGGCCCAGGAAGGCGCGCAGCTGCTTGCCCGTGTCGGCGTCCCACACCACCACCGACTTGTCCGCCGAGCCGGACACGAACAGCTTGCCGTCCCGCGACACGGCGACCGCCTTGACCGCCCCGTCGTGCCCCTCGTACTTCTTCAGGGTGGTGCCGCTGCCGGTCCCGTCGATGCCGCCGGTCAGGGTCAGGATCTTGTCCTCGCCGGCGGACAGCAGGGCCGTCCCCTGGCGGGCGAAGGCGACGGCGTTCGTCCCTTTGTTGGCGGACACGCTCCCGCCGTACTTCAGCTTCAACGCCCCATCGGCGAACGCATACACGGTGGCCGTGCCGCCGCCGTTCACCGCCGCCAGCAGGCTGCCGTCCGAGCTGAAGGCGACGGCGTTCACAATCCCGGCCTGCTCGTCGGCGGTGGCGACGATCTTCTCCTTGGTCACGTCCCACACGCACACCTTCTTGTCGTCCCCGCCGGACGCCAGGGTGTTCTTGTCCTTGCCGAAGGCGATGGCGCGGAGCGGCCCCTTGTGGCCTTTCAAGGTGTGCAACTTCTTGCCGGTGGCCGCGTCCCAGACGTGGATTTCGGTCAGGCCGGCCGAGGCGATCCAGCCGCCGTCCGGGCTGTACGCCACCGCCACCGGGGAAGACAACTCCGCCTTCACCTTGGCATCTGCCGCCGGCTTGTCGCCCTCGTGACCGCGGTACGCCAGCACTTCGCGGCCGTTGCCCACGTCCCACACCCGCACGGTGCCGTCCTTCGACGCCGACGCCAGCCGCCCGCCGTCCGAGCTGTACGACAGGAAGTTCACCTTGTCGCCGTGCCGCAGGCGGCCGACGCCGAGGACGCGGCTGACGTGGTCCGGCAGGCCGGTCGGGACGAACGGCACCTGCCAGCGGGCGTCGCGGACGAGCCGCTCGGCGGCGACGAAGTTGTCCGCCTTCAGGGCGTCGGCCGCCTTCGCCGCCAGCTCGTCCGCGCCGGCCAGCTCCTCCTTACTGAACGTCTTCCCGGCTTCCTCGCGCTCGGCCTTGTACTTGTCGAACAGCGGCTTCACCGATTCGGCGGTGGGCGGCTGCGCGGTCCCGACCGCGACGGCAATAGCGAGGGCGAGCAGGGCGGCGGCGAAGCGGGTCATGGAGGGCACCTCGTGCGAAACGATCCGGCCGGGGGTGTGAAGGGAGTATACGAACGCGGATTGTAACGGGTCAGCCGCGACCGCAAGGCAGTCGCTGAACACTTCTCGCTATCGACCGTTCGGAGTCGTGG
>JAYTTN010000001.1:0-10985 GCA_043745295.1 Fimbriiglobus sp. | reverse complement strand
GGCTCGGACAGAATACCACTCCCCGGCGGTCGCGGCTCGCAAACTCACCCCCGCACCGCGCCGCCGTTGACGCGGATCGTCTGGCCGGTGACGAACCTGGCCCCCGGCGAGGCCAGCCAGACGGCCGCCGCCGCCACGTCTTCCGGCAGGCCCCACACCCGCTGCGGCGTCTCCTTCCGCACCCGCTGCTGCCAGTCGTCCGAAGCCGTCTCACCCCACGCCGTGCGAATCCACCCCGGCGCGACGCAGTTCACCCGCACCGCCGGCGCGAGCGACACCGCCAGGCTGCGGGTGAACGCCATCACCGCCCCTTTGACCGCCGCGAACAGTTGTCCGCTGTCCCCTTCCATGCCCGTCTCGGCCTGGTCCCAGCCGACGGTGAGGATGACGCCCCGACCCCGGTGCTTCATCTTCGCGCCGACGGCCCGGCTCAGCCGCATGGTGGCCTTCAAATCGACGGCCAGCAGCGCGTCGAGTTTCTGCTCGAACGACCACTTGGCGGCGTCGCCGGTGAGGGTGTCCGCGCCGGCGTTGCAGACCAGAATGTCGAGGCCGTCGCCCCACATCTCGGCGGCCAAGCGGTCCAGATCTTCGGGATGGGTCAGGTCGGCGGCGGTGGCGGTGACGCTGCCGAACCCGGAGACGTATTTGACGGCGGCGGCGAGTTTGTCCGGCGATTTGCCGTGGACGACGACCGCGGCCCCGGCGTCGGCAAGCCCGGCGGCGATGGCCCGGCCGATGCCGGAACTGCTGCCGGTGACGGCCGCCCGCTGGCCGATCAACTCGCGCCGGCGGAGCAGTTGTTGCGGCTGATAGAGCGTCACGCCGGCTCGGTCCACGCCGGCGAGCAACTCGGCGACGGTGCGGTCCAGCACCGGGTGGACGGCGTCGTCGGCGATCTCTGCGAGAGGGACGAGGACGAACGCCCGCTCGTGCAGCCGCGGGTGCGGGACGATCAGGTCCGACTCGTCCATCACCATCCGGTCGTAGAAGATCAGATCCAGGTCGAGCGAGCGGGGGCCGTTCTTGACGGTGCGGAGGCGGCCGAGGTCGTGTTCGATCTCCAGCAGCCGGCGGAGGAGGGGCAGGGGGCCGAGGTCGGTGTCCAGTTCGGCGGCGGCGTTCAGGTACTTCCCCTGCTCGCCGGGGGCGTCGAGCGGGTCGGTTTCGTAGTACGACGACACCTGCCGGACGCGGATGCCCGGCTCGGCCCGGAGGCGGCGGACGGCCGTATCCAGGTTGCCTTTGCGGTCGCCGAGGTTGGACCCGAGGGCGATGAGGACGGTGGCCATGCGCGACCCCGCGAGACGGATGCGACGCGGATCAGTGTATGGCACTGGCCGGGAGGGCGACCGTAGCTGCCGAAACGACGACGGCCGCGCTCACCGGTTGGCGAACGCGGCCGCTTCGGTTCCGACCCAACTCACTTCTTCTTCTTGTCGTCGGCCGGGGCCGCCTCGCCCTCGGCTTCCTTCTTCACCTTCTTCTTCAGGATGATCTTCTGGACGCGGGTCTTCGGCAGGCCGAACGGACTTTGGCCCGGCACGAACCGCCCCGCCTCCTGCATCTTCAGAATTCGCTCGACGCGGGTCAGCACGCACCGGTTCCGCGTGCCGCCGACCTTCCGCTTCAGGCTCTTGTCGATGGACATGGGGCGTCTTTCAAGGGTTCGGGTGGGATAATGGAAGACAGTTAGCATAGTCCGACCTCCTGGGCCGACAAGGCGGGATCGCGGCTCGGCACTCCGCCTTCCCCTGCCGGCGGGCGGTCGGTTAGCATCCGCCGCCATGCACATCCCGTCGCCCCCGTCGCCCGCCGACCGCCCACTGTACGGTTGGGAAAAAGCGTCCGTCGCGCTGCTCGGCCTGCTGGTCGTCGCCTTCGGCGGCGTCACGCTGCTCCGCTCGGCGTACCTCACCACGCGGAAGACAGACTACGGCGTGTACGCCCGCGCCGCCTGGGCCGTCCGCGACGGGGGCGACCCGTACCGCACCGCCGACGACAACGACTGGCACTACGTCTACCCGCCGCCGTTTGTCCTGCTGTTCCTGCCGCTGGCCGACCCGCCCGCCGGGGCCGACCGCGCCGGCTACTTGCCGTACCCCGTCGGCGTGGTCATCTGGTACGCCGTCGGCCTGCTGCTCCTCGGCTACGCCCTGCACACGTTCGCGACGGTCTGCCTGCCGACCGCGATCCCGTGGTCCCGCCGCTGGTGGTACGCGCGGCTGCTCCCCTTCGACTTGTGCGTGGCGGCGCTCGGCTTCACCCTCGCGCGGGGGCAGGCGAACATCGTCCTGGTAGCGATCCTGGCGGCGGCGTTCGCGGCGGCGATCCGGGCCAAACCGATCCGCTCCGGGGCGTGGTTCGCGGCGGCGGCCTGCCTGAAGGTGTTTCCGGCGCTGCTCGTGCTGTTCCCGATGGTTCGGCGGGAGTGGCGCGCCGCCATCGGCTACGTCGGCGGCACAGCCGTATTGTTGCTGGTCCTGCCGGCGCTCCTGTGGGGGCCGACGGGGGCCGTGGAGCAGAACCTGCGCTTCCTGCAACTGGTCGTCGCGCCGGGGCTGTTCGACGCCGGCGAGTTGTCCGCCGAGGACAAGCTGCTGGCGAAGGAGCTGCACAACATGACGGCGAAGGACAGCCAGTCGTTCGTCGCCACGTTGCACTACTGGCGCTACCCCGATGTGGCGACCCGGCCGGACACGCCGGACGCGGACACCCGCCGCCGGCACTGGCTCCTCAGTGGCCTGACGATTCTGGTCACGGTCGCGGCCGGTGAGCGGCTTCGACGGCGGCGGCCGACGCCGAGCGACTGGCTGGTGTTCTTCGGCTGCCTGATCGCCGTCATGCTGCTGGTGGTGCCGGTGTCGCACTTCCACTACTACGCCATCGTCGCGCCGTTCGTCGCCGGGCTGGTGTGCCGCAGTCTGGCGACCGATCCGCGCCGGGCGATCCCCGACCCGCGGACGCTGGCGGTGCTGATCGCCTGGGCGCTGGCGACGAGTATCCCTCTGCTCGACTTCAAGTTCTGCGAGACGCTGCGGACCGGCGGCGTCGCGCCGGCGGCCACCCTCGGTCTGTGGGCCTTCGGGATTCGGGTGATTTCCGGCACGCGAAGCCACCCGGCTATTCCGCGTGCGGGCAATCCCTGTGCTGCCCCTGGGTTGCAAGGCGAGAACTCGTTGGCTCTCCTCGAATTTCGCACCGGAGGTGCGGAAGAAGTTAGCCAGGGGTGAGCGAGCAGAGCGAGCGGAACCCCTGGTGGCGGAGTGAAAACACGCGAGCCGCGGAGCGGCGGCAGAATCTGTCGTCCCTCCGGGACTCCGGTCATTTCGCAACGCGAACCAGGGGTTCCGCTGCGCTGCACCCCTGGCTAACTTCTCCCGCACCTCCGGTGCGAAAACCGAGCTTGGCCGGTGATTCCGACTCGTGATACCACCGTTATTGCAGACACCTCCGGCCGTCACAGCAGGCCGCGCCGGGATAGCGCGCAGATGTCCATACCCCAGGCCACCGACACGTGAAGCGCTGCGCCCAGCCAGACGCTGCGGGTGGCCAAGCTCATCAGCCCCAGCGCGACGCCGGCGACGATGCTGGCCACGCACTCCGGCATCGGCTTGCCGAAGTGGATCATGCAGTACGGCACCGTCATCACGAACGCGCTGTACGCGCCGAACTGGTGCTTCGTCCCGTGGACGATGAACCCGCGGAAGAAGAACTCCAGCGCCACGAACTGGAGCGCGTAGAGGATTTCCCACCGCAGCAAGTCCGGGCCGATCTCGTCCGCCGACCGGATTTTGAAGAACGGGTACGACGCCTGGAACCGCGCCTCGGCCGAGAAGACCCAGACCAGTGGCACCATGACGGCGACGAACACGAGGTAGATCTTCCACCCGTGATGCCAGCCGCGGACCTTCAGTCCGTAGTCGGTCGGCTTCTCCTTGAGGACGAAAACGATGACCAGCAGCGGCATGACGACGTAGGTGGCGTAAGCGGAACAGGCCCACCACGTCAGCCGGCCGAGTTGGGTGGCGGAGCGGTCCCGCAGCCATTCCGTGGCGGCGTCGGCGACCTCCGCGCCGCCGAGTTGCCGGGCGACGAACCCGACCGCCGGTTGCAGGTCGGACGGGTGCGAGGTGAAGTTCTGCGCCGTCAGCGCGGCGGCGACAGTGAGCAAGACGATGACGGTCTTGGAATCGAGTTGGTGGCCGGCCGGGGAGTTGCGGTAGGTGGTGGCGTCGGCTTCCACGCGACGGATTTCCGGCCCGAAGGTGCGTTCCCACGCCCACAAAAGCAGCCGGCGCATGAAGGAAATCCGGTGGTGGGGACAAGGTAGTCCGCACCCTCCGGGTGCGGGTCCACAGCCTGACCCGCACCCGGAGGGTGCGGACTACCATAAACAGTTACCGCCTCAACTTCTGTTCGGACACCACGAACCGGTACCGCCCGCCGACCATCTCGACGCGGAACTTGGTCTCGGCGATGTCTTCCGGCTGGCGGTTGTTGTACCCCTTCTCCAGCTTGGCCAGTTCGTCCTCGGCCCCCTTCGGGAAGAACGCCCAGAACGAACTCGGTCGGAAGTTGACACCGAGAGCGTCGGTGACCGCTTCCACCGACTCCCGCTTGATGTCCGAGAACTGCATCTGGCCGGACAGGCGGATGAGCTGGTCCTGCGTCATCCGCTCGCCCTTGCCGGGGTTCTTCAGGTTCTTGAACAGGATGAGTTCCTTGTTGTCCGGCGGGATGGGGACGGCGACCTCCGCGCCGATGGCGGCGAGCTGGTCGAGGTAGTCCCGGCCGCTGCTCGTGCGGAACACCAGCACCCACCGCAGCGACCGGGCGCGGCTGCCGTTCACCCCCTTCCCGTCGCCGGGCTGGTTCGGCCCGTCGCCGCTCCCCGGCCCGCCGCCCGACCCCTTCTTCCCGCCGATGCCGAGCATCTTCTTCTGGATGTCGTCCGCCAGGCTGCCGTAGGCCGCCGCGTTCTTGTCGGTGAATGCCACCTGGGAGTCGGGGTCTTCGGCCTGGAATTTCTTGGTCAATTCCTCCTTCACCTCCGGCAACGTGAGGTTGTCCGGAAGCACGGCGCTAATGTCTTCCTTCGTCACCGGCGTGCTGAAGTCGGCGACGACCTTCGGGTTCTCCTGCCCGCCGCCGCCGAGTTTGCCATCCCCGGCGTCGTCGTCCCCGCCGTCCGGCGACAGGATGATGGGCACGCCGGACTTGTCCGCCTCGCGGTTGGCCAGCGCCACGATGGCGACCACGGCCGCGAACATGAGCGCCACCACCAGGATGCCGGCGACCCACCCGATCGGCATCTCGAAGTTCGGCGAGTAGAGCTGCCAGAACTCCTCGTCCGGCTCGGTCGGGTCTTCGAGCAGCACAACGCCGTCCGGCAGTTCGTCGGTGGCAGGCGCGGGGGCCGATTCTTCGGGGCGGGGCATGGCGGACCCTCCGGGAGACGTGGAACCGATAGTTACAACTTACCCGGCGGCGTGCGCGTTTGCAAACTCCGTAGCAGGGGCGGATGGATTTCGGCGAACCCGGCCCGCAAGGGCCGTGGGTGTTTGGGTTTTGAAAGACCCCACCCCCCGTCCCCCTCCCCATAAATGGAGAGGGGGTGTTCGAGCGGGAAGCGTGGCGGCGAAACCCCCGTGGTGTGGCAAACCCACGGGGAACAGAGAACCGCGATGTCCTGTTGAACACCCCCTCTCCGGAACGGGGAGGGGGCCGGGGGGTGGGGTCTTCGGATGACATCCGCCTTACAATATGTCGAAGCACCACCGCGAGACCCGCCTATGCCCAGCCACACCGACGACATCGACCGCCTGTTGGACGACGCCAAGGACCTGGAGGACGGGCCGGCGAAGGTGGCGATGATCGACGAGGCGGTGCGGATCGCCGACACCCACCGGGACGACGACGCGGCGTTTCGCGCCCGCTTCGAGCTGATCCAGGCGGCCTCCTTCGCCGGCCAGCCGGACATCATGCTGGTGGCGTACTCGTGGTGCCTGGCGCGGTACGACGCCGACCCGGCGCGGTTCGACCCGGACGGCGACACGCACTTCTCCCTGCTCTGGCGGTACAAGTGGGTGGTCGGCCAGATGCCGGACTTCCCGCAGTTCGGGAAGCCGCAAATCCGCGCGATGATGGCCGACATGAAACTCCGCCACAAGGCGTGGGGCAGCACCCTGCACGCCTACCACGACCAGAGCGAGGACGTGGCGATGACGATGGGCGACAAGGCGGCGGCCGTCGAGGCGCACAAGCGGTTCGTGAAGGCCAAGCGGGATTCGCTGAGCAATTGCGCGGCGTGCGTGCAAGACCAACTCATCCGCTACCACAGCTTCTGCGGCCGGCCGGAGCAGGCGGTCGCCGCCGCCGAGCCGATCCTCAGCCTCAAGATGACGTGCAACAGCGTGCCGCACCGCACCTACGGCCGGCTCCTCGGCATCCTGTTCAAGCTGAAGCGGCTCGACACGGCGATGGCCTACCACAAGACCGGCTACCCGATGATCGCCCGCAAGCCGGGGATGGTCGGCAACGTGGACGACCACATCCGCTTCCTGGCCCTGACGGGCAACCTGGATCGCGGCACGCAGCTGTTCGCCCGCCACTTGCCGACGGCGCTGGCCAGCACTTGCCCGAACACCCTCTACGGCTTCCTCCGCGAATCGCGGCTGCTGCTGCACCGCCTGGGCGAGAGCGGCCGCGCGGCCGTCGCCCTCCGCGTGCCGACCGACCACCCGTGCCACACCGAGACCGGCAAGGCGGCCGTGCCGACCGTCTTCGCCTGGCTGGACCGGGAGTGCCGCGCGCTGGCCGCCGCCTTCGACGCCCGCAACGAGACGACCAAGTACGCCGACGGCCTGGCCACCGACCTGACGGTCCCCGTGCAGCCGCTCAAGTACGAACGGTGAGCAGGCGGCGCGTTCGAATTCAGAGGCCCGCAGACGACGCAGACAAAAAACCATGATGAAGGCAAGATCAGACCCGGATTTATGCTGACTCTGATCATGGCTTCATCTGCGTCCCAATCTGCGTCCTCTGCGGGCCTCTTGATGGCTTTATTCCCCTTTCCGAGTTCCCCCATGCCCCTGTCCGCCATCATCGCCGATCGAGCCAACGCCATCGAGGTGTCCGGCATCCGCAAGGTGTTCGAACTCGGCCGCAGCCTGAAGGATCCGATCAACCTGAGCATCGGGCAGCCGCACTTCGACGTGCCGGACGCGATCAAGCAGGCCGCCATCGACGCCATCCGGTCGAACAAGAACGGATACACGCTGACGCAAGGCATCCCGGAACTTCGGGAGCGGTTGCTCGCCGACGTGCGGAAGCAGTACCCGCACCCCGACCGCGCGTTGCTCGTCACGAGCGGCACCAGCGGCGGGCTGGCGCTGGCGGTCCTGGCCGTCGTCAACCCCGGCGACGAGGTGGTCGCCGCCGACCCGTACTTCGTCATGTACCCGAACATGGTGAAGCTGGCCGGCGGGGTCTTCGTCGGCGTGGACACCTACCCGTCGTTCCAGATCGACCCGGACAAGCTGATCGCGGCCTGCACCCCGCGGACGAAGATGATCCTGCTGTGCAGCCCGTCGAACCCGACCGGCGCGGTGGTGTCGCCGGAGGCCATGAAGCGGCTGGCCGCGTTCGCCCGCGCGCGGAACATCCTGCTCGTGTCGGACGAGATTTACAAGGCGTTCCACTACGACGCGGCGGCCCGGAGTCCGGCCGAGTTCGACGAAAACCTGCTGGTGATCGAGGGGTTCGGCAAGACCTGCGGCATGACCGGCTGGCGGCTCGGCTACGCCCACGGCCCGACGGCGATCATCGAACAGATGATCAAGTTGCAGCAGTCCACGTTCGTCTGCGCGCCCAGCGTCGTGCAGTGGGCCGGCCTCGCGGCGGTGGAGTACGACGTGACCGGCATCGTCGCGGATTACAAGCGGAAGCGCGACTTGCTGGCGGCCGGGCTGACGGGGAAGTACGAGTTCGAGCGGCCCGGCGGGGCGTTTTACCTGTTCCCGAAGGTGCCCGCCGGCCGCACCGGGACCGAGTTCGTCGCGGACGCCGTCCGGCACAACCTGCTGGTCATCCCCGGCGGGGTGTTCAGCGGCCGGGACACGCACTTCCGCATCAGCTACGCGGCCACCGACGAGACCCTGCACCGCGGCATCGCGGTGCTCACCGAGATGGCCGGGTGAAGTGTGTACAATTTGGACAGTCCGACCAGAGGCCGCAATGCTTGACAAGGTTCCGAAAATGTTCGACGCGGCGTGGAAGCGCGTCCGCCGTGCCTCCGCCTTCATGAAGGTGGTGTACCTGCTTCTGCTGGTCGTCGTCGTCGCGGCCCTGCTCCAACTCGTTCCCTTCGCGCACAGGCTGTCAAGTTGGTTCGGCGCAATGGCACCCGAGGCGCAGAGTCTCGTCTTCATGGCGATGCTGGCCGGGTTCTTCGTGTTCATCCTGTTCGGCTGGAAGCGAGCCTTGGGGGAGGAGCAGGTCAGCGACGAGTTGGACAAGACGAAGGACGAACTGGAAGCGGCGCGACAGGACGCGAAGGTGGCGAGCGACCGATGGGACCACCTGTTGTCCGTCGAATCGAAGGGCAAGTTGTGGCAGCGGGAGTGCATCGTCCCGAGGCCGCAGTTCGTGATGAAAGGGCAGCGGCCGACCAACTTCCTCACCGTCCTCAACCTGAAGGGCGGGGTGGGCAAGACCACTCTGGCGGCGAATCTGGCCGCCGCGTTCGGGTTGGACAAGCAGCCGCTCCGCGTCCTGCTGGTGGACATCGACTTCCAGGGAACCCTCGGCGAGGCGTCCGTTGACCGCCAACTGATCGACCTCCAGAAACAGCACGATGGCGGGGTCGGGCAACTCCTGTCGAACGTGCCCCCGGACCCGACCCTGTTGGCGCGGCTGACGGTCCCCATGAACCGGGTGCCCCAGGCGAAAGTGATCCTGTCGAGCGAATCCCTCGACGCGGACGAATTCCAGCTCCAAGCCCGCTTCTTCGTCGATCAGAAGGAAGACCCGCGGTTCCGTTTCCTCGCGCACTTCCACCAGCCGGCGCTCTTCGAGGCCTACGACCTCGTGATTTTCGACTGTCCGCCGAGAGTCACGGTCTCCGTGGTAAACGCCATCTTTTGCAGCGACCACGTCCTGATCCCGACCCGCCTGGACCCCGGCTCGATGGACGCCGTGCCGCGAACGGTGTCCTGGCTGAAACGCTTTGGCCCACTGTGCCCGGCGGCGGTGATCGGGGTGGTTGCCAGTCACGTCCGTAAGATCAAGGGCAAACCGGTGAAGGCCGACCAGGAGAGCTATGACGAGCTCCGGGAATTGGTTAAATTGCACTGCGGCGGCGACGTGTTGTTCAAGGAGGTGGTGTCCGCCTCCACGCTCGCTGCCGACCCGGAACGCGGGATCGTGACCGGCGCGGACGGCGGGGCGGGTGTGTTCGCCGCCGTCGCCGCCGAACTCCGACAGAGGATGATGCGATGACCACGCACGAACTGGCCGCGATGCTGGATCACCTCCGCAACGCCTTCGCTTTCGGACTGCACAAGACGGCTACGGGCGAGATCGATTCGGTGGCCGCCGCTTTCCGCGAGTCGCCGGACCAGAAGGTCAGCGAGTTCCTCAAGGCGATCCGTGCGGCCCGCGCCCCGACGGCCGCTCGGGTTCCGGCCGCGGATGTGTCCGGTGTGATCGACCGCATCCGGGCCGTCCGGGCCGGCAGGGAACCAGCCGAATCGGTCACGGCCGACTTCCGCGCCATGACGGTGCCGCACTTGAAGGACATCCTCCGCGAGTTCCGCGGGAAGCTGTCGGGCGGGAAAGACGAGATCCTCGACCGCGTGCGGCAACTGCTGACGCCGACGGCGGATGCTCTGCCCGCCGCCCCGCCCCTCGTGGATCCCGCGAAGGTGACGGAAAGCGTCGAGGCGCTGACCCGCCTTCGTGACTCGAAGGACGCCACGGTTGCCGAACTCCGGTCCAGTTTCGAGCCGATCCGCGAACTCCCCAAGCCGGCCGTTGAAGAGATCGCCAAACAGATGGGCTACACCCTCTCCGGCACGAAGGAAGAGGTGCTGCGCCGGTTGCTCTCCAATCTGGAAGGGATCAAGGCCAGCCAGTACCGCGCCGAGGAGATCCTGAACGCCGTCTGAACCGTCCTACGGGAGTTCGCACGCATGCTGGCGGCATCGAGGTGCTGAACCGCATGGCCGGATAGTCACTCGGGAGCCTCGCACCGATTACCGGTCAGGCGGTGGAACTCGGCGGCGTCGATGCGGGTGAAGCGGACGCGGTCGCCGACGCGGAGCGGGAAGAAGCCGTCCGCCACGTCCACCACCGTCAGCGGCGTGCGGCCGATCAGGTTCCACCCGCCGGGGCGGGGCAGGGGGTACAGGCCCGTCTGCCGGCCGGTCAACCCGACGCTGCCGGGTTCCACCCGCACCCGCGGCGACGGCAACCGGGGCACGCCGCACAGCTCCGCCGGCAGGTAGCCGAGGTACGGGAACCCCGGCACGAACCCGATGGCGTGAACGGTGTACTCGGTCGCGGCGTGCCGGCGGATCACGTCGTCGGGCGAAAGCCGGCAGTGGTCGGCCACGCGGGGCAAATCCGGGGCGAACTCGTAGCAGACGGGAATCGTGTGGGCGGTGCCCGGCGTTTCGGCTCGCGGGAGGACGGTCAATTCCCGGAGCCACGCGACGACGGCGGCACAGCGGATGGCGTCGGCGTCGAAGAACACCCCGACGGAGGCGTAGGCGGGTACCACGTCGTGCAGCCACGGCGGATTCGCGGCGCGGACGGCGGCGGCGAACCGGACGGCTTCCGGTTCGCTCGGCAGGTACGCGAGTACGGCTTGGTCGCCGAGGGGGGTGAGGGTCATCAGCGAGCCGCGACCGCCAGGAAGTGGCATATTCGTTTCGTTCCGAGCCGGAAGCGTGAGCGACGGTCTTTAGGAAAGAACCGTCGCT